>DXIX01000013.1 GCA_019112635.1 Candidatus Blautia intestinigallinarum | reverse complement strand
ATTCCTGCTATCTCTAATTTTCCGTTAAGACGGCTCTTTATCTTTTTCACCGTTTTAAGGAAGTCCTGCAGTCCCATCATCGCCAGCAGCTGCGGATTCACAGTTACGATTACTTCATCCGCCGCTGCCATAGCATTTATATTCAGCGCCCCTAAAGACGGACAAGTATCGATCAGGATATAATCATAATCATTTTTCAGCGGTTCCAAAACCGCTGCCAGCATCCTTTCTGATCCCATCTCCAGTCTCAGTTTCGCCTCCGCTGCAGAAAGACCGATGGATGACGGGATAAAATATACACCTTTTCTTTCCCGGATATAAGTATCCTGTTCCGGAAATTCTTCATCCTCAATCGCAGCCATCAGCAGATCTCCGATCGTCACATCAGCATCTTCCACCCCAAAGCAGGTAGTCAGATTGGCCTGCGGATCAAAATCCACAGCCAGTACCTTCTTGCCGTATTTTCGCAGGGAGTATGCCAGATTGAACGCAGTCACAGTTTTACCGACACCGCCCTTCATTGCTCCGATCATAATGATTTTCCCCATTCTTTCACGCCTCCTTTTTCTCATCATTGCCATACTGCTTCATTCTTTCTGCTACGAACTGGGCATGCAGCTTTTTCTTTTCTGATGCCAATCTCTTCTGCAAAAGCTTTGTCTCCTTCTCGATAAATGACTCCTCCGCCTCCTTCAGCGCCGTCCATTCCGCATCAGGAGTAATAACAATCCTGCCGTTCTCACAGCTGACAGAAATATATCCGCCGATATCAAACCCCAACTCCCTCAGCCACTGCCCTTTCAGCACGATTGCTGGCGTTGCTTTATAGTTGTAACCGCTTGTTTCATGAATCTTCATATTTCTGTATGCCTTACTTTTCTTCATCAAATTTCCTCCATTGATTGTCTGATCATGGATACCCTTCCGGTATCCAGCCGCTTTGAAAAGAAAAAGGACCTCAACCTGCCAGGGAGCATAGCTGCCCTGCAGATTAAAGTCCTATTTTGCTAAAATAGCATCACCCCGCCTTCATGAAGGCATCTCTCGTCCATTCGGGGCCTGGAACCCCTCCGCCTTCGCAGTGCAGGTATTCGATTGTAAATTCGGCGCCGTCCTCACATCTCAACCTTCCAGTAACAGGTCAAAAAAAATAGGACTTGGTCAGGAAGCCTTTAAAATCGGTCTTCTTCTGACTTGTCCTATTATATCGTACTCATCTACAAGTATCGTATCAATCATGTTATTATTAGTTTCTGTGTAAATACCGGAACCTTTGAACATATTATCGACACTGCTTTTTCTGATACTTCCTTTTAATTTTTTCCGATACACATTCCTTGGTGCCGAATTTTTAGATACATACTGGCAAAACTGTTCCTCTTTTGTCAATTCAACAAGGAGATTTACCGCTACTACGCTCTTGCCTGTTCCCGGCCCTCCCTTTACAATCACAACCCGTTTTTTATCATCCTTGACAGACTGTCTGGATTTATTCAGAATATCTTCATAAACCACCTTCTGTTCATCCAGCATAATAAACTCACGGTTGCCCTGCAGCATTTTTGCAATGGAATCCTGAAGACTTTTTGATGGCCTAATACGTCCCGAGTCAATCTTATAAATCAATTCCTTATTATCACCTGTACGGATACTCTTCTTAATGAATTCTCTCAGCTTTGTCACTTCCCCGCGGGTAAATGCAGGAGCATCTTCCAGATAAGTTTCATACTGTTCAGCATCAAGGGGATCCTGATCATGCCGTCTATAATTGTGCAAATAAGCGCACGGAAATATGGAAATCATTCCTTCCTGTACAGAAGCATTATAATCACTAATCAACATGGCATATGACCAAGCTTGATATGAAGGATGCACTACCTGTCTCACTGCATTTCCAGTATAGGTCTCTACCAAACCGTCCCGCCCCGGAATCGCTTTCAACTCGTCCCATTGCTTCAGTTCAATCAAAATGACATTTGCATCTTCTTTTTTCCCATAACCGGATATCAGAAAATCTACTCTCTTGGATGTTTGTGGAATATTATATTCAATGGCAATTCCTGCATCAGATGGAATATCCTGATCATTTAGAACTTTATACATATATTCCATAGAATTTTCCCATGCACGGAATTCATTCTTCGCTGTATGGCGATGCATTCTTTCGTAAATATTGTTTTCAATTTCCACCGCAATGGTGTCCTGTTCTACACTCGATAAAAAATTATCTTTTGTTCCTTCATAAATTAACATCTGGGCTCCTTTTTGCACACGTTATTGAAATGAAAGTTCCTTTCACAAAAGGAACAAGCTCTAAATATAGTACAATTATACCATATTTAGAGCCTACTTTCATCAGATCGTATCCAACTTATCCAGAAAAACCCGGATTTAAAAAGTAAACGACTATTCACTCCAATCGTACCGTGAACAGTCGTTACTTGTCAGGGATAAACTAACGAATATGATAGACGCTTCTCACTTTGATGCCGGTGGGATTTCCCCGCAGAATCCGCACTTTTCTCTCCCCTGCGTTCATGTCAAAATAATTATCGCTCAGCACCATATCCTCATTTTCATTCTGGATCTCCACGCTCTTTGCATAGGCTTTGGCACGGACGGTAATCCACTCGCCCTGCACCTCTGCCTCCAGCTGCGGATCTTCATAGCGGAAATACTTGGGATAGGAGAAAATCACAGTTCCATCTGCAATCTTCCCGTATTCGTAAACCGAATCATCTTCTTTTGTACACACACCCGGATACTCATAAGCCTGGAAGCTGACATACTCATCAAAGACATTGATCTCCGGCAGAAGAACTTTTCCCGTCCACACGGCGGACAGGGCAGGAACCTCCAGGTCCATCTCTTCGCTCATCAGAATCTCTGCTTTCGCATTCCGAATCTGCCATTTCAGAAGAATTTTTTTCTCAGATCTTGTCTCATTGGAGACATTAAAACGCACAGACTTTTCAAATTCAAAATGCTGCCGGTTCATATTTGCCTCCTGCGTCATCCAGCTTTCTTCCTCACAGGATACCAGCACTGGAGCGAAGAACCGTCTTGCATAATAATGAAGAGCCTTCCATCTGCCATGATAGTCGATGGAGGACCAGGAGATCACCGGCCAACAGTCATTCAGCTGCCAGTAAATCGCTCCCATACATCTTCCCCGGTTTCTCCTGAAATGTTCCACTCCATAACGGATACCGTCTGCCTGCAGCAGCTGGGACGCATAGATTACCGTCTCAAAATCGGTAGGATATCTATACATCTGCTGCATATAATTCATAATTTTCCCATTGGCACCATAATTTCTCTGATGCTTCTCCATAATATAGGAAAAGATATTCCAATCCTGTGGATCATCTGTGAATGATTCCACCGTCTTCTTTGCCGGGAATGCCTGAAAACCAAACTCTGAGATATACCGGAAGAAATGTTTCCGGTATTCAGAAAATGGTCGGTTTCCATGCCATACTTTCCAATAATGAACATCTCCCCGATCCGGATCATTGGGATTGTCAAAGGATCCCCCGGATGACGGGCTTGCCGGCCAATAGAAAGTCTCCGGATCGTATTTTTTTAAGATCTCCGGAATAATCCGTTCATACATAAACAGATAGTCCCGCACTTCACTGGGCTTTGTCACCCAGCACCTCTCATCCACAAACATCTCCATCTCATTGTTTCCGCACCACAGTCCCAGACAGGCATGATGGCGGATTCTCTGAACATTGTCGATGAATTCCTGACGGATATTCGCTTCAAACTCCTCTGTGAGCTCATACACCGAGCAGGCAAACATAAAGTCCTGCCAAACCACCAGACCCAGCTCATCACAGATATCAAAGAAGCAGTCATCCGGGTAGAACCCTCCTCCCCAGACACGAATCGAATTGAAGTTTGCCAGACGACAGTCCTCCAAAAGGCGTCTCGTCCTCTTCTCACTTCTCTTTCCCAGGAGATGTTCTTCCGGAATATAGTCGGCTCCCATGGCAAAGAAGCAGACACCATTCACTTCATGGGCAAAACTTTCTCCCCACTGATCTTTCTTTCTCACCACAGTCATGGTGCGCAGACCAATCCGTCTTCTCCAACTGTCGTATACTTCTTGTGAGGATCCCAAAGAGACTTCCACATGGTAAAGGGGCTGATCTCCCAGTCCATTCGGCCACCAAAGCTGGGGATTCTCTATGATGATCTCCCCTTCTCCGGTCACCGTATACCATTCTTCTCCTTTTTCCCGGTAACACTCTGTCCGGTCCAGAGACGCCAGAACGATTTCCCCGTCCGGAGCAGTCACTGCCACCTGCCAGTCTACTTTTCCGTCACAGTTCTTACAGATTCCTTTCGCCTCAACCAAAAGGCGTACTCGCCCCTCCTCATGTCTCTGTCGGACATAGACATCCTGAATCCGTCCCTCTGTGATTCCCAGAAGACATACTTTACGGAAAATTCCTGCATCCGGGAGGTGTGCTCCCCAGTCCCATCCGAACATATAGTGAGCTTTTCGAAGGTGCATAAATCCTTCATAAGTATCATCATTTCCGATATTTCCATATTTTTTATACGCCTCAGCAATATATTTCAGAGGAGAGTGGAACTGAACTCTCAGCACATTTTCTCCCTGCTCCAGCAGCTCTGTCACATCATACTCCCAGATGCGGTGCATATTGCAGGGCTCTCCCAGCAGACTTCCATTCAGGAAGACTGACGCACAGGTATCCAGCCCCTCAAACTGAATCACTTTGCGGTCGCTCTCCCGGATCTCACGCTCCGGAAGAAATCTGCACTCATATTCATAGTCTTTCTCCATCAGCGCGCAGACTGCATCCTCATTGTCTTTCCAGTAAGGATCCTCTATTTTGCCGTTTCTCAGAAGATCGGTGTACACGCTTCCCGGTACAACAGCCGGAATCCATTCCTCTTCTCCCACACAGCGCATTCTCCAGTCTTTTCTCAATTCTGTCGTAATCATACTCTTCCCTTTCCCTGAAACTGAAAAGAGCTGATTGAATCTCTCTCATCAGCTCTTTCTCTCTTTTCTCTTTATTCCTGTGCAGCCGGATACTCGTTGCAGAGCAGGCGGTAGGCCGGCTCGTCTTCCTCGATCGTCGGAAATCTTCCGATGGGCTCATAGAACCGGTTGTCATTCTCATCGTCATTGCACATAGATACTTCTCCGAGGAGAACAGCTCCTGTTCCCTCCTCCACATGAAAATCATGATACAGATACGGAGTAACGGTAATGCTCTCACCTGGCGTCAGACGTACTTGTGTTCCTGCCGGCACTGTGTAAGTTCTTCCATCACTGTGCACTGTCACATCTGTATCCGCGAACTCTCCGTCCGGAGTGGAATTGTAGACGGTAATCAGAACATTTCCACCGCCTCTGTTGATAATGTCTTCCATCTTATTCCAGTGGAAATGCATAGGTGCCATCTGTCCCTCATTTACCATCAAAAGTTTCTCAGCATAAGGTTTCTTATATCTGTCATCTTTCACATTTCCATTACGGATTGTAATCAAAGCAAATCCCACTTCGTCGAATTTTCCAAGACCATAGTCAGTGATATCCCATCCAAGCATATTATCCCGGATCTCATCATACTCATGATTCTTCGTCTTCCATTCGTCCGGTGTCCAGTTACAGAATGGCGGAATCTCGAATCCCTGTTTTTTGATTAACGCTTCCATGTCCTTGATTACTGCATTGATTTTTGAACGTTTCATACTGATTCTCCTGTCTGCAATTCATATAATTCCTGACCTTCCAGTATCTTAAGTGTCAGGTTCATGGTCTCTGATTCAAAGGGATCCAGCATATGCAGGTCTCCCTGTTTTTCGTGGAACGCCCTCCCGTATACACTGGAATTTGAGGGCTCCAACCCTACAACATAATCTCCGCTGGCCCTTGATTTCCACTCCATAAAATATGGAAGATTCTTCTTCTCATACTCCAGGCAGATTCCCAGTCCCAGCTTCTCATTGATGACGGCCGCACGCGCAATCCCCCCGGCATCTGCCTTCATCTCATGCAGAAAAACTGCCTCTGCCTCGCCGTCCACCGGGGCTTCCATGGTGTCCCAGCAGTCCATCTGTCTGGCAGCATCTTCATCCCTGGGTGTTGTGTGCATGGAGGGAATGACAATCCGGGTACCTTCATCCAACAAAGGATATCCCACATTGAAATGATACAAAAGCATCATCGGCACCCGCTCATATCCCTGATTCTCAATCACGTCCTGGATATGAATCTCCTTTCCCGGGTACGTCGTGGTAATCGTACGTTTTAACAGAAGGTTCTCCCCAAAGAGTTCTGCCTCCCGCATCTCGCCCTGGATGGTGATCTGGCATTCCTGGCCCTCCCACTGCATAGAGACACCGGTGTGCTCTGCGGGAGTTGTCCGGATCCTTCCATGCATGGGATACTCTTTGCCGTCTTTTTGATAAACCGCGCAGATATTTTCCAGACCACAGGTAAAAAGCATTCCTCCCATAATGCTGCGCAATGCTTCTTCCCCGTTGGTGTCATAGTGGTTTCTTCCTTGCAGCCCTGGCTTTGACAGAAAACTGAAATTGATTCCCCGGTAAGACAACTCGGAGAGATCCAGACATTTATCTTTCATTACCGTAAACTGCAAAGGGCCATTTTTCACCTGCCAGGCAGACATTTTGTCCGCCCGGCCTTCCTGGTAGATCACAGGTACCACATCCACGAGCTGGTGCAGATTTCCCACCTTCCTCATGATTTTCGCTTTCTCAGTCATTGTATCCCTGTTTTCCTTATAGATTTTTATTTCTCTGCTTTCCAGTCATCAATCTGTGTCTGCATCTCATCGATGACATCATTGATTCCGGTTGCCTGCATCTTCTTGTCAAGCTGCGGCAGGTATTCCTCCGGATCCACACTTCCTGTGTACAAGGATTTACCGAATTCATCCAGGACATTCCTGAAGCCCGCCACCTGGGTGCTCACATTGCTCAGATCGAAGTCAAATCCAAAGGATGGTGCTTCCTCCGCTGCGTCGTTGTATTCTTTGAAGGTTGCCCACTTGTCAATCGGCTCATTGTCCAGCACATATGTGTTAAACAGACCGCCCTGTACATAGTACGGTACGGAGTAATCTTTGGATTTCTCCGGATCCAGTTTTACTTTGCAGTCATAGATATATGGTTTGCCCTCTGCCGCATCCAGCTCTTCCTGAGGAACATCTACTTTCTCCCAGTGCACGCCTTCGATACCGTAATTGAGCAGGTTTCTCAGATACTGATCGGTATTGACCAGATTGATGAATTCCATTGCTTTTTCCGGATGCTCGGAATTCTTGTTGATCGCTGTCAGCGCTCCACGGGCAGACGCATTGGTCACCTGAGTGTCCATAATGGAGGAAGCCACCACATCATATCCCAAGTCTTTTGCCCAGATCAATTCTGCGTAAGGCTGTCCGTCACCTTTTGTCACAAAACGTTTCACAGATTTGTCGTCGGATGCGGTTGCCGCATCTTTGTTGATGTATCCGGCTTCATAGTACTTACGCATGGTATCCAGAGTGGACTGCATCTTCTCTGTGTCGAACACATTCTTCACAGTCAGACTGTCATCTCCGTACTCGATACCCACCGGATCCTGAATTTTATCCATATAAGTAGGTGCAGAGTAATCTTTTGTCAGATACATCGGCACTACATCAGGTTCTTTCTCTTTGATCAGAGCCAGCCAGGGTTCCAGATCTTCCAGAGAATGGATATCTTCATATGGAATATTATATTTGTCCACATATTCTTTTGTAAATACCCACATTGGCATGCTGCCGATCTCTTTCTCACTTGGCACACCATAGATCTCTCCGCCTACCTTAGCAGCCTCCCAGAATCTCGGATCGATCTGGTCATACATCTCTTTTCCTTCTTCCTGAAGAAGGTCATCCAGCGCAAGGAAGGCACCCTTCTGAGCATTCTGAAGATAATCGTTGGTCCAGGAACAGGTGAAGCACATATCCCACTCATCACCAGTGTTGATCACCACCTGCATTTTCTGGTTGTAATCTCCCCAGCCAACTTTTACAATATTTAATCTCACGCCAATTTTTTCTTCGGTATATTTGTTGACTTCTTCCAGAACCATCTCATCATCCTTCTGGTTATCGCCAACCTGATACCATGTCAGCTCCACAATCTCTTCACCGTTTGAATTTGTCTCGGTTTCCTTTCCGCATCCTGAGAGCAGTCCGGCAGCCATAACCGCTGCGCAGCCGCCTGCCAGTATACGTTTCACTTTTCCATATTTCATTTTTCTTCTCCCATTATCATTTATATTTCCTTTTTTTCATCTGATTCTTTTTCAAGCTCAGAATTCCCCTACTCTTTTACCGCGCCGATGGTAAGTCCGTTTACGAAATATCTCTGGAAAAACGGATAAGCAAAGATAATCGGCAACGTAGAAATCACGACAATCGCCATCTTGATGGTCTCTTTTGGCATATTGGCTGCCGCCTGGATTCCTTCCACTCCCATCAGCGACTTGTTGCTTGCAAGAAAGTCGATGGAACTCTCAATCTTAATCAACAGATACTGCAGCGGAATCCAATCCTGATTGTCGATATACATCATAGCATTAAACCAGTCATTCCAGTACCCCAGTGTCAGGAACAAACCGATGGTGGCAAGTCCCGGCAGAGCCATGGGAATGACAATCTTAAAGAACAGCCTCCACTCGGAAGCACCGTCAATCTTAGCTGATTCCACAACCGAATCCGGTATACTCGTCTTAAAAAATGTACGCATGACGATGATATTAAACGAGTTCATCGCCAACGGCAGAATCAGCGCCCACACACTGTTCTTGAGCATCAGAACCTTTGTCACGATCAAGTAGTTCGCGATCATACCGCCGGAAAAAAGCATCGGCACTGTGATCACCTTTGTGAAAAAGGAACGGAATGCATAAGTTCTTCTGGACAGGGCATAAGCATACGTTCCGATCAGGAACAGGCCGAGGATGGTTCCCACAACCGTCACAAGGATGGTGACACCATAGCTTCGTATAATGCTCTCGCCCGCGTCAATGATATACTTATACGCATGCAGACTCCATTTCTTTGGAATGAACCGGTATCCATTCATAGCTAAGGACTCTTCATCGGTCAGTGAAATAATGATTACAAATACGAACGGAATCAGGCTCAAAAGAGACAAGATGGTCAGAATCGCATTAAACAAAACATTGGTAGGCTTTCTGATCATATTATATTCGCACTCTTTGGCTTCGATCTTCTTGATCCTTTTCTCCTGTGCCCACTCTTCTCTTTTGCTGATGGACATGATCTTCCTCCTTCCTGTTAGAACAACGCATTTTCTTCATCGATCTTGGACACCAGCTTGTTCGCTCCCATGATCATGATAAATCCAACCACAGACTGGAACAGTGCCGCAGCAGAACTCATTCCAATCTCACCATTTGTCTGCAGAGCACGGAAGATATATGTATCCAAAACGTTTGTCACCGGATAGAGCGGTCCTGAATCTCTCGGGAGCTGATAGAACAGACCGAAATCGGATTTGAAGATTCCGCCCACTGCCATAATCAGAAGAATCGTGATGACAGGTTTCAGCAGCGGCAGTGTGATGTATTTCATCTGCTGCCATTTTGTGGCACCGTCAATGACAGCTGCCTCATAATAAGTCTTATTGATTCCGCAGATGGAAGCAAGATACACGACTGTATTGTAGCCGATTCCCTTCCACTGACTCATGAAGATGATGATAAAAGGCCACAGCCCTTTCTCTGTATACCAGGAAATTCCTTCCCCGCCGAACTGTTGAATAATGGAATTAAAATATCCTTTTTCCGGATTTAAGAAGGCAAAAACACAGTAGCTGACAACAACCCAGGAAAGGAAGTACGGCAGGAACATGGAACTCTGATAAATCTTCGCCATTCCTTTGTTTCTCAGTTCATTCAGCAGCAGCGCCACAATAACCGGGAGCACCACACCCAGGATAATGAACGCCGCGTTATAAAGAACGGTATTTCTCAGGATAATCCATGCGTCTCCACTGCTGAACAGAAATTTGAAGTTGTCCAGACCAACAAATTTGCTGGTGATCAAACTTTCAAAAAAGTTACCGGACAGCCGGTATTGCTTGAATGCGACCAGGATACCGAACAAAGGCAGATAGGCAAAAAGCAGGAACCAGACTGCGCCAGGTGCGCTGAGAATCAAAAGTTCTTTGTTCATTTTCAGTTTTGTCAGAAACCCCTGCTTTTTCTTTTTTTCAGGATTCCCCTGTTTCTTCTCTTTCACTTCGCAACCTCCTCTTCGCACAGATAACTGCCGGCCGTCATCCCTGCGTTCTTACTACAGGAATATTATACGTGAAAACCCCCGGTTTCTCCCAGTCGAAAACTTATAGATTCGTTGCACATTTTCTAGGAAAATTTCACCTAAAAAGTGGAGAAATTCTCACACTGTTTTTCACAGAACAAGAATTTCTCCACTTTTTTAATACTTTTTCATACCTCTGAGGGATGCAGGGGACACCCCATAACATTGTTTGAATTTACGGTAAAAATAACTGGTGTCCAGATATCCCACTTCTTTCGCGATATCGTTGATCTTCATATTGGTATTGAGGATCATGTCCTTCGCTTTTTCGTTCTTCAGATTGCTCAGATACTGATTGAAGGAACACCCCACTTCCTTCTGGAAAATCTGTCCCAGATAGGATGCATTCATATGATACTTATAGGAGAGAATCTTCAGACTCAGATCCTCCTTGTAATTCACCTGGATATAACTCAAAATCTCCCGGATCACCGGTGTGTAATGGGAGTCTTCCGTGTGGAGGGCCATGATCACCGCTGAGATTTCCAGGACAAGCACGGTTCTCATACCTGCGATATCCTCCACCTGATAGATATGGTCAAAAATCTCTGTGAGGCTCCTCACCGTCTTGGAGTCGCTGATCTTGTATTCGGACTTTATGTCCTGAAGCAGCAGCACAACTTTCAGGGCATTCTGATATACCGCATCAATGTCGGATCCCGATTCCACCAGTCCCACGAAGACTTCCTCCAGATACTGCAAAGCGCCGTCCTGATCCTTCTCCAGAATCTTCTTGCGCAGATAGGCAAGATCCACATTGATCCCTGTATTTCCCTTTCGGGCAATGCTCTGCGCACTGACACATCTTCCCCATCCCGTCATGATCCGGTACCTGAGAAGATGATTCATACTCTGATAGCTCTCCGGCAGCTCCTCATAGGAATGAATTCCGTTCCCTGCGGCAAGAAAGGTCATAATTCCGCTCTCGCTCTCGATCTGGTTCTGAATCTCCCCGAAAATCCGCTCCACATCCAGACTGAGTGCCGTCCTGGCGTACTCAAATTCGTCGTATCCGGACAATATCAGACATCTGACCCGCCTATTGCTTTTTCGTATCTCCCGGATCAGCTCCAATCCATCCATCAGCGGCATCTCCACATCCGTCACGATAATATCCACCGGATCTTCCCTGAATTTCTCCAACGCCTCTTTTCCGTTGTGTGCCGTGTATGCCACCTCCATATCGATGGTTTTCCAGTCCACGATACATAAGATTCCCTGGAGGATAAATTCCTCGTCCTCTACCAGCATTACCCTTTTTTTCATTTTTCTTTCTCCATTCCCACCATGACAGTCATGGAAAGGCCCCCGCCTCTTGCATGTTCCAGTATGATTCCATAGCCGTTTCCGTAAACTGCTTTTATTCTTCTGTTTACATTTTCGATTCCCACGGATTGTGTTTTTCGATACTCATTCTGTCTCAGTTCCCTGTTTTTCTGTTCCATCTGAGCTGTCTCCATACCCGTGCCGTTGTCAATAATCTGAAACACAATTCCTTTTTCCGCGCGCCGGACGCGGATGCTGATCTCATTATCCTGATCCTGTCTTCGGATCCCGTGTACAAAATAGTTCTCCACAATCGGCTGCAGAATAAACTTGATCACTTTTTGCTCCAGCAATTCCTCCGGACAGTCGATCTGATATGTGAAAATTCCATTGTATCTGTACTCAAATAATTCCAGATACTGCCTGCAGTAATCCAGCTCCTGTCTGATGGGGATCCAGTCTGCGTCCTTGAGCTGGCTTCGGAATAATACCGACATGCTGTAGAGCATCTTTCCCACATCCTTATCTCCATTACAGATTGCCTTCATCCGGATTGCCTCCAGCGTATTGTACAGAAAATGCGGATTGATCTGACTTTGCAGAGCCTGGAGCTGCGCATTCTTCTTCTCAATCTCAGCAAGATAGCTCTTCTGAATATAGTCATCCAATTTTCTGCACATCTCATTAAAATTGCCGGAAATCATATCCAGCTCATCCCCGTTTTCCCGTACCTTGAGGCGAACCTGCAGATTTCCTGTTGTCACCTGGTGCATACCTGAGAGAATCACATCCACCCGGTCTGTCAGATGCCGGATATAAATATTGATGCAGAAAACTCCGCAGGCAAAAATCGCCAGTCCCACCCCTGCGACAGCCAGAAAAGCAGTGGGGGAAATCATAGACGCAGCCTTCCGGTTCAAAATTCCATAGATCTGGTATTCTTCTTCCTGCTCTTTATAGACATCCGTTCCGGGAATCTGCTGCCTCGACACACCGCTCTCGGTCAGACTTTCCCAGCCGGTGATCTCCCCCGATGTACACACCAGGGTCTCGTTATTCTTTGTGACAGCCAGTTCCATATAGTCACTGCCCTCTACCAGTTCCTGGATACGGTCCTCAAAGGGAAAAGTGAACACCAGAACACCTTCCTGCTTCAGTGTATCGGGATCCAGAATATTTCGAACAAACTGAAGCTTGCCCTCCTGGACATAGTCAGGATCCTGAAGCTGTCTGATCAAAAGGCTTCCATCCCGGTAAGGATGCACCTCATTTTCCGGCAGAAAAGAAGTAACCTGCTCCTCTCCCAGACTCAATAACTCGATTCTCTCCATTCTCGGATAAGCCTCGAACGCATGGGTGACAAACAGCTGGATTCCTCTGTACTGCAGACTGTTGGACTGGGAATACTCATTCAGAGAATACTCCTGATACTCATCCGGGGCCATATTCAGAAACGCAAGCACATCCCCCAGCTCCTGTTCATCCCGGTAGAGCTCACTGAACAGATAGTCCACCGTATCCGCATAATTCTCCACCAGTGCCGCTGCCTCCCTGGCCATCTTCTGCCCATTCTCCTGCCGGCTGTGCAGAGTATCTCTCACCAGAGCACTGATAAAGTATGCAGTCAGAGAAAGTACAATAAAAAAGGCAATCGCAATGTACGTCCAGAACAGTTTCAAATACAATTGTCTCGGTTTTTTGTTTTTCATAACTCTTTGTCTCTCTTCAAATCGATAAATATATAACATTATATCATACATGCAGAAAAAGAGAGCATTAAGCTCTCTAATTTTCTGCGCCGGCTGCCTGCTCGTCCAACAGGCGAAGCACTTTCTGGTTCATAAAAACAACCAGAAATCCATAAATGCTCGCCATGAACAGAACAACTGTTCCGGCCTTAATCTCCAGCAGCATCAAAACAAATACCGCCGCCACGAGATTGCCGAATGTCAATATCGGCTTTGTAATTGTCAGAAGAACCGCTCCCCTCAGATAATCCTTCACAGCCATCTGATATCTGGATGCCAGCAGATAAAGGTTGGGTGTCATTAATACTGTCCCGGCAAATAGGAGAAAGAAGAAAATCATCAGTGGCAAAAAAGGCATTTGAAAACTGAAGAACTCCACATTGGTCCAGAAGATCCAAAGGAGAACCATCTGGATTGCCGCCAGGAAAATCTTCTTGCCGAACTCGTCAGTATATCCGGTCCGGTAATCTTTCCAGACACTGGTCTCTGTCCCGTGAAGCATACGGTTCATGGCGAACAGCACTGCTGAGAATGCCGGTCCCACCGGGAGAAGACACAACAGAAAGAACGGAAGGTATTCCCTTACGCTGGTAATTCCCACGAAGAGGAAAAACAGCAGAACCGGGATATTGCTGAGCAAAAATAAAATATTAACTTTCAGAAAATACAAAATTCTCTCACATACCTCTAGAATCTTTTCTATATGGAACAACTCTCCAAACATATGTCTTCTCCTTTCACCGATCTTAAAACTCAAACAGCACTGTTTTAATCTCATACGGATGAAGTGTCATCGTCACTTCATCATCTCCACAGATCTCACCGATTCTGCGTTCTCTCAAATCTCCCTCCGACCAACTGCGGAAGCAGAAGTTCGGTTTCACAGTCACCTTCTGGCTGGATCCTGCGTAGTCATGGAAACGTACCACAAGATATTTTCCATCCTCTGACTTCTTCACCGCATCGATCTCCACCTGTGGATTATCTATCGTCATAAATGTGTCTTCTGTCTTCTCTTCTTTTCCCTCGCAAATCAGCATCGGGTTGTTCAGTGCATGGGCGGATACCACCACACCGCCGCTGACAATATCACCTGTATGCGGAAGCAGGGAATAAGTAAATACATGCTCTCCCACATCCTGAATATGATCTGGCTGTTTTCCGGAACGCAGCAGTGAGAGTCTGAGCAGGTTGCCTTTCACATCGTAACCATACTTGCAGTCATTCAAAAGGGCCACACCGTAGTTTCTCTCGGAAAGGTCTGCGAATCTGTGCCCAACGGACTCGAATCTTGCCTGATCCCAGCTTGTATTCCAGTGGTTTGGTCTGCGCACATTACCATACTGAATATCGTAAGTCGCATAAGTGGTCCGGATATCCACCGGGAACGCTGCTTTCAGAAGCTGCTGTCTCTCCTGGAAGTCCACCTTTGTACGGAAGTCAATTCTCCGGTCTGCGGCATACAGCACCATATCCTGCTCGATGGTGGTATTCATGTATTTCCACATCAGACCGATCACCAGTCTGAGAGAACCGCATTCTTTGACTTCTCATTTGACAAGATCTGTCACTTCCCGCATTTTCTGCTGATAATAAATATCAATATCCCATGCGTCATTATCAAGTGGCTTATCCTCGAACATCTGAAGCACATTGCCTCTCTCATTGGGTGCCAATACATTTCTGCCGTACTCTTTGTCGTACAGTTTTTCAATCTGTCCCTGCTCATTGATGATCATCTGATAAAAAGGAGTCTCGATCTTACGTCCATCCACCTTAAAAGGAGAAACGGATGTCTCTTCCCCTGTCTGATCTTCTCCGCGGAAGAAGACTGCCCGGTGTCCCATCGCAGGCACATTTTTCACCTGAACATATGTGACATCTTTCTCGCACTGTGTCTCCAGGACATTTCCATCTCCGTCCACGAACTTTCCGGCTTTTGCCGCAGGAATCGCTACAATCTCATCCCGGTTCCATCCGGAGTCATTGTATACGGTCCACACATCTTTTGCTTCGTCCAGGCTGTCCTGGAAATAATCATTGATCACTTCCGTTCCGATTGCCTCTACTTTCGCATAATCTTTGCGGGAATCCTCATATACCTCATGGATGGAAGAGCCTGGAATAATATCATGGAACTGATTGGTGAGAATCAATTTCCATCCCTCTGTCAACTTCTCCTGCTTTGCCAGTTCCAGTTTTTTGCTCTGAACCGCATGCATAGCAGTCAGCCATTCCGCTTTGCGGTAGAGCAGTTCCATCTTCCGGTTCATTCGCTTATTATATCCCTGGCTGGTGTAAGTTCCACGATGATATTCCAGATACAACTCTCCGTCCCAGGTATGTACATAGCGGTCTGTATTTTTCACAGTCTCTTTCAGATCACGGAAGAACTCTCCCGCTGTGGAAGTCTCCAGAGAAGGAAGTCCCGGAATCTTATCGATTCTGCGTCTTCTCTCCAGCAGATCACGGTTGACTCCGCCGCCTCCGTCTCCATAGCCATATGAAATCAGAAGTTCCTGATTCATCTCTTTCTCGCTGTAAGCATCCCACACACCTTTGACCGTCTTCGCAGTCAGAAGTCCATTGTATGTGTAGAACCAGGATCCTGGTTCATTCCATGGCTCCGGTGTGGTGATGAAGTGAGTCAGCACCTCACTGCCGTCAATTCCTTTCCACTTAAATGTGTCATGCGGCATACGGTTATACTGATTCCAGCTGATTTTGGTGGTCATGAACATATCAATTCCGGATTTTTTCAAAATCTGCGGCAGGGCCCAGGAATAGCCGAACACATCCGGAAGCCAGAGATATTCCACCTCTTTGCCGAACTCATCCTTGATAAATTTGCTTCCGATCAGAATCTGACGGGTCAGGGATTCTCCGCTGGTCAGATTACAGTCGGCTTCCACCCACATGCCGCCGTCCACTTCCCAGCGGCCTTCCTGTACTCTCTTTTTGATCTCCTCATAAATCTCCGGAAAATCTTCTTTGATGTAGGCATACAGCTGAGGCTGAGTCTGCAAAAAGATGTACTCCGGAAACATTTCCATCATTCTCAGAACTGTGGAGAAGGAACGGGATGCTTTCTCATGAGTATGTTTCAGTCTCCACAGCCAGGCCATATCAATATGCGTGTGGCCCACACATTTTACTTTCACCAAAGAGTCCTTCTTCATCCCGTCAATCTTCTCATTGAGCAGATCATCCGCCTGATGCACAGACTCATAAAATTCTTCACTTCCAGGATAAGACCAGTCGATACACTTGCATGCCTGATCCAGAGCATTTCTCAGCTCATATTTCACTGGCTCCGCGTCGGCAAGATTCTGTACGGTGTCCAGAACCATCGCTCCCAGATAATAGAAATCGTCCACTTTCTCATCCAGATATGCCAGATCCGCACGCTTAATCATGTGCTCCTGCGGCGCAGGAACACCGCCGCCTTCCAGTCCGGACCACAGTCTGAAGGTGAGACGGAAGGTCTTTCCGTACAGTTCCTCCGGGAAGAACACTTCCTTGTGGTTGACGTCCACGCCCTGATAGGGTTTTTCATTGATATAACACATTGCCTCAAATCCGGAATTGTTGCCGGCGCCAGTCTTTCCGAAATCGAAAATACCGACAGCTCTTTTTCCCTTCCAGGATTCCGGTATCTGGATCTCTTTGTGCAGCCACAAGTAACGGTCACGGCCGCTCCATCTGTCCCCGACACAAATCTTATCCCATCCCTCGAACTGTGTGGGCACCTGGGGGTTTATGCTTTTTTCTTTGTCCTCACATGCCGCAAACTCTCCCAGGGTGCTGACTTCTCTGTAACTATATTCTCTGATCTCATTGATCCTTCTGTCAAGCTTTCTCTCTGTTAGAAACATAAGTACCTCCTATATGTGCTACCTTTTCCTCTTTCTCTATTGTAACGGAAGATTTTCCTTCAAACAATTTTCCAATTTCTATGTTTAGTGTAAAAATTCTATGTTTCACCAAAGACGTCTCTCAAATTTCCAGTCTGTACCCGAGAAAATCAAGAAACAGTTCCATGTACATGGCGTTTGCCCAGGAAAACCATTCTCTTGTATACCGCTTCGGATCATCCACACAGAACCCTTCATGCATCAGCCCTGTTCCTCCTGTGGTGGACGCGAGAGTTTCAAGAATTTTCTGCTTTTCGCTGCGGGAAGGTTCTGTCAGGCCCTGAATGGCCAGGGCAATCGGCCAGATATACCTTGAGGATGTGTGTGAACTTCCGATTCCAGCTGCCGCCTTCCCGCTGTAATAATACGGGTTAGCCTCGCTTAAGAGCATCCTCCTTGTGCGCTCCATCGTATCCGGATCCGCCGGATATCCCAGATAAGACATGGACAAAAGACTGGGCACATTGGCATCATCCATCAGGCAAAACATGCCATAGCCATCCACCTCATAGGCATACACCACTCCAAACTCTTCCGTCTTTGTGCGTCCATACTCCTCCACCGCGGCGTGTACCTGCTCTCTCAGACAACCAGCTTCCCGCTCCATCTCCTCATCTTTGAGAACTTCCCTGGCAATCTCCTCCAGATATCCCAGCACAACCACCGCGAACATATTTGAAGGAATCAGATATCCGTAGGTACAGGCATCATCACTTGGCCGGAACCCCGACCAGATCAGACCGGTATCCGGTTTTACCAAAGCACCCTTCCCATCCCGGGACAGCGTATCCTTAAAATAACTGTTTCTTCTGAACCGGTAGGAAGAATTCTCCTCATGGTTCTGTTCCGTCCGGAATACCTCCAGAATCTTCTTCGCCCCTTCTGTAAAATATCCACCGAACTGTTCCGTACATCCGGTATTTTTCCACAGCATCCAGGCAAGCTGCAGTGGATAACACAGGGAATCCACCTCAAATTTTCTCTCCCACACCCAGGGACTTGGCTCAGGATCATCCTTCTCCCAGCATGCCCCGTTGGGGCTGTCGTTGAAAGCATTGGCATAGGGATCCAGTGTGATATAGAAAAACTGTCTTCTCACAAGTCCGGCCGCCAGCTTTCTCATCTCCTCGTCTTCCTTTGCCAGGAACAGAAAAGGACGGATCTGAGCTGTGGAATCCCGAAGCCACATAGCAGGAATATCGCCGGTGATCACATGCACCGTTCCGTCATCCATAATCTTCATGGTTGTCTCCAGGGTGTTGAGAAAACAGCGGGAAAATTGTTCCCACAACTGCCGGCAGTCCGCTGCCTTTTCTTCCATTTCCTGTAAAAAATTCTTTATCACTTCTCTGTTTTTCATTTCCATCTCTGATTGTCTCCGCTCTGTAAACTGATTTTTCCCGTCTATTTTATATTTTAAATATCACAATTCACAGTGCAAAAAATATGGAAATGAGGAAAATATTATAGTTCCGATCTGCAGAAAAAAAATGCGTCTGGCTCATCCCTAAGCCAAACGCATTTTTCTTTTATTTTTCCGGTTTCAGATCCTTGAAATGGAATTGTTTTTTGCCCGACGCATAATCCGCCACAATCTGTCCGCTTCCATACAGTTTATATTTATAAGTCACCAGGCCCTCCAGTCCCACGGGACCTCTGGCATGAATCTTTCCTGTGCTGATTCCCACTTCCGCTCCGAATCCATAGCGGTATCCGTCCGCGAACCTTGTGGAGCAGTTCTGATAAACACCTGCGGAATCCACCATCTTCATGAACCAGTCCGCTGTCTTTTGGTTTTCTGTGATAATACAGTCGGTATGGTGAGATCCATAAGTATTGATATGGTCAACCGCCTCAGCGACATCCGATACCAGCTTCACTGACAGAATATAATCGGTGTATTCTGTTTTGAAATCTTCCTCTGTGGCCGGATTGCAGGAGATAATTTTCTGGACCTCCTCAGTTCCCCGAAGCTCCACATTTTTCTCATCATATGCCTCTTTCAGTCTGGGAAGAAGCTGTTCTGCCACATCTTTGTGCACCAGGAGAGTCTCCATCGTATTGCAGGCTGCCACATACTGGGTCTTGGCATCCACCAGAATCGGAATCGCCTTATCCAGATCCGCATCCTTATCCACATAAATATGACAGATTCCATCTGCATGTCCCATCACCGGAATTCTGGTATGGTTCATAATATATTGAACGAACGAATTAGAACCTCTGGGGATCACAAGGTCCACATACTTATCACATTCCAGCAGCTCTCCCACTGCCTCTCTTCCCTCCAGCTGCAGCATACAGTCCTCCGGGAATCCAGCCTGAACAGCCGCGCCGTGCATGATGGAGAACAGAACACGGTTGGTATAAAGAGCTTCACTTCCGCCCTTTAAAATCACACAGTTTCCGCTCTTCATGCAAAGAGCAGAAATCTGGACCAGGGCATCCGGTCTGGACTCAAAGATGATCCCGATGGTTCCGATGGGACAACTCTCCCGATATAACGTCAGGCCCTCATCCAGTTCCCGCACCATCTGTACCTGTGCCACCGGATCCGGAAGTGTGCTCAGATCATGGAGACCGCTGACTACTTCTTTAAGCTTCTGTTCATTGAATTCCAGTCTTTTGAGAATAGGGGCATCCAGTCCTGCCTCCCTTGCCGCTGCCAGGTCTTTTTCATTCGCTGCGAAAATCTCTTCTTTTCTCTCCATGAGCGTCTCACCTGCCAGGCGCAGAGCCTGATTCCGCTTCTCGTTCTCCAGAACACTCAATGCCGGAAAAGCTGCATTCACTTTTCTGATGGAATCCTTAATACTCATTTTCTTCCTCCTTTTTCTCTCCCACTCTCCTGTAGAGGTGAATGGTACCTGTATCGTTTAAATATCTCAAAAGTGACAGTAAGATCGGAAATCCGAACAATCCCACCACACCCAGAAGCTGTACCCCGGCGAACATACTCACCAGAGTCAGCACCGGATGCAAGCCGATCTGACTGCCCACAATCTTCGGCTCTATGATATTTCGAATGATGGTGATAACCACATACAGAACCAGCAATTTCAATGCCAGGGGATAATATCCCAACACCGCCGCGATCACCGCCCAGGGAATCATGATTCCTCCCGTTCCCAGAACCGGCAAAATATCAAAAATAGCAATTCCCAGTGCAATCAGGATCGCATTCTCTACCCTGATCACCGTAAGCCCCAGGGACAGTTCCACAAAGGTGATGGACATGATCAACAAATAAGAACGAATACATACCAGCAAAGTTCCCACCACATACTGCTTAATCTGAATAAAAACATTCCGCACTCTCTTGCTCATCTGTGCCATACAAAAACCGGCCAGCTTATCATAATCCGCAGCGATGAAAAACGTGGAGATAATCATCAGGACCAGTTTGATAAACAACATCGGCAGGGAAGAGGCAATGCCGGATATCAATTCCATGCTGCTCACCGACAGCTTGGAAACCAGCTGCAGCAGAGACTGCATGAACTGATCCCACACATAATCCAGTCCTTCCAGCAGTGTGGGGTCCATCTGGATCACCGCATGTTCCAGCCTGGTGAAGATTCCTGCCAGAATCGGCTCCCCGTAACTTCGAAAGACCTGCGGAAGATTCGTCACAAACATTCCCACTGTGGAAAAAACCTTCACACTGGCAATTCCAACAAACACGCCAATCGTCCCATAGAAAAGAAACACCATAACAATAGCCACAATCTTCCTGGAACATTTCAGCTTTCGGGAGACAAACCGTATCGGCCACTTGAGAAAATATGCGAGGATAAATCCTATGACAAACGGTGCGAGCAGCGGCAGCCCGAACTTAATCAGGAGAAAGGATGCAGATAAAATAATTGCAAAATATGTACAATTAATGATAAATTCTTTTCGCTTTTCCATAATTTTGATTTCCCTCTCACATCTCTTTCTTCTTTTTATAGAACTGACTCCTATTATAGCACAAGACATGAAATAAAACCTCTGTAATTGTGTAAATTTTTCTATTTTTTTGACAGACATTCCAGTTCCATAAAAGTGTCTGCCTGATTCTTCCCCAATTTTCTCATTTATACACAATATACGCCCCAAAAACCGAAAAATATTTTCTTTTAACCGGGTTTTTAGAATTTCTTTAGGATTTTCCTAAATCCTTTATGAATTTGCCACAAATTGCTCACATTTATCTTGTATAGTATTACTTGGATAGATGAATAACCACTCTCTATCTCCCCCCTCAAACAAGTGAAAAAAGAAACAAGACCAGATGATCACTCATCTGGTCTTGTTTTTTTACAGAATCACAGAACCGCCACATCTCCGGAGGCAAGATAATGAATCTGTTCACCCATCTTCTCTTTCATATATTCGTAGGCAGCCCGCCCCGTACAGTGGCAGGTGTAATAGACACAAGGCTTCTCCATCAGGCAGTCTGCCAGTTTCTCAAAAAAGAGCTCCGCAGACCCGGGATCTTCCTCATACATTCCTTTCAGATGCAATCCTCCCACTGCCCAGTCCGCAGATTTTCCAATGATCTGCTCCGCCCGGTTCAGGATATTCACCATTCCATTATGGGAGCACCCGCAGATCAAAGCATTCTTGCCGTCCTGGTGGATCAGAAGATTCTGCTCATGCTGAAAAGAATCCAAAATCTGCTGTCCTTCCGACTCCACAAACAAAGAATCATTAGCAGGCGAAGCACAGATTCTTCCCGTGACGCCGGCAAAGACTTCCAGTTCTTCGTCAATCCGGTAATCTCCATCATGCAGCACCAGCCTTTGATTTCCCTTAAGACTCTTATCCAGGCCAATGTAACGGATTCTCTCAGGATTGGTGTCATGAGCAAAGTAATTCTCAAAAACACCTTTTTGCATATGTATCTTTGCTTTCTGATTCACTTCCAGAAATGCCTTAAGTCCTCCTCCATGGTCATAATGCCCATGGGATAAAAACGCAATGTCCACCTGGCTTAAATCAATATTCATTTTCTCTGCGTTTTGCAGAAAGTCGCCATCCGGCCCCATATCAAAAAGAATCTTATGTTTTCTGGTCTCAATATAAAAACTGAGTCCATGGCGGCACAAATATTTCTCTGAAGACGCCGTATTCTCCATCAAAACAGAAATTTTCATTTTTTTCCCTCGATATTTTTCTTCACCAGTTCCATGATTTCCTGATATTTTCCTGTCACATATCCAAAGTTTTCTCTTTTGTGGGGAAGCAGGCACCGGGAACAATCCTTCACGCCATTCTCCAGAATACGAAAGTTTCCCCCGCACCGGTCACCCAGAGCATACAACGGGCAGTAACAAAACAGACAGTTAAAATTCTCCGGGTCCTTCGTCTCATGACAGGGAAAATATTCGCATTTTTTGTGACAAAAAAAAGAGAACTCCTTGTCCTCCCAAAATTGCTTCTTCTCTTTCATTGTAAAATCCTCCTGCTGTAAGGGGGTGCGATTTACTCCAGCTTGCAATATCCGTTCTTGAGTGCGCGGAGGGAACGAATCACCAGAGTAAATCGCCTGCCATTTAATCATGCATAATTCAAATGAACAGGCGGATTCCATAAAAAGCATCTGTCCTGCAGATACGCATCTGAAATTGCGGATTATTTCAGAAGTGGCTGTACACTTTACACGGAAGGCTCACCTCGCCATATTAAGCAGGTTTCCTGGCTCCAGGATCGCTACTCGATTCCCCCTTCTCATACTCTAAGCACAATGGGATCTCGGAATCTCGTTCCCCTGTCACAGTGACCGGATCGCTCAGGACTCTCACCTGATTCCCTCTCTCCATTTCAAATGAATGGCACTTAATACGTTCATTATGGAATTATACGGGTTTAGTATAACACCACAGATTCCTAAAGTCAACCTCTGGGAAAATTTTTCCAAAAGAAAAACTGTGGGACAACTCTTCGCTGTCTCACAGTTTTCACTTCTGATTATATTACACGTCTTACGGAAAGAATCGTACGATATGCTGCATTGTCGCTGATCTTGATTCCGCCTGCCGGATAAGGAGCGCTGTTGGAGGCATGTACAATCTGTCCATTTCCAAGATAAATTGCCACATGTCCACCGTAGCAGATCAGGTCACCCGGCTGAGCCTCAGAATAAGATACCTCTGTTCCCACTGTCATCTGCTCGTAGGATGTTCTCGGAAGGCTTACGCCGAAGTTCGCATATACGCTCTGTACGAAACCGGAGCAGTCTGCACCGTTGGTAAGACTGGTTCCGCCATATACATACGGATTTCCTACAAACTGTGTAGCGTAACTTGCCACCGCAGATCCAGCACCTGAGTAGCTTGGTGATGAATCACTGTCATCCGAACTCTCGTCCTCGTAACTCTCATCGGAGCTTCCATCGTCGTAGTCTTCAACGGTGTTATCCTCGTCAATGACATTGCCATATTCATCGGTAGTCACCTCATCGGAACTCTCGTCCTCGGTGTACTCCTCATCTTCACTGTAATCGCCGTCTTCGCTGTAGTCCTCATCCTCAGAGTAATCACCCTCTTCTGAGTACTCTTCATCGGAGCTTTCCTCCTGACTAGCCTCTTCCTCGGCTGCCTGAGCGGCTGCCGCTGCTTCTGCCTCAGCCTGGCGTCTAGCCTCTTCCTCAGCTGCGATTCTCTCAGCTTCCAGTCTCTGAATCTCAGCAGTCTGTTCCTCTAACAGTGCTGCGTACTCGTTGGCCTGCTGCTGTGCATATGCGATCTCATCATTTGCATTGGCAGCTGCGCTCTGCTTCTCGCTGATCTGAGTCTCCAGACTTGCCTGGCTGGCTTCCTGCTCTGCCTTCATGTCTTCCAATTCTGCCTTCTCGCCGTTGAGCTGTACACCCAGTGTCTTAATCTCTTTGATGGTCTCAACATACTGTTCCAGAGCATCGCGGTCATATTTATACATCTTCTGTGTATACTCTGCTTTGTTCAGCAGCTCTGTGATATCATTGGAATCCAGCATCAGGTTATACCATGCATTGCTTCCGCCGTTCTCATACAGATACTGAATTCGAAGCTTCATAGCCTCATACTGTTTATCACGCTCTGCTTTTGCCGTCTTCAGATTGCTTCTTGTCTGCTGAATCTCTGACTCTTTGTTGGCAATATCTGTGTTCAGTACTTCGATGTTCACCATGGTGTTCACCAGTTCCTGATCCAATGTCGCGATCTCAGCATTCAAACTCTCAATCTGTGCACCTAATTCATTAATATAATCATATGTAGCATCCAGCTGGCTGCTGGTGTATGCTGCTTCTTCTCTCAAATCATCTTCTCGTGATGCACTGACCGTCATTACTTGACTTGCGCTTATTATTAGTGCCAACGTTAAGCACACCATTCTTTTCTTCATAATCCACACCCTTCGTAAATTCTCTGGACGAATATCTTAATATATTCGTAACATTTTCTTTACTTCTCCTACATATTAACACAATGTTACGAATGATGCAAGTCCAAAATGACTTTTTTTAAAATTTCTGTAACATTTTAAAACTTTATATTAAAATTTATGGTATAAGAAGAAAAGCCGTCGCAAACTTCTGCGTCAGCTTTTCTTCTATAATAAATATATGATTTTCTTATGACTCTCCGAACAGGTCTGCGAGAATCTGCTCTGCATCCATGTCTGCGTATCCGTCCGGATCAGACAGAGTGGAGTCGTTCCATCTCATGGTATTACATCCTGCGAAATAAGTCGTATATCCTGTGGAGCTTCCCAAACCGAACTTCTCCACCGTGCTCGGATAATACCGGTTCATATATTCTTTTGCCAGTGAAATCGCCTCACTGCTGTAATTTCCAGAAGGTGTCGGTGTTCCCGCAATCTGTACACACGGAGGTGTCGAGTGGACAATCACATAACTTCCATCGCTGCACTGTCCCAGGACGATCCATGCATGTCCAGGACTGCTTGCCACATCTCCCGCCTGGAACTGTCCTCTGTAATTATTCTGCTTCAGAGTTGCCTGTGTTCTCAGAGAACCCCATCCATAATTCGCATAAGTAGATGCCACCGTGGCAGCGCTGTCCGCGTATCCGGATCCCACACCGCTCTTTGTCTGCATCACGTTGTAAGTGGACCATGCCACAAAACCGGAACAGTCAAGTCCTTTTGCTCTGGTGGACTGGCTCAGATCACGGTAATTGTTGTAATCGTAATCTCCTGAATTCGCGTCATACCACTGTTTCCACAATGGATAGAGTCCCTTGTAGGTTACTGTAGGCTGTGCCCAGCCTCCGCCCCACACATAGAGAGTGGAACCTACCGGTTTGAGAGCGTTCAGCAGATAATTTTTCACAGTCTTGGAGGAAGTAGGCTGTACCGCATTCCCCTCAGACGGTTCCTTGATGAGCACTCCGTTGTCCGCGAACTCATAAGTCTTGCCATCGATCTTCTGTACTCCGGTGGCCATCACGCCATCCTCGAAGAAATAACGTCTCTCGCCTTTTGCATTTTCCATCCAGCGGCTGTATACACGGTAACCGTCTTTCATGTAATAATACTTGCCATCCACTTTCAGATAGCCCTTCATCACACGAATACCGGTCTGCTGATAGTAATAACGGAATTTATTCTTCCCGAACTGTGCCCAGCCCTTGACCATCTCACCGTAAGTCTCTTTATTCTTACTGAACCAGCGCGCATCGCCCTTGGCATTTTTCACCTCGCCGACACGCATCTTGCCGGTCGCCTGATGGAACCAGTAAGTCTTGTCCCCGAGATACAGCCATCCGCTGTGGCGCACGCCGTCTGTTCCAAAATAATAACGGGATCCGTCAATATTCCACCATCCCGTCGCCATCACGCTTCTGGCACTGAAATAGTAAGTCTTGCCGTCAATCGTCTTGAACGCATCCTTCACTGCCTTGCCGTTGGACTGGAAATAGAGATAATAGGTCTTTCCGTTGCTGACGTTCTTACCCCATGTATTGGTTCTCATGGCACCGTCATTTCCGAAATAATACCAGTAACTGCTGATCCATTTACATCCGGTGGTCATCAGCTTCGTGGACGGGTTAAAGTAATACTTTTTGCCGTCGATGGTCTGCCAGCCGGTCAAGGCTTTCCCATCTCTGTAATAGTACTTCCCGTCATCCGTGGTTCTCCAGCCATCCGAGGCAGCCGCCTGCACCTGAACCGGAGCTGTGTGCACCGTAATACCCCCGGCGAAAAACAGCATCAGTAAAAGCAGGCACCAGAATTTCCAGTTGCGTTTTTGCTTACCCATATAGTCCTTCCATCCTCTTTTCCTGTTTCATTTCTTTTTCATTGTATGTACTTTTTTTTACAGTTTTTACAACTATGTTAAATTTCTGTGATCTCATTATAGCCTGACCTGGATAGAAGTGTCAATAAAAAAAAGATCTTTCTGACAATTCCACCAGAATTGTACAATCTGAAAGATCTTTTTTTGTTCATTTTTTGTATTCTAATTTTCCTACAGCAGATGGCTGCGAAGTTCCTCCCCGCTCTTCGGGCTTAAATAAGCCGGCGGCACATCAAATACCGTCTTGCAGCCGGTCTGCCCTTCTTTGCTGAAGCGGTACGCAGCCCTCGCAAAAGCTGTAATCACAGAAGAGGTGAACTGAGGATTGGAGTCCAGCTTCAGGCTGTACTCAATCACATGGTGATTCTCATTCTCCCATCCTGTGGTGCCCGTGCGGATGACAAAACCTCCGTGCGGGATACCGCTGTGATCTCTCTTCATCTCTTCCTCTGTGATAAAATGCACCGTTGTATCATACTCGTCAAAGTAATTCGGCATCGTCTTGATCTCTTCCTCGATGCGGGCCAGATCCGCTCCCTCCTCCGGCACGACGAAACATTCTCTGGTGTGTTTCTGACGGGCCGTCAGAGATGGATTCTCGCCGGCACGAACTGCATCCAGAGCTTCCTGTACCGGAATGGTGTACTGCTTTCCGTCTTTGACTCCGTCGATTCTGCGGATTGCGTCTGAATGCCCCTGGCTTACGCCCTTGCCCCAGAAGGTATAATCCGTTCCATCCGGCAGAATGCAGTTTGCGTAAAGACGATTCAAGGAGAACATTCCCGGATCCCATCCGCAGGAGATAATCGCCACCTTATTGTTCTCTCTAGCAGCCTGATCAACCTGGGCAAAATGCTCCGGTATTTTCGCGTGGGTGTCAAAACTGTCCACCACATGGAACCATTTCACATACTCCGGTGTCTGCTTGGGAAGATCTGTAGCACTTCCTCCGCACAGAATCAGAACATCGATCTGGTCTTTAAACTCCTCGATCTGATTCACGGAATAGACGGTTACTCCCGGCGTGAGAATCTGTACGGTGGACGGATCCCTTCTAGTAAACACCGCTTTCAGTTCCATATCCGGATTATGTTTGACTGCACATTCAATTCCCCGTCCAAGATTTCCATAGCCCAGAATGCCAATACGAATACTCATTTTTTATCCTCCTGCTTCTCTAATATCCATCGTACCCGAACTTGCGCTCCAGTTCGGGTTTCTTTCTGATTGTATAAGAAGTAAGAAGGATTGTCAATTCAGTCTTTGACCAAAACCTTCAGAATTTCAGCAATGTACATGACATGATAGTCTTTCTGCGGATACCACTTCGCGTCATTCTCGGGCTGATCAAAAGTTCCCTCCTTCATATCCTGATGGAACATCTTTTTGCAGGTAATGATAAGATCTGCCTCCTCAAACGCAGGGGTTCCATCCACAAAATAAGGGGTAAGCCCTGTCTCTTTTTGCTTATCCACCTCTCTTCCTGAGACACTTCCGCACAGGTTCAGTGCCTTCCGGTAGTCCTCCCGGAAAAAAGCGATGGAAAAGGTCTCCTCACGGTCCATAAATTCCTTCGTATATCTCTGGGGACGGATATAGACTGTCACTGCATCCTTGCCCCAGAATACACCAACACCGCCCCAGCTGGCTGTCATGGTGTTCCATTTTTCCTGGGTTCCCGCTGTGACCAGCATCCATTCCTTGCCAATCTTTGTGAAGGGATTAAACTGTAATTCTTCTGGTTTTATCTCATGAAAACTCATTGTCATTCTCCTTTCATTTTCCTGTCTGATCCCAGTATATACCAGTCCCTGGAAAATGAAAAGTCCCTTTTGCCTACTCCGGTTTTCTCACCGGGACAAATTTCGCCCGGTTCATCAAAGGATGCTGCAGGGTGATCGCACCCTCGTCCTGTTTCGGACAAACCATCACACAGGCGCCGCAATAATAACATTCCCCCGGATAAGCCACAATGGGATGTTTTCCTTTCTCCGGATTCGGAATGAGAATATCCACCTGGCAGATGTCCACACAGCGGTTGCAGCCGATACACACATCCTCATTGTACAAAATCGGGCGGACACTGCAGGGGGTCGGGGTCACAGTCAGATTAATGTTCTTCACGTTTTGCCACCTCCTCGATATAATCCTGGTTTCTCTTTTCATATTCTTCTTTCAGGTCTCCAAAATATCCAAGGGGAACACTGCCCTGTACCACCTTTCCATCCTCCTGACGTATGGTGATCAGTCTGCGGTCTTTCTCCGGATCCAGATCCGGATAGTCACTCCGCTCGAAGAACAGAGGAGCCGAACTTGATTTTCTCGCCAGACAGGCATGGAGAATCAGCTTTGACACATCCAGAATATCAAACACTTCATGGGCACGCATCAGATCATGGGGATTCTCACAGCTGATCTGCGGCACGATCTCTCTTTCGAAACTCTCCAGAAGATCCAGGCCCTCCTTGAGCAGATCATCACATTTGATACCTCCGCAGTAGTTCTGCATTGCCTTGGCAATCGCCATATTCAACTCTCTCCAGTCCATTCCTTCTTCCCGGAACAAAGGAGCATAGAGACGTTCCTTCTCCCGTTTCACATCCTCAGGATCATAATCTTCCAGTCCAACTTGTTCCACATACTCTGCCGCTTTGCGGCCTGCATAGTGTCCGGTACAGCAGGCAAATCCCGCGCAGTCGGAGGCAAACAACTGGTCACCGGCCGCATAGATTCCATCGATGTTCGTCTTCATATCCCAGTCATTTAACACACCGCCCGGCGCGCCGAACAGCTGACGTTCCTGATCCAGAAAACTGGCTGACTGCCATCCGGTTCCATAAGACTGCAGCATATGTTTCGTAGGGTCAAATCCCCGGTCACTGTAATTCTTTAAAATAGGAATCTTGGTCTTGCCTTCCTCACCTACCATCATTCCCCAGATCACTTTTCTCTCAAACTCCGGCATTCTGCTCAAGTCTGCATAAAACGGAAGCTGGTAGCCTCTCTTCATCAATTCCTCAAAGTCCAGTGTCTCCGGTCCCCGGAATTCATATTTGGGATTGTCGATGACACCGCCTTTTAGGAAGAATTTCTGTCCTTTAGCCGGATAATACCGCTCAGATACCGTCTTTAATTCTTTGCCGTCCCGGTCCACATAAGGGATCTCCACACCTCTGGCATCCACCATGGTAGCTGCATACCAAGTATTGTGATTGTTGCCGGCTCCGTAAGGCGGAAAACTTCTTCCAGCCGCCGAGAACTCGCCCCGCACCGATTTCTCCATCATAGCGAATTCGATGCCTGCACGGAATCCCATGGCATGTCCGCTTCCGATACTCTGAGGAGGACGAAATTCAGACAGTCCCATCATATCCGAGTTAAACAGCCAGATCCGTGCCGGCCTGGACATGGTAAGAATCGTCGCCTTCGACTGGAAAATCATGAATTTTCCTGTATGTACGTTCATTCCCAGAGCTCCGATACCCCGCTTCTTTCCGTCCACGGTCTTGGTCAGAAGAGCCGTCGCCTCTGTCCGGTCACAGACTTTCACACCCAGACGATCCAGTTCTTTTTTCAGTGCCGGCTTGAAAGTGGAACCCCAGACCCTGAGTGTAAAACGGTTCTTATAATCATAGGCGAACATCAGCTTCGTCTCATCATCCCGGAACTCTGCTCCTTTAAATTCATCCTCGGTGTCACGGATCTTGCCTCCATAAGATTCCAGATCCAGCATACGGTCATAACCTTCCCGGCAGGTAATGTAATGGGCAATTCCGTTGGAATAATAATCCTGTTCCTCCACATAGGCATTGGCAATCTCCTCCGGTGTCACCCCGGAACAGGGGTTGGTGCAGGCGGATTCCCAATGATCGACTCCGGTTCCCGCAGATCCGCTTCGCTCGGTGGCGCCTTTTTCCACGAGGATGACTGATTTCCCCTTTCTGGCCGCCGCAATCGCCGCAAAACATCCCGCCAGGCCGCCGCCCAGTACCAGGACATCACAGGTATGCACTTCTTCCTGACCCACTTCATTGGCATATGGCCACTGATAAGTCTTCATTTCCCTTTTCCTCCTTTGCGTTTGGATTTTGATACCTTCATTTTACTACCCCTCTTTCCATTACGCAATATATATTTTGCAAAATATATTATATATAGTGCAAAATCTTGATTGCTTCTTATTTTTATGTTATAGTGAAATCAATTACAGACTGAAACGTGGAATCCCTCTTCGGAGATTCAGAAAGGAGTTTCCCATGAACTTGAACCGAAACACTTTAGCGGAACAGATATATGATATCCTTCGCAGCGATATTCTCACACAGAAAATTCCCTGCGGTGAGAAGCTGACTCTATCTGCCCTGAAAGAACGCTTTCAGGTAAGCACAACCCCCATACGGGACGCTCTGACCCGCCTGGAAAAAGACGGACTTTTGCAGTACTACTCCAATATCGGCGTCAATGTCATCAACCTGGACGAAGAAGATCTAAGAGAACTGTTTACCTTCATGGGAGATCTGGATGCTCTGGCCATCCGCTACGCCTCCCTTGACCCGGATCAGAATGCCATCCATCAGGAACTTTCGCAAAACCTGAAAAAAAGCAAAGAATTGCTCACCGTCCCGGACATCACCAGCTGGCGTGCCTGTTCCGACGGGCTGCACCTGGTCTTCTATGATCACTGCGGCAATTCCCGTCTGCGCGGCTCTGCACTGCAGATGCGCAGCCAGCTCACCATCTACTCCAACCGATATGAAACTGTCCTGGAGAATCGCCAAAAGATTCTTGAAGAACACGAGAAAATTGCCGCCTCCTACATTCGAGGAGACATCGAGGACGCCATGCAGTCCATGCGCCTCCATCTGCAAAATTCACTCCGCCAGGCTTTGAAATGATATTTTCAGATGCAAAAACACCCCGGATCTCTGTGCTTTCCTCACAGAAATCCGAGGTGTTTTTCTCCTGTTCTTAAGACCGCCTTGCCAAGGCATTTTCCAATATTTCTATCTCATCCGGACGTACACAGTAGCTGGCATCTCCTTCTTTGATCTGCCGGCTGCAGACCTCCAGGTCAATCCAGCGCACATCCTGTACCTCTCCATCCTCGAAGCGAAGGCTCTTTGCATCCACGGGCTTTTCATACAGATAGAGGCTGGCAATCTCCCTGTCATAGTAAGGTTCCCCGCCGAAATTCTCCCGCACGATCCCTTTTCTCATCTGGAGAAATTCCAGTTCCTCCTCACTCACACAGAGTCCCAGCTCTTCTTTCAGTTCCCGCACTGCTGTGGGAAGAGCCTCCTCTCCCGCCTGTCTGTGTCCTGCTGAGGAGATATCCAGCTTTCCTGGAAATGACTCTTTTTCACTGCTTCGTTTCTGAAACAGAATCTGCCATCCTCCGTCCGGACGCCGCCTGGCAATCCAGGTGTGTACCGTCCCATGCCAGTCTCCGTCCCTATGTACCAGGGAACGTTCCTTGATGTGTCCCGAAGAAGTTCCATCCTCATTCAGTACCTCAAACAATTCCAGAGGTTTTCCATCCAGCTCGGCTTTCACCAGAAGATCTCCCTGGTACTCAAGCTTCAGGGAAAAGAAGGGTTTCTCCATAGCCATGTAACTCAGAAACAAGACATCTCCATCCCACAGCCGCAGGTCCTTAATCCGATCCTTTCTCACCCACTCCAGATCTCCTTCCTCGCACCCGGTCAGTTCCCCGGTGAATCCATCTGCAGTGTAAAGACACATATATTCCGTTCCAAAACCTTCCTGGGTAAACGTCACCAGTCCCCGGAAACGGTAGGATGTCAATGTCAGACCGGTCTCCTCTTTTACCTCCCGTAAAAGACAGTCCTCCGGACTCTCACCTGGCTCAAAATGTCCTCCCACACCGATCCATTTTCCCGCGTTCACATCCTGCTGCTTGCGCACCCGGTGCATCATCAGGTAACAATCCTCTTTTTCCAGATAACATAAGGTAGTCAGATTACTTTTTTTCATTGGCCTGCTCCTCTATTCTCTGCGCCAGGTCATTGAGATAAACCCAGCGCTCCATCTTCTCGTCCAACATTTTCTCCACCTCTTCCTTCTGTGCCGTCAGCTCCTGAAGTTTCACAGAATTGGTGGCGTTTTTCAGAATTTCCTCTTCCAGTTTCTCCAGCTTTTCTTCCAGGCCGGCAATCTCATCATCGATTGTCTCAAACTCCCTCTTCTCCTGGAATGTAAATTTTAACTTCTCCGGACGGTTCTGCTTCCACGTCTTTTCTGAATTCTTTTTCTTTTCCGGCTTCGGCTCTGTGTTCTGACTCTTCGCAAGCCGCTGTTTTGCCTCCAGATAATCCGTGTATCCGCCTTCGTACTGTCTTAAATGCCCTCCCGGCTCAAACTCAAAAATCCGGTCCACCACGTTGTCCAGGAAATACCGGTCATGGGAGACGGTGATTACAATTCCCGGAAAAGAATTCAGATAGTCTTCCAAAATCGTCAAGGTAGGAATATCCAGATTATTCCCCGGCTCATCCAGGAGGAGCGTATTGACTTCCTGACACAGAACACTCAGCAGATACAGCCTGCGTTTCTCGCCTCCCGACAGTTTGCCGATGGGCGCATACTGCATGTCCGGCGTGAACAGAAACCTCTCCAGCATGGCAGAGGCACTGATTTTCCCTTCCCGGGTGTTAATATACTCCGCGATATCCCGCACATAGTCAATCACCCTCTGTCTGTCGTCCATCATCGGTTCTTCCTGGGCAAAATATCCGATCTTCACAGTCTGTCCAATCTCAATGGTTCCCGAATCCGGCTGCACCATTCCCGCGATCATCTTGATCAGTGTGGATTTTCCGCAGCCATTGGGGCCGATGATTCCCAGTCTTTGGTTCTTCAGCACTATATAGCTGAAATCATCCACAATGGTTCGGTCCCCATAACTCTTACTCACATGCTCCAGTTCAATGGTCTTCTTCCCCATTCTGGTCTCCACAGAATCCAACTCCACCGTCTTGTCCTGTGTGGGGGCAGAGGCACTTTTGAGGGCCTCCAGCCTCTCCAGCCGGGCACGCTGCTTGGTGCTCCGGGCGCGGCATCCTCTCTTCGCCCATTCCAGCTCCATTCGAAGCACACTCTGGCGTTTGCGCTCTGATGCCAACTCCATCTCTTCCCGCTCCGCCTTCAGCTCCAGAAATCGGGAATAATCCGCCTGATAGCTGTACACACTTCCATGGCTGATCTCCAGAATCCGGTTTGTCACCTGGTCCAGAAAATACCGGTCATGGGTCACCATCACGAGAATTCCTTTGAAGGCTTTCAGATATTCCTCCAGCCACCCAATCATCCCGTCATCCAGATGATTGGTGGGCTCGTCCATAAGAAGGACATCCGACTCCTCTGCCAGCACTCTGGCAAGCGCAACCTTCCTTCTCTGCCCTCCGGACAGCTGCTCCACAGGAATTTCCATCTGTGTGATTCCCAGTCTGCTCAGATAGCTCTGCACCTTCCAGTCGTCCAATTCTCCCTCCTGAATATAGGAAGCAATGGTGGCGCCAGGGGCAAAAACAGGATTCTGAGGAAGATAGGCGATCCGAAGACCATTCTGCTTCACAATCTGTCCCTGATCGGGTTCCTCCACTCCTGCAATCATCTTGAGCAGTGTGCTCTTTCCCATACCGTTGATTCCGATGATTCCAATCTTGTCGCCTTCCTGAATTCCAAAGGAGACATCATCAAAAATCATCCTGTCTCCATATAATTTGCTGATGTGTTCCACATTCAAAACATTCATTTGAATCACTCCATATCACAAAAAGGCACGACAAATCTGAGAAAGATTTCCTGACTTCTTTTTCAGACTGTCCATGCCTCTTCTCTTTTTCATTCTGTAAAAACAGATTTTCTTCCCGCGTTACCCTAAAAACTCCATCAGTTCCCCATGCAGGTTCCTGGCCTCTTCATAACCGATCTCATAGAGTTCTTTTAATTTTTCTTTATTCTTCTCGATCCGGGCAATCTCCACCGGTTTCTGAGGCTGAATCACGAAGATTTTTCCCGCCTCTTCCCCCTTCTTCAGGAAATCCAGCGTCCGGTTGTAACGAATATGGCGATGCTCCATCTGACGGATCAGATTGGGATATTTGCTGTAACGCATCCGAAAAGCTGCCATCGTCTTGGACGGTTCCTTTCTATAGGAAGGATCTCTGGTCAGCACAACCACATTTTTCTGATTTCCATTTTTCATGGACTGGATAACCGGAATTGAATCACTGATTCCCCCGTCCAGATAATGATATCCCTGAATCTCCACCATCCTGGATACCATAGGAAGAGAGCTGGACGCACGCACAGCCAGAATATCCCTGTGCATATCCTGAAGCTCCATATACTCTGCCTTCCCCGTCTCACAGTTGGTCGTCACCGCATAAGCCTTTCCCGGATACTCCGCAAATGTCTCATAATCATAGGGATCCAGCTCGTTGGGGATAATGTCATACAGCATATCCACGCCAAACAGATCTCCTGTCCGGATCAGACTCTCCAGACCGCAATACCTGGGATCATCCAGATACTCCGTGTTCACACGCAGAGATCTTCCCCTTTGCTTTGACAGATAACTGCAGGCATTGCACGCACCTGCCGACACCCCGTAGACTTCCTTAAATTCCAGATTGATATCCATGAAATAGTCCAGAACGCCTGCCGTGTACAGGCCGCGCATACCGCCGCCTTCCAAAATCAGACCTGCCTGATACATAATCTTCACTCCTGTTCTGAATAAAATATCACGCGAATCTCGGTCCCTTTTCCCACGTCACTGTCCAACTCGATGGAAGCGTTGCTCCCTGCAATGATATGCTTTACAATAGCCAGGCCAAGTCCGGTTCCCCCTGTGGACTTCGACCGGCTCTTATCCACCCGGTAAAATCTCTCAAAAATTCTCTCCTGATGCTCCTTGGGAATACCGATTCCCGTATCCTTCACAGAGAGAATCACTTTCTTTCCGCTGGGACGTACCGTCACATAGACACTTCCGCCCTCATTGTTATACCGGATCGCGTTGTCACAGAGATTATAGACCAGCTCTTCCATCTTCTGTTTCGTGGAGAGCACCGTACAACTCACGCCCAATAGTGCCAAGTTTACCTGATGTTTCTCTGCCTGAAATTGTAACATATCAAGGCATGCTCTTGCAACCTCATAAAGATCTACCGGCTCTTTTCCATCATCCGGCAGCATGCTGTCCAGCTCTGACAGATGAATGACATCGTTGATCAACGTCAGAAGACGGTTTGAACTGTGATGAATCTCTTTCGCGAACCGGAGAGCCTCCTCCCCCTTGGCCATTCCATTTTCAATCAATTCCGAGTAACCGGAGATAGCCGTCAGCGGTGTCTTCAGCTCATGGGACACATTGGCTGTGAATTCCTGGCGGATTCTGGCATTCTGGAGAACATCCTCATGCTGCTTCTTGATTGTCGCCACGAAAGGGCGCAGCTCCTCATAGACCATATCCTCCTCATAATTGTCAATATCCGCCGCCATGGTCTCAATGGGGCGGATCAGGCTCTTGGTGAGGAAATACCCCAGAATCATACACAGAAGCAGAATAATCACGCAGACGCAGATCAGAGCCGGGATTGTCTGATTCAGCATGTTCCACACGCTGCCTGCCTCCCTCGCCACCCGGAGCACCTCCCCGCTGTTCAGGCGGAGAGCATAGTAGAAGGTATCCTTGTCCATCGTCTCTGACTTGCGGATTGCCTCGCCTTCTCCTTCTTCAAAGGCCTCCTCAATCTCCGGACGGTCACTGTGATTCTCCATCTTGTTCTCGTTCGCTTCACTGTCATACTCCACCTGACCATCTTTTCCGATCACAGTGAGCCTTAGATTATCCATACGGTGTACGGAATTCTCAATATCTTCCTTCTCCTCCGGCCAGACCGAATCCAGAATATGCGCATAAGACCTCAGATCTTCCATCACCTGGGACTGAAAAACCTGATAGCAGACTGCCACCACAAGGCTCAGCGTGAGCAGCACCGCAATGAGCGCCACCACGAAGAATTCCAGATTGATTTTCTTTTTCATTGGATATTTTCTAGTTTTCATTGAACACGTACCCTACATTTCTCACAGTTTGAATCATAGACCCTGCATCCTTCAATTTCTTGCGCAGTGTCTTGATATGCATATCAATGGTTCTGGACTCTCCTTCATAATCCGTCCCCCATACCCGGTTCAGAATCACATCACGGGAGATGACAATCCCAGCATTCTGCATCAGAAGATGAAGAAGCTCATATTCCTTGTAAGTCAGCTCACAGACTTCCCCGTAAGCACTGACCTTTCTCTTATTCTGATCCATCTGCACCGGGCCCACCTGGATCACTTCCTCTTCCGGAATAATCTGGCTTCTCCGCAGAAGGGCCTTCACCCTGGAAATCAATTCCATCACACCGAAAGGTTTCGTCATGTAGTCATCCGCTCCCATATCCAGGCCCTTAACCTTATCAATCTCTGTAGTCTTGGCTGTGACCATCAGAATCGGAATATGTTTGGTCATGCGATCTCCTCTCAGTTTCCGCACAATCTCCAGACCATCCTCATCCGGAAGCATAATATCCAACAATGCCAGATCGGGGCGCTGTCTGGATACCGCATGATAGAAATCCTTCGCGCATACAAATCCCTGAATCTCATATCCTGCATTTTTCAGGGCAAAACTCTCAATCTCTCTGATATTCTTGTCATCCTCCACAATATAAATTAATGCCATATCTATCTTCCTTCCTGTATCATTTCTCAAGGAAAAAAATGCACCTTTCCTGCACACGACAAAAAAGGAACCCATTGCCTTCCAACGGTATCTTACCACGAATCCATGAACTTAAACGAGCCTTTTCAAGTAAATTTCATGTAAAATTCGTGTAAAATCCCACCAATGAATTCCTTTTCATGTCACCGGGGTTCTCACCCCTTTTCTTTTATCTTTTGAATGCCTTTTTCTCCTTAAGCCTGATCCAGGACAGCTTTGATCTGTTCCTCGGAGTGCAGACCGATCAGCCTCTCCACTTCCTTGCCATCCTTGAACACCACCAAAGTGGGAATGCTCATAATCTGGAACTGCTGCGCAAGCCCAGGCTCCTGATCCACATCTACTTTGCCCACGGTATATCCTTTGTCAGCCAGGGCCTCCACAATGGGAGCCTGACGCTTGCAGGGTCCACACCAGGTCGCCCAGAAATCCACCAGGACTGGTCCTGCCGCATTTAAAACTTCCGACTGAAAATTACTGTTTGTCAATATCTTTGCCATAATCTTCGACTCCTTTCCATACTCTGAATCGTCACACAGACTCTGCCCCGGAAGAACTTCTGCTCTGCCGGATATAGTAGCCTGCCTGAATTCCTGCCACAGTGCCTTCATACACTGCCTTTGAGATCTGCAGCAGACCACCTGTGCAGTCTCCCGCCGCGAAAATTCCGGGAATGTTGGTCTGCATCTTGTCATCCACCACAATCTCTCCCCGGTCTGTGATCTGTACTCCCAGCTGTCTTGCGATCTCTGAGCTTCCCGCCGTCCCGATCGCCACGAACACTCCGTCAATACTGGAAGTATTCTGATCGTCAAACCGTACCTGCTCGATTCTCTCACTGCCCTCCAAGGCCACAATCTTACGTTCTTCCACCGGATACGGACACTCCCTGGTGAACGCCAGAGGCTCTCCGTTGGTCATAATCGTGACACTACCGGCCAGGTGGGTCAGCTCATCTGCCTCATGCAGAGCAAAATCTCCGCTTCCCAGAACAGCCACGTCCTTTCCGCGGTAAAAAAATGCATCGCAGACTGCACAGTAGCTCACACCTCTTCCTTCCAGTTCTTTCAATCCCCGGATCTTCGGTGCCCGCCTTCTTGCTCCAGTGGCCAGGATCACTGCCCTTGCAGGGATTCCTCCCTCATTGGTATCCACCACGAAAGTCTCTTCCTCATGGACTCCCAAAACCTGCGTCTTCTGGAACCGAACTCCCAGCCTGCGTGCCTGCTCCATTCCATTTTCATGAAGTTCCTGTCCGGTCAAAAAATCCTTGTTTCCATAGTAGTTCTCAATTTTCTCCGCTTTCTCCAGAGCTCCCGCGCCACTGGTCAGAACCAGTGGATTCACGTTTCCTCTCACAGCGTACAGAGCCGCTGAGATACCAGCCGGCCCGGATCCGATAATTACCAGATCTTCCATCCCAATTACACCCCGCTTTCTGAGGTTTCTCTCATTTCTTATGATATACCAATATTAACTTTTTTTGTCAAGAATTGCAAGCTTTTTCACGAAACTTTCCGGATTTCTTCCCGCGAAGAAACGTTCTCAAATCCGTTCAATCCCCGCATAGCGTGACACTCTGCGCGCCACAGTCAGGGCAAGCCCCAGTTTCACCAGATCCGGGACAATAAACGGGATCACACACCATCCCAGGACTGTCACCACACTCACCGTGCTTCCGTTTCTCATATAGACCAGCAAAAACCAGACCGTCCCGAAGAAATAGCAGCTGATCAGCCCCAAAAGCATGGAGATTACCTGTACCCCCAGACTGCGGCCGAACATCCTTTGCATTCCCCAGAAAATAAATCCCGTCAGCAAAAAGCCTGCAATATAACCGCCGGTATTACCCAGCAAAATTCCCACTCCCCCTGTGAATCCGGAAAATACAGGAATTCCCACAGCTCCCAGAAGAATGTAAAGCAGCACTGCCATCGTTCCCCTGCGTCCTCCCAGAATTCCCAGCGTGACAAACACCGCAAAAGTCTGCAAGGTAAAAGGAACCGTCATCGGAATCGAGATCCAGGATCCCACCGCAATCAATACCGCAAAAAACGCAGTATATACTATATCCCTTGTCTTATTCCGAACTCTGCTGTCTGTAACTGCTTCTGTCTGACCCATTTTGTCACCCTCCTGTTGATATTTTCTTTTCTCACTTTATCATACTCCGCTCAAAATATCAACCAATTTCATAATAAGGTTTACATTCAAAATGGGAAGACTATTTTCCAGGTTCCCTCCTCTGGATAAAAAAGAAGGGTGAATTCCCAGTTTCTCCCCTGCGCACAGGCCCTGCACTGGAATCTGCGCGCCTGGACACCGGCGTAATACTTCTGCTCCCAGTACAGCACCTGAATCTTGCTCAGACACTGAATTTCCCCCTCCTCATCCATATACTTCACTGCCCTGGGATAGAACTCTCCCGTGGATGGAAACCAGCAATCCACAGCAGCTTCCCGGTATCTGCCTCTTATCTTCCGCTCACAAGGATCCTTTCTCTCATTTTCCACCAGAAATGCCATACGTCTTCCCTCCATCTCATCGAATCTGTGTTCTCTTTCATTATATCGAACTTATGTTCTGATTTCAATGGAATTTTCTGGCATCTCCCGTGCCGGACCGCTACCTCCCTTTCGCGTGCTCTTCCTCAGGCAGAGACATCTGGCAGACGGTCAGAACCTCCCCGCAGACCTGAAAGTGGATATCATATCCGCCATACTCCATCCCATACACCCGCCGGGGATCATTCTGATATCCCGGCCTGGGATCTTCTCTCAAAATCCCCAACAAGGCCTCTCTCTTATCTGGCGGAATTTTCTCCAGCCACAGCTCCGGAAATACCACCTGCAGTCTGTGGTCCCGCACCGATTCTGTGAAGCCGCCTGCTGCCTGGGGATGGCACTCCGTATCGGGAAGATAGGGTTTCACGTCATAGATCGGCGTTCCATCCATCAGATCCGCCCCAGCCACATACAGAATAGGTCCCAGCTTCTCGTCCAGTTCTATCTTTTTTAAATGTACACAGGAAAGTCCCAGAGCATTCGGACGAAAAGGAGATCGAGTTGCGAAAACTCCTTTCCGCAGGTTTCCTCCCAGTCTTGGAGGACGCACTGTGGCACTCCATCCCTCCCGGACTGCCTGGGAAAACTGCCAGATCAGCCAGATGTAATCAAATTCCTCCAGTCCCCGCACCGCATCTGCCGTGCGGTAAGCCGGCTCAAAGACAATTCTTGACTCCACCTCCCAGACACGCCCGCTCTGCCGTGGTATTCCAAACTTGGAACGAAAATCATTCTGAATATGTGCAATCGTCTTCAGTGTATATTCTTCTCCCATTTACTCCTCCTTACTCAAAACTTGCTTGCAATTCTTCTCTCATCTGGTAAATATCACCAGACCCGCCTCGTAAGGATGATCCAGGCATTTTACCTCTTTTTTATCACTTCGAAATCTGAGTACTTTCAAGATAATAGCCAGATCACCCCCTCCTGCCAAAATCATCATGGCACTCATCCACAGCACCGGATACAGCCCCGTAACAATTGCCGCAGCCGCTGGCAAAATTCCCAGAATCAGCGTTGGCATCAGTGCTCCCAGAACATACGCTTTCCTCCCAAGGGGCTGCTCACAGCTGCAATAGGGCGTGAGAGACTGAAGCATAAATCCAAAAGAAATCGCATTCCAGTGATCCTGTGCAAAGATCATCCAAGTCAAGCCATGAATCAGCTCATGGATAAACACCAATACTAAAAAAGCAGCCAGGAATAAAAAGAACCGCCCTCCACTCAAAGAACCGGAGCCCTCCGGATTCACCCAAAAGAACATCATACCCAAAACAATGATAATTGGAAGACTCAAAACCAATGCCATCAAATTGGCATACGAGATACTGATGGTCAGATCATGGAGTTGGTATCCTTCTTTTTGCATCCTTCGCTTACTCTCTTCAAAATGCTCTTTTCGCCGCCTCTCTGCTGGCGTCAGCTTTCTTTCTTTTCTACTCATGTATCTCCTCCCGCTCTGGTTCACAAATCAAGACCCGCTCGCGAGTCCCTGACGCATCGAATCAATCTTATTCTATCATAAATTAGATATTATGCACAGAATAAGTCCCTCCACGGTGTTGACACGCAAAACTTGCGTGTAGTATCCTATGTACCAGAGATGCCGGCTATTTTCCGGCATTCCGTAAATAAAATCTAAGAGGGGTCTATGACAATGAAAAAGAAATTATCCTTTCAGGAACTGGCAGCCGTGGGCAGTATGCTCTTTGGCCTTTTTTTTGGCGCAGGCAATCTGATCTTTCCCGCTGCCATGGGCCAGCTCTCCGGGCGAAATGTCTTTCTCGCCACACTGGGGCTACTCATCACCGGAGTTGGCCTTCCGCTGCTGGGTGTGGCAGCTCTGGGAATCAGCCGCTGTAACGGTCTGGCTCAGCTCAGCGAACGCGTGGGAAAAAAATACAGCATGTTTTTCACCTGCGTTCTGTATCTGACCATCGGTCCTTTTTTCGCCATTCCCAGATGCGCAACCGTACCTTTTGAAGTGGGGATCTCTCCCCTTCTGAGCGAAGCTTCCCCAGGGCCTGTTCCCCTGGCGTTGTTTTCCCTGGTATTTTTTGGAGTGGTACTCTGGTTCTCCTTAAAACCCGGCAAAATCCTTACCTGGATCGGAAAAATTTTAAATCCCATCTTCCTGGTCTGCCTTGGAATTCTTCTGATCACAGCTTTGGTCTCTCCCATGGGATCTGTGGGAGACATTGCACCCCAGTCCACCTATGTCCATTCCGCTTTCTTCTCTGGTTTTCTGGAAGGCTATAATACCATGGATGCTCTGGCCGGCCTAGCCTTCGGCATCATCGTCGTCAACGTCATCAAAGACCTGGGAGTTCAGTCTCCGGAAGCCATCGCCTCCAACACCGTCAAAGCCGGGATCTTCGGATGCGGCCTCATGGGGATCATCTACCTGGCGGTGGCTGTGGTCGGCACCCAGAGCCGCGGACTTTACCCGGTGGCCGCCAACGGCGGCGAAGCACTCCTGACCATCGCGAAACATTACTTTGGAAACGCAGGCGCTGCCATTTTGGCTGTCACTGTGACATTTGCCTGTCTGAAGACAGCCGTGGGACTGATCACCAGCTGTTCCGAGACTTTTCACAGCCTCTTTCCCTCCCGCTTTTCCTACCGGACCTGGGCAGTTGGATTCTGCCTTCTCTCCTTTGGAATCGCTAACCTGGGACTGAACGCCATCATCGCCTGCGCTCTTCCCGTGCTGATGTTTCTCTATCCTCTGGCCATCGCTCTGATCTTTCTCGCCCTCACAGGAAAATGGTTTCAGAACGATCGAGTGGTCTACCGAAGTGTCATCCTGTGCACCTTGCTGGCCGCAATTTTGGATTTCATCCACGCGCTTCCAGCGTCCGTGACCGGCTTTCTGCATCTGACAGCTCTTCTGGACCTGGCAAATCGCTTCCTGCCGTTTTTCTCCCAGGGAATGGGATGGGTCTGTCCTGCACTGATCGGACTGGCAGTGGGACTGCTTCTCCACGCCAAACGTGCACGAAATCTATAGTTTCATCAAACTTTCAAATACTAAAATACCGGCCTTCAATTGCCAGATTTTCTCTCTGGCTTTTGAACGCCGGTATCTTTTTTATCTCTTTTCAAATCTCACCCGCAATCTCTTCCTGGCAGCACCGCACCAAACCGATCCCCAGGCTTCCTGGACCCACATGAGTGGCAATACTCATCGTCAAAGGCAGATGGAACAACTCCAGATCCGGAAAATGTTCCCTCATGGCAGCCTTGAATTCCTCCAGCTTCGCCTCATCCATCAGTGTATTGGCAATTCCCGCCTTCATCATGCCCTGATGATACAGGGAAGCAAAACGAGTGTGAAGCTCTTCCTCCAGCCTCTTGCACATGGTCTTGAAGGCTGCTTTCGTACCACGCACTTTGGCGAAAGCATCCAGCTTGCCGCCCTGAATTGTGAGAACCGGTTTGATGTGAAGGACTGAACCGATAGCAGCCGCGGCCGGAGTCACGCGCCCGCCCTTCTTCAGATATTCCAGAGTATCCACCGCTATATAAATCGTGGCATCCATAGACTGAGCCTCTAATATCTCCTTAATCTGGCCGCCGCGGTATCCCTGTCTGGCCATCACAGCTGCATCCAGCACAGACTGAGCCTGTGTCACGGAAATCCGATGATTGTCCACCACATGAACCTTCCCTGCAAATTCCTCTTCCTGGGATAACATAGCCGCACTGGCACAGGCACTGCTCAGACCGCTGGACATGGGAATAAAGACCACTTCCTCATACTCTTTCAGGAGCGTCCGCCAGGCATCCATGACATCCCCTGCGGATGGCTGTGAAGTCGAGATGTGAGCCCCTTCTTTCATTTTCTGATAAAATAATTCTGATGAGATGTCCACTCCTTCATAGTAAGTCCTGTCATCCACAATAATCGGCATGGGAATCACAGAAATCCCCAATTTCTCTCCCTCATCAGGCATAAACCCGCAATTGCTGTCTGTCATAATCGCTACTTTTGACATGAAAATCCCCTTTCACATTTTTTCACTATCTCCATATTTTTTTCACGCACACGCTATTGTAATAAGTACCATAATACCAAACCCCTCAAATGTCAAGATAGCAAAAAATCATCCTTCATCCGCTTCTTTACTTCTCTTTTTCTTCCTCTTATAATAGTAGAAGAAAGATTGTTAGACATAAAAAGGAGGAACCAGCATGTTAAAAGACTTAGTCCTGAGAAACAGAAGTTACCGCGGTTATGATGAGAGCCGCAAAGTCAGCCGGGAAGAACTGGCTGAACTTGTAGATCTCACCAGATACACGGCATCCAGCGTCAATATGCAGCCGCTGAAATACTATCTCGCCTGTGACAAAGAAGAGGTCGAGAAAATCGTCTCCATCACAAAATGGGCTGCAGCTCTTTCTGAACTGCATCTGCCCCATCCAGGAAGTTACCCTGCCGCTTTCATCGTAATCTGCCAGGATCTGGAAATCAGCCCCAGCACCACAACCTTCCAGCGGGATGTGGGAATCGCAGCCCAGACCATCCTTCTGGGCGCTACGGAAAAAGGTCTGGGCGGATGCATGATCGGAAATTTCAAACGCAGCGAGATGAAATCTCTTCTTCACCTGTCTGAAAATATAGAACCGAATCTGGTGCTTGCCATCGGAAAACCGGCAGAGAAAGTTGTCCTCACTTCTGTAAAAGAAGACGGAAAAACTTCCTACTACCGAGATGAAGAAGGCACACATTATGTGCCCAAACGCAGCCTGGAAGATATTATTCTGTAAATTCCCGGACATCCATTGCGTCCCTTTTCACAGGCACTGATCAAAAACTGCCCACAGAACATAAGAGGATACCTCTTCTCACAGACGGTTGCATAAACATCTGCAGAGGTATCCTCAAATTTTAAGACCGCACACGTGCCGCTGCCCGAAATCCGGGTCGGCATCAGCCTAGAAGACAGTCGGACTGGATTCTCCCTTCTTCAGACAAATCCGGTGGAAATGCGCCGGATTCTCATAGTCTTTTTCATATCCGTTATCCCGGTAATACTCATAACAAGCCTCTTCTCTCACAAACGCCAGCACACCTGGATGTTCAAAATCAATCTCATCCACATTCTGAGCCACATCCGCAAAGGGAATCAGCCGATTGGGGCGAAGGAAGAAAACCACATCCGTCAGAGGCACTTTCACATAGTGGTGTCCTGCCGGCAAAATCTTCTCTTCCACTGTTCCATCCTCCGAAAACCGCACCATCTTCATCTCCTCCGGGAGATAGACATAGCGTCCTTCTTTATTCTGCTCATAGACCGGTGCCAGCATCAGTTCCTCTCCCAGAAGCAGCTGGTCTTCAACCTGAGCAGCATAAGCGTCCGACGGATAGTCAAAGGCCAACGGCCGGAACATCATCTCATCGCGCAGCACAGCTTTCATATACTCACTGTAGAGATATGGGATCAGCCGATAACGCAGACCAATGATATGCCGGAAGCCCTCTGTCTTCTCAAAACGGTACACTTCCTGCTCTCTGGTTCCCATAGCTGAGTGATTCCGCATTAGAGGCGTGAAGATACCAAAGGCCAGCCAGCGCAAGAGCAGATCTTCCGTGGTGTCTGCCCCGAATCCGCCCAGGTCAGCTCCCGTGTACAGGAAGCCGCACATATTCAAAGACGGCATCATTTTAATATTCAGAAGCAGGTGGGACCACCAGGAACGGTTATCTCCCTGCCAGATTCCTCCATAGCGGTGCATACCGATGTAGGAAGATCTGGAAAACATGAGAATTCTCTTTTCCGGCACCAGCCGCTCAAAAGCTTCCCCGGCCGCCCTGGTCATATTAAATCCGAACAGATTATGTACCCGGTCGTGGCGCACTTTCTCTCCGTGAAATTCATGATAAAACTCCTTGTAATCCTCTGTATTGTTGGACAGACTCTGTACCAGATTCGTAAAGGAAAAAAATGTATCCAGATCCAGATTTCTTCCCTTATAGGACTCCAATTCTTCCATCACCTGTCTTAACCGATCCTCCGTATAGAAGATCGCCGGCTCATTCATATCATTCCAGAACCCTTCAATTCCCTGGTCCAGCAAGAACTGATACTGATTTCCGAACCATCTCCTGGCCTCTTCATTGAGCATGTCCGGAAACAGTGCTTTTCCCGGCCATACCGCCGCCACAAAGGGACTTCCATCTTCTTTCTTACAGAAATACCCCTTTTCCATGCCTTCCTCGTAGACCGGATATCCCTCTTCCTGCTTCACACCTGCATCAATGATGGGAACCAGATGAATATGCTGTCTCTTCATTTCCCCGCAAAAGTCTGCGAAATCTGGAAAAGTCTCCTGATTCACTGTGAAATCTTTGTACCGTTCCATATAATCAATGTCCAGATAGACACTGTCCAAGGGGATCTGAAGCTCCCTGTGCCTTCTCACAACCTCACGCACATCGTCCTCGCTTTTATATCCCCAGCGGCTCTGCCCATATCCAAAGGCCCACAGAGGCGGAATATAGCTTCTCCCGATCAGTCTTCGGAACTGGCGCACAATGTCTCTCACATTTTCCCCGGTGATTACATACAGATCCATATTCCAGTCGGACAGCTGAATCTTCAGTTGATTACAGCGGGTATATCCCACATCAAAGGACAAAATTCCCGGGTAATCGATGAACACGCCAAACTGATCTTGTCCATCCACCACAAGGAAGTTATGAGCCCCGTACAGAGCCCTCTTATCCTCCATATGTTCCGGGTCATCGGTACAGCGGCTCTCATAGATCCAACCTCTCTTGTTGATTCCTCTTAAATTTTCACCCAGACCATAAACCCTGTCCTTCTCCCCCATCTCATAGAGAAGACTTCTCTTCGCCTCATCCACCTGAAGATAGGGAACCGCTCCCTCCGCTTGTTCCGGTTTCTCGAGTATCGCCTCTGTCTCAAGCACCTTTCCGAATTCATATCTGCGAATCATTCGTTTTCCTCCTGTTTGTCTTCCTCCCATACATTCCGTCGAATCCACCCATGATTCCTGGATCTGCTCTTCCTGTCCCGGAACTATTCATCCCAGCCGTCCCGGAACCGTATATTCACAGCAATGTTGCGCACTTCCTCTCCCTCTTCCAGAGAGATGTCAGACAGGTCGGACACCGGCGGCAGCTGGCCGTCTTCCTCCTCCATCACTTCCACATAGATCCAGTTATAAGCCGCCTCGTTGGCATTATCCACTGCCTCCTCCAGAGTATCTCCCTGGGCGTAGCAGCCTTCCAGATCCGGAAAGGACGCTTCATATCCTCCCTCAGCTTTCTTCCTAATCACTGCCGGATAAATAAATTTCATGTCAACCTCCTGATGTCTTATTCTTTTTTCTCCCCGCCAAATTTCTTATTATAGTTTTCCATGCATTTTTCAATGACACCTACAGCCTCGATCGGACCGCCAAACTCATTGACCACCGTCTCCTTTCCTTCCAGGCTCTTGTAAATTGTGAAAAAGTGCTTCAGCTCCTGGAAAATATGCTTTGGAAGCTCCTTGATGTCTGTATATCCCATATAAGTAGGATCCCCGTAGGGAATGGCGATGATCTTCTCGTCTCCCATACCACTGTCTTCCATCTTCATTACCCCAATCGGATAACACCTCACCAGAGTCATCGGCGCAATCGGTTCTGAACAAAGCACCAACACGTCCAGCGGGTCCTTGTCATCCCCATAAGTCCTGGGAATAAATCCATAGTTCATCGGGTAATGCGTCGCAGTGAACAGAATCCGATCCAGCATCAACATACCCGTCTCCTTATCCAGCTCGTATTTCTGGTTGCTTCCTTTCTGGATCTCAATCACTGCCATGAAGTCCGTCGGAAAAATCCTCTCTTCATTGATATCATGCCAAATGTTCATACAATACACCCCTTTCCAGACAGAAATAGCCAGACTCTAAAAAGCCTGGCCACCCTGTCTCACTCTCTTTCTATTCTACCCGTTTTGCTGCAAATAATCAATTCTTTCCCGCAATTCCCCGGAATTTTTTTATCTCTCCCTGATCCTCATTCTCCATGACGCAGCTTCCCGACCAATTCCTGAATTCTCTCCTCTGACTGCTCCAGCTCCCTGCCAATCTCTGCTATTGTCTTTCCGTTGTCCAGCTTCACCTTTATCAGCTGCTTCATAAGCAATTCCTGGCCATCCTGAAAGCCTTTCCTCTCTCCATCCCGGAAGCCTTTCTTCTCCCCATCCTGAAAACCCTCTTCCCAGCTCTCTTCTTTCTCCTGCCGGATATGTTTCTTGGCATCATATTCGTAGATACTCACATGGATCACCTCCGCCTTATTTTT
>DXIX01000012.1 GCA_019112635.1 Candidatus Blautia intestinigallinarum | reverse complement strand
CAAACTCTGCCAAACCGATTTTGCATAAAATTTCAGAGGGGCAAAAAAGCAAAAATGATCTCTTGGGAGGGGGCAGGGGCAAAAAAGTTGTCCTATGATTTAACCCATTAGCCCCCGTTTTGGGGGTGGTTGTCCTTAATTTAACCCATAAAAAATGGTTCAAAACGGGTCAGACTATGCCAAAACAGGGCAAACGATCTGAAAAGGAAAAACCCCGAAAACCGCATGGTTTCGGGGTTTTTGAGCTGTTTTGAACTAAAATTATCGCTTGCTGAACTGCGGAGCGCGACGGGCTGCCTTGAGACCATATTTCTTACGCTCTTTCATACGTGGATCTCTGGTCAAGAATCCAGCAGCTTTCAGAGCCGGTCTGTACTCGCTGTCTGCCTGAAGCAGTGCTCTTGCAACACCATGTCTGATTGCACCAGCCTGGCCGGTGAATCCACCGCCGTGTACATTTACTAATACATCAAATTTTCCTTCTGTATCTGTAGCAACGAGAGGCTGACGAACAACCACTTTCAGGGTCTCAAGACCGAAATACTCGTCGATGTCTCTTTTATTAATCGTAATTTTGCCAGTACCAGGTACCAGATAAACTCTTGCGATTGATTTTTTTCTTCTTCCTGTTCCGTAGAATTTTGCGCTAGCCAATTTGTTCTACCTCCTCACTTAAAATGTTATTACTTCTGGTTTCTGAGCCTCATGTTTGTGCTCTGGTCCAGCGTACACAAAAAGTTTCTTAAGCATGGATCTTCCCAAAGGTCCTTTTGGAAGCATACCTTTTACAGCCAGTTCAAGAACTTTCTCAGGTTTCTTTGCTAACATTTCTTTCAATGTGGTCTCTTTCATTCCTCCCACATATCCTGAGTGATGGTAGTAAACTTTCTGGTCTAATTTCTTACCAGTTACTTTAATCTTCTCAGCGTTCACGATGATCACATAATCACCTGTGTCAATGTGAGGTGTGAACTGCGGTTTGTTCTTTCCTCTTAAAATTTTAGCTACTTCAGATGCCAGACGGCCTAATGTACAGTCAGCAGCATCTACAACATACCATTTTCTCTCGATTTTATCTGGATTAGCCATATAGCTCTTCATGGTTTTCCCTCCTGGTTTACTCTGTATTCAAGATTGATGAGAGGATTCTTCCCCTCAGAATTTAAGCATCAAGAACGTATGGCGATCAGCAGAAAATGTCCGAAACTGCTATCTGAAACATCCTCGCCGGGGCTTTGGCTTAGATATTCTCGCACTACGTCACATTGAGTAATTATATTATAATGCAATCCTTGTGTCAATCATTTTTTTACAATTCCTGCTAAAATTTTCAGATTCTCACTCAAACTGGATTCCCAGCAAAGTCAGGCCTCTGGCAGGTGCCGTTGGCCCTGCGTATTCCCGGTCTCTGGCATCCAGAATCTTCTTCATTCTCTCCGGCGGATACTGTCCGTTCCCAATCTCAATCAGAGTTCCCGCAATAATCCTGACCATATTGTAGAGGAACCCTTCCCCGCTGATACGAATGGTAATCATATCTTCATACCGCTCAATCTCAATGGAGCGAATCGTCCGCACTGTACTCTTTACCTGCGCTCCGGAGCCACAGAAACTCGCAAAATCGTGACGCCCGATCAGATAAGAAGTGGCTGCCCTCATCTTCTCCACATCCAATTTATAATGGTAGAAATACGAATACAGCCGCTCTGTGGGAACAGGAAATCTCCTGTTCAGAATTCGATATTCATATGTCTTCACGCTGTCACAGTATCTGGGATGGAAATCCAAAGGCATCTCCTCGGAAAGCTGTATCCGAATATCCTCCGGCAGTCTCTGATTCAATGCATAAGAAATTTTTTCTCCCGGAATCCGGGTATTGGTATCGAACACCGCCACATTTCCCATCGCATGAACACCTGCGTCCGTCCTGCTGGCACCGATCGTCTCAATTTCCTCTCCCAGCAGTTCACTCAGACACCGGTTCAGCTCCCCCTGTATGGTGATTCCATTGGGCTGAACCTGCCATCCGCAGTAATTTGTGCCGTCATACGCGACAATCAATCCTATTCTCTTCATCTTCTATATCCCTACAATCCGAAAAATGATACTCACTCCCAGATACAAAAACACAAACAGATAGGCAATATAGTCTCTGCTGTGATATTTCAGCGGCTTCATCTGTGTACGTCCCTCGCCTCCGTTATAACAACGCGCCTCCATGGCCATAGCCAGATCATTGGCACGACGAAAGGCTGAGATAAACAGCGGCACCAGAAGAGGCACCATGCTTTTCGCCTTCTGTATCAGATTTCCACTCTCAAAGTCCGCGCCCCTGGCGATCTGCGCCTTCATAATCTTGTCTGTCTCCTCCAGCAAAATCGGAATAAAACGCAGAGCGATGGACATCATCATGGAAATCTCATGAACCGGAACTTTAATCTTCTTCAGCGGTCCCATCAGACTCTCCAGGCCATCTGTCAGCTGATTTGGTGTCGTTGTCAGCGTCATAATGGAAGACCCGATCACCAGATAAGTCAGCCGAATTGTCATCTTGCCAGCCATAATCAGACCTTCCCGGGTCACCTTCAGAAATCCCAGACGCCAGAGCACTTCTCCCGGAGTCAGAATCATATTAAAAATAACCGTAATCAAAAGGATGATAAAGATCGCTTTCAATCCTTTGAACATAAATTTAACCGGGACCTTGGAAATTCCAATCATTGCCACCAGAAATATTGTCGCTACTCCATATCCCGGAAAGGTATTAAACACAAATACAGATATGATAAACAATAACGTTCCGACGAATTTGACACGAGGGTCCAATCGGTGCAGCACAGAATTTGCCGGATAGTACTGGCCCAGTGTAATATCTCTAATCATTTGCCTTCCTTCCTGTCCTAATCAATTATCATCTGTCAGATTCTTCTGCTCATTCTTAGGCACGGAAACACCCAGCGCCTTTAAAATGCTGTTTTTTGCCTCTTCCACAGTCGTTGCCGTCACATCCACATCCATTCCCCGATCCTTCAGGGCATGCATCACATAGGTAATCTGCGGCGCTGCCAGGCCCATCTTCTCCAGCTCTTTATAGTGGGAAAAAACCTGTTTCGGTTTATCATCAAAGGCAACTTTTCCTTTGTCCATGACGATAATTCTCTCCACATACTTCGCAATATCTTCCATACTGTGAGAGACCAGAATAATACTGATTCCTCTCATCTTGTGAAGATTGGCGATCTCATCCAGGATTTCATCCCTTCCTTTGGGATCAAGTCCTGCTGTGGGCTCATCTAAAATCAGTATTTTGGGGTTCATTGCCAGAACTCCCGCAATCGCCACCCTTTTTTTCTGTCCCCCGGACAGTTCAAAAGGTGATTTCTTATAGAGTTTCTCCGGAATTCCCACCTGCTCCAGAGCCTTCCTCGCTTCCACCTCAGCTTCTTCCTGGCTCAATCCCTGATTCTTAGGACCGAAACAGACATCAGTGAGCACATCAATCTCAAAAAGCTGATGTTCCGGATATTGAAATACCAAGCCCACCTCACTTCTTAATTTTTTCAGATTATATTTTTCTCCCCAGATGTCTTCCCCATTATACAGGATCTTCCCCTGGGTTGGACGGATCAGTCCATTGAAATGCTGAATTAATGTTGACTTGCCACTCCCGGTATGCCCAATCATTCCGATAAACTGATTATCCGGAATCGTAAGATTGATATCCTCCAGCGCATGAATCTCATAGGCAGTCCCCGGGCTGTAGGTATAATATACATGCTCTAACTTAATCGACATAAGGCATCCACCAACTCCTCTATGGTCAGAATTCCATCCGGAAGCTCCACTCCGGATTTTTTCAGTTCATAAGCCAGCAAAGTAACCTGCGGAACATCCAGTCCATACTGTTTAAGGATGTCCACCTGGGAAAAAATCTCCCTGGGTGTCCCCTCCAGCACAATATGTCCGGAATCCATCACGAAGACGTGATCTGCGAATACCACTTCCTCCATATAGTGCGTGATCAGTATCACCGTGACGCCTTCTTTTTTGTTCAATTCCCGCACAGCTTTCAGGACCTCTTTGCGCCCGCTGGGATCCAGCATAGCTGTGGGCTCGTCCAACACAATGCATTTTGGTTTCATGGCCATCACACCGGCGATCGCCACTCTCTGCTTCTGTCCTCCGGACAGCTTATTGGGAGAGTGCTGGCGATAAGCGACCATATCCACCGCCTTCAGGCTTGCATCCACTCTCCTCCAGATCTCATCCGTAGGAACTCCAATATTCTCAGGGCCGAACCCCACATCTTCTTCCACAACACTGCCGATAATCTGGTTATCCGGATTCTGAAAAACCATTCCAGCCTCCTGGCGGATTTTCCAGAGATTGTCCGCTGCCGCTGTGTCCATCTGATCCATCCACAAAGTTCCCTCCGTGGGCACCAGAAGAGCATTGATATGCTTTGCCAGTGTAGATTTTCCAGATCCATTATGTCCCAGCACCGCAATAAACTGACCGGCCTGGATATCCAGATTCACATCATCCACAGCCCGGCTGGCCTGTTCCACATTTCCATCGTCATCATATTTGTAATAATCAAATCCCAGCTTACTCGCTCGTATTATTCCCATGTTGTCCCTCTCTTACTGATCCTTCGTACTCCTCAAAGCCATCATTGCTCACCGGTTTCCAAAAGCTGATCCATCAGCTCCCAGATTTCCTCCCGTCCCTGCTTAGACACTGCTGAAAAAGGAATCACCTTTGTGCCAGGCAGAAGGCCCAGGCCTTCCCGGACCATCTTCACATGTTTCTGAATCTGGCTCCGCTTCAGTTTATCCAACTTAGTTGCAATGATAATCGGTTCATATCCCTGCGAGACAATCCACTCATACATCTGCCTGTCATTCGCAGAAGGGTCATGACGGATATCAATCAAAAGAAAAACCGCACGAAGCATCCGGGAACTGTTCAGATATCTCTCGATCAGCTTTCCCCATTTTTCTTTCTCTTTCTGGGAAACCTTTGCATATCCATACCCCGGAAGATCCACCAGATACATACAGTTATTAATATTATAGAAATTAATCGTCTGTGTTTTGCCCGGCTGGGCACTGGTACGTGCCAGAGATTTCCGGTTCATCAATGCATTGATCAGGGAAGATTTCCCCACATTCGATTTACCGGCAAAAGCAATCTCCGGCCACGCATTCTCAGGAAGCACACTTGTCACTCCACAGACAATATCCAGGGACACATTTTTTATAATCATACAGTACCTCGCTTAACGGTTCAGTGCCTGGGAAATCACATCGCCCATATTATCCACCAGATGGATCTCCAGGCCATTGGTAATCTCGTCTGACATTTCTTTGATATCCGGCTTATTCTCCTTCGGCACCAGGACAGTCTTGATTTTCGCATATTTCGCGGCCAACAGCTTTTCCTTCAGGCCGCCAATCGGCAGAACTCTGCCCCGGAGAGTGATCTCTCCTGTCATCGCCACCTCCGCGCGCACCGGTGTCTTGGTGATAGCGGAAAGCATGGCGGTCGCCATGGTAATCCCCGCTGAAGGTCCATCCTTCGGAATCGCCCCCTCAGGGATATGTATGTGAATATCATTCTTCTCAAAAAACTCCGGCTCAATTCCATAATCCGATGCCACAGAACGGATATAGCTTAACCCGGCCCGGGCGGACTCTTTCATCACATCACCCAGCTGACCTGTGAGCACCAGCTCGCCTTTGCCCGGCATCACATTCACTTCAATCTGAAGAGTATCTCCTCCTGCACTGGTCCAAGCCAATCCACGCACGATTCCCACTTCGTCATGCTTGTTTGCCATCTGGAAGGTATAACGCTCATGTCCGAGATAATGCTCCAGATTCTTCGTGGTGACAACCACTTTCTCTTTTCCGTCTTCCAGAACTTCCCTGGCAGTCTTGCGGCAGATCTGTCCAATACAGCGTTCCAGTCCTCGCACTCCTGCCTCTTTCGTATAGCCGTTGATGATTTTTCGTACCGCCGCAGGACGGATGGCCAACTGCTTCTCCTCAAGGCCATTCTCCTGAATCTGTTTTGGAATCAAGTGTTCCTTTGCGATATGTTCCTTCTCATTCTCTGTGTAGCTGGAAAGTTCAATGACCTCCATACGGTCCAGAAGAGGCCGTGGGATTCCCTGCAGATCATTGGCCGTCGCGATAAACAGAACTTCTGACAAATCGATGGGAAGATCAATATAATGATCGTTAAAATGGCTGTTCTGTTCCGGGTCCAGTACCTCCAGAAGAGCTGCAGACACATCTCCCTTATAGTCACTGCTGGTCTTGTCGATCTCATCCAGAAGCATCAGCGGATTTCCCACTCCCGTCTGCTTCAGGGCCTGCGCAATCCTTCCAGGCATCGCGCCGATATAGGTGCGTCTGTGTCCACGTATCTCTGCCTCATCGCGGACACCTCCAAGACAGATTCTCACATACTTTTTATTCAGTGCCCTGGCCACAGAACGGGCAATGGATGTTTTTCCAGTTCCAGGCGGTCCTACCAGACAGAGTATCGGACTTTTCCCTTTCTCTGTGAGATTCCTGACAGCCAGAAACTCCATGATCCTCTCTTTGACCTTTTTCAGTCCATAATGATCTTTTTCCAGTATCTGGAAAGCTGCCTTCAAATCATCGGAGTCTTTCGTCTGACGGTTCCACGGCATATCCAACAGTGTACTGATATAGTCCCTCGCCACATTTCCCTCAGCATTATTGTTGCTGATAGATTTGAATCGCTCAATCTCCTTGCCGATTCTCTCTTTGACTTCCGCAGGCGCATCCAGAAACTGAAGCCTCTCCCGGAACTTCTCTGCCTCTGAGACCGTATCATCCTCCCCCAGCTCCTCGCGGATCAGTTTCATCTGTTCACGAAGGATATACTCCTTTTGATTCTTATCGATTCTCTCTTTAACTTTCCGCTGGAATTCTCTGCGGAATTTCTGAATCTCTATCTCGTCCTCCAGCATTCCTTCCAATATTGTGTATCTGTCATACAGTCCGACTGCATTGAGAAGCTTCTGCTGGTCTTCATATCCAAGAGGAAGGTTAATACACAGCTGATCAATCAGACGCTTCGCATCGTCAATCTGCAAAATCTGTGCCGCCAAATCTTTACTGATTCTTCCGCTCTCCACACAGTAAAGATGGAATTTCTCTTTGATATTGCGCAGAATTGCCTCTTTGACATTCTTATTCTCAATGTCTTCTTCCTCAAAAATCCCGATCTGCCCTTCCAGATAAGGATTCTCTCTCTCCAGCCTCAGCAGTTCGCCCCGGCTTAAACCTTCCACAAGAACCCGCAGGACATCATCCGGCAGCTTTACAATCTGTTTGATATAGGCTACCGTTCCCACTTTATAGAAATCCAGCAATCCAGGATTCTCTTTCTCAAGATCTTTCTGTGTCACCAAAAATACTTTCTGTTCTTTCAGCATTGCCGCTTCCACCGCTTTGACGGAACGCGGACGGCTCACGTCAAAGTGAACAATCATCTCCGGAAGGATGGATGTTCCCCGCAATGCCACAACCGGTAACCCGTATATCATTTCTTTCATCTTTTAACCTCCTTGTTTCAGGCGGTCTCTGGTTTTCCTTTTCGGGCTTTTCTCAAATTTCTGCGCCCCTGATCTTCCATCTCTCCGTAGACGATCTCCGGATCCGCTTCTCCCTCCACAGACTCTTTCGTAATAATACATTTCTGAATCCGCTGATCGGAAGGGATCTCATACATCAAATCCATCATCGTCTCTTCCATGATCGAGCGCAGGCCTCTGGCTCCCGTCTTTCTCTCCATCGATTTCTCTGCGATAAGTTTCAGAGCATCTTCCTGGAAATCCAAATCCACACCATCCAATTCAAATAGTTTACGATATTGTCTCACCAGAGAATTCTTCGGCTCTTTCAAAATTCGGATCAGAGCTTCTTCATCCAGCGCGTTCAGAGAAACCACTACCGGAACCCTTCCGATAAACTCTGGTATCAGTCCGAACTTGATGAAATCCTCCGGCATCACTTCCTTGAGCAATTCACCCACATTCTGATCTTTGACACTTCTCACATCTGCGCCAAATCCGATGGATTTCTGATCTTTTCTCGCGGCAATAATCTTCTCAATGCCCTCGAAAGCACCGCCGCAGATAAACAGAATGTTGGTGGTGTCAATCTGAATAAATTCCTGATGGGGATGTTTTCTTCCACCCTGGGGCGGCACACTGGCAATCGTTCCCTCCAGGATCTTCAGCAAAGCCTGCTGTACGCCCTCTCCGGACACATCTCTGGTGATAGACGCATTCTCAGACTTTCTTGTAATCTTATCAATCTCATCAATATAAATAATTCCATACTGGGCACGCTCAATGTCGTAATCCGCAGCCTGGATAATTTTCAACAGAATATTCTCCACATCCTCGCCCACATATCCGGCTTCTGTCAATGTGGTGGCGTCTGCAATGGCAAAAGGTACATTCAGCAGTTTTGCCAGAGTCTGCGCCAGCAAAGTCTTTCCGGAACCGGTCGGTCCCAGCATCAAAATATTACTCTTCTGAAGCTCCACATCCAAACTTTTCGGAGCCATCACTCTCTTATAGTGATTATATACAGCAACGGAAAGTGCCTTCTTCGCCTCATCCTGTCCAATCACATATTCATCCAGAAAACTGTGAATTTCCTGGGGTGTGAGCAGATTGATGTCTGAGGTCAGCATATCCTCATAAACCAGGCCCTCTTCCTCAATAATCTCATTACATATCTCAATACATTCGTCACAAATATATACGCTTTTATCCAAACTGGAGATCAGTTTGCGGACCTGATCCTCCGTCTTATTGCAAAAAGAACATCTGACTTTTCCTTCTTTTATTCTATCTGCCATGGGATTCTCTATCTATCCTTTCTTCTCTATAACAGCTATGCAAGGTAATGTACGAGTTCTCGCAGTCCCATACACCCCTTGCATACTTAGTTATCTAAGACCTCTCTTTGGACGTCTTATCCTCTCTTTATCTGTGTGTAATAATTCTGTCGATCAGTCCATATGCCTGTGCCTCCTGCGCTGACATATAGTTGTCACGATCGGTATCCACTTCAATCACTTCCAGTGGCTGACCGGTATTCGCCGCCAGAATTTCATTCAACGTTCTCTTGGTTCTGGCAATATGGTCTGCCACAATCTGAATCTCTGTAGCCTGCCCCTGTGCTCCTCCGGAAGGCTGGTGAATCATAATTGTCGAGTTCGGCAGAGCAAGTCTCTTGCCCTTGGTACCGCCCGCCAGAAGAAAAGCTCCCATGCTGGCCGCCATGCCCAGACAGATCGTGGATACATCACATTTGATATACTGCATGGTGTCATAAATCGCCATTCCTGCGGTCACAGAACCGCCGGGACTGTTAATATATAATTGTATGTCTTTTCCAGTATCTTCAGATTCCAAAAACAGAAGCTGTGCCACCACCAGACTGGCGGTCACATCATTCACCTCTTCACCGAGAAAAATAATTCTGTCTTTCAGCAGTCTGGAATAAATATCGTAGTTTCTCTCTCCCCTGCTCGTCTGCTCAACGACATATGGTACTAAACTCATAAAAATGCGCCTCCCGTCATTTGGTTGGATAAAATCGCCGGATTAGACTTCCTTCGCTGCGTCTGTGATATAAGTCACTGCATCCTGAACAGCCATGTCCTTCTTCATCTGCTCCAGCTCAATCTCGCCAACCAGCTCTTTCAATTTGTCTTTTTCCATTTTATACATCTCAGCCATCTTGGTGAATTCTTCGTCAACTCTCTCCTCGGACGGCTGAATATTCTCTACCTCTGCCACTTTCTCCAGTACCAGTCTGGTCTGAATTCTTCTCAGTGCCTGTGGTTTCATCTCTTCCATCAGTTTGTCCAGAGTCATACCTGTGAACTGGAAGTACTGCTCCATAGACAGACCCTGTGCCTGCATTCTTCTGGAGAAATCATCCACCATTTGATTTACCTGTGTGCGGATCATCGCATCCGGAATCTCCATGGTTGCATTCTCGACAGCCTTCTGAACTGCCTCATCCTCTTTCTGACGTTTCGCGTCTGCTTCTTTTTTCTCAGTCAGATTTTTCTTGATATCTGCCTTGTACTCTTCCAGAGTATCAAACTCGGAAACATCTTTTGCAAACTCATCATCCAGCTCCGGAAGCTCTTTCTTCTCAATCTTCTTCACTTCGCATTTAAATACAGCAGCTTTTCCTGCCAGCTCTTTTGCCTGATACTCTTCCGGGAATGTCACATTGACATCACGTTTTTCTCCGGCATTCGCGCCGATCAGCTGCTCTTCAAAGCCAGGAATAAAGGTATTGGAACCGATGGTCAGCGGATAATCGCTTCCTTTTCCACCCTCGAATGGAGTTCCATCTACAAATCCTTCAAAATCGATGGTAGCGATATCTCCGTTCTCAACAGGACGGTCCTCAACCAGGATTGTTCTGGAATTGTTCTCCTGCTCTTTCTTCAGCTCTGCGTTGATCTCTTCCTCTGTCACTTCCACATCGATCTTCTTCACTTCCACACCTTTGTACTCGCCCAGAGTTACTTCCGGTTTCACTGCAACCTCAGCTGTGAAGATAAATGGCTTTCCAGCCTCCAGCTGTGTGATATCAATCTCAGGCTGTGACACAATCTCCAGGTCACACTCATTCAGAGCTTTTGAATATGCAGACGGAATCAGAGCATTTGCAGCATCCTCCAGAAATACTCCTTTTCCATACATTTTCTCTATCATCACTCTCGGAGCTTTTCCTTTACGGAATCCTGGCAGCGTAATTTTGTTCTTGTTTTTCAGGTATGCTCCCTGGATTGCCTTTTCCAATTCCTCGGCTGAAACTTCAATCGTAAGTTTCGCCATATTTTTCTCCATTTTTTCTACTTGTAAACTCATTCTTGATATTTCCTCCTTATTCTATATGTAAAATGGAAAAGCGGCATACCTCTCCATATTCACAATCATTACGATAGTATAGCATACAATCGTTGAAATAGCTAGTGTTTTTTACGTATTGGAGCTTTTTTATCCTAATTTATTTTCCCTTTGTACACGATGGACTGACGGATCTCTTCTGACTGCTCCTGGCCGCATAAAATCCGAATCAGTTCCAGTCCCATGTCAATGGCTGTTCCCACTCCCCGGCTGGTAGTAATATTGCCGTCTGTCTCCACAGAATTTTCTGTCACATCGGCCCCATCAAGAAGATTCATAACCGATGGATAAGATGTCGCTCTTTTTCCCCTGAGCAGACCCATCCTTCCGAGAATCCTTGGTGCCGCACAGATTGCAGCAATCTTCTTCCCTTGCTCCGCAAAACTTTCAATCACGTCTCTCACCTTTTCATTGGCCTCCAGATTGTCGGTACCCCCGGCGCCTCCCGGCAGAAAAATCATATCAAATCTCTGAAAATCTTCCACCTCGTCCAAAATCCTATCCCCATGGATCCGGATTCCGTGCGCGCTCTGAATCTCCGTTGTTTCATGTATGGAAACGGTGGTCACATCCACGCCGGCTCTTCTCAGAAGATCCACCACGGTCAACGCCTCGACTTCTTCCATTCCATTTGCAAAAAACGCACACACGCAGCTCATAATCATACCTCCCACTTAATATTGTGAATATTATAACATTACATATTTTTCATTACAACTTAAAACTTCTCTGTATTTCATAACAGATCTTTCGAGTCAAACTACCTTCTTTTTCCTGTGATAGCTTGGAAATACACATTGAATATTTTTCAATCCGACAGTATACTTAACCCAGGAACAGTCAACTATCAAGAAAGGAAAGAATTATGGAAATTGAGCGCAAATTTTTAATCCAGAAGTTACCGGACAATATACAGCAGTTCCCCTCTCACCGAATTGAACAGGGGTATCTGTGCACCAACCCTGTCGTCCGAATCCGGCGGGAGGACGATTCCTATATTCTCACATATAAGTCTCAGGGCATGATGAGCCGGGAAGAATACAACCTGCCGCTCACCAAAGAAGCCTATCAGCACCTCTGCCAGAAAACCGATGGTGTTTTCATCCAGAAAACCCGCTATATTATCCCCGAGAAGGAGAATCTGAAAATTGAGCTTGATATTTTTCACGGATCCCACCAGGGGCTGATCCTGGCGGAAGTGGAATTTCCTGATGAACAGACCGCCCTCGCGTATCAGCCGCCATCATGGTTCTCCGAAGATGTCACTTTCTCTTCCCAGTACCACAATAGTTATCTAAGCCAGCATCCTTTCTCCGGCAAAAATACTCCTTGAGTCTTAGCCTTTCCGGACAAGGGCCGTATCATCCTTTGGCCATTCCACATTTCGTATGTGAAATTCAATCCATTTACAATACAAAAGCGGGATACAGATTAACACCGCACCCAACAATCGGATGAAAATCCGATTGTTTTTTTTCAAATTCTGGCAAAAAAGTAAAAAGTCACTCATACACGGACCTCCATGTGCATATTTGTATTCATTTTGTTGCCTATTAAGTTTTTTCAGCCTAATCTTGCTATAATCAGTTTATACGAAAAAGAAACGAGAGGGTCACGGGGCGATATCATATGGATATTTCGGATTTTTCCAACAATCTCCGGGTTTTGCGCACTGCCAGAGGTTACACACAAGCCTATATGGGGCAAAAACTTCATATCCAGCGTCAAAGCTACTGTAATTATGAAAATGGTCAGCGCACGCCTTCCCTGGAAATTACTTCATCCATTGCCGAAATCCTTGGCGTTGATCTAAATACTCTGATCACTGCCAAATTGTCCCCTGATGTACTTACCAGAGAAGACCTGGCAATTCTGGAAGACTACCGAAGTCTTTCCCGCAAAAATCAGAATAAAGTCCGTCTTCTCATTAATCAGTTAAAAACGAGTTCCCTTGAGTAGAAAAAGGTATGGCCGCATCTGGCCATACCTTTTTTTGTCTCACATCTTTCGGCTGATTGCAGCACAAGCCTTCATCGCTTCAATTACAGAGCTTCGAAAACCGCTCTTTTCCAATTGGCGCACCGCTTCAATGGTCGTACCTCCAGGTGAACACACCATATCTTTTAATTCTCCCGGATGTTTTCCTGTCTCCAGCACCATCTTAGCGCTTCCCAGTACTGCCTGGGCCGCAAACTCATATGCCTGGGCTCTTGGCATTCCATCTGCCACGGCAGCATCTGCCATTGCCTCTATGAACATAAACACATAAGCCGGCGAGCTTCCGCTGACGGATACCACCACGTCCATCAGAGATTCCGGAACCATCTCATACTTTCCAAAACTGCTCAGAATCGCCTGAACTCCCGCCAATTCCACTTCCTTTACATAGGAATTAGCACAAGCTCCTGTCATGCCCTCTCCCACCAGAGCCGGCGTATTTGGCATGGTACGCACAATCTTCACCGGTTTTCCAAATTTTTCCTCCAGCCATGCCAGAGTTTTTCCCGGAGCGATGGAAATAATCACATGTTTTCCGGTAACCAAATCCCGAATCTCCTTGATCACCTCTTCATAATACTGAGGTTTCACAGCTATGACAATGGTGTTCGCCTCTTTGACAACCTTGCAGTTATCCCGTGTGACACAGATTCCCAGCCTCTCCTGGCTTCTTTTATTGCCTTCTTCTGTGCGGTTGGAAGCAATAATCTCTTCCCTCGCACAGAGACCTTTTCTCAGAATTCCTTCTATCATCGCAGATGCCATATTTCCGCATCCCACAAATCCAATCTTCATTTCTTATCCTCCTTCGCTGAGTGATTCTTCTGCATTTTTTGCTGACTTCATCCGGTTAATTTCGTCCCCGGTAAAAATTGGTCAGAGGCTGTACCGCCTGGCTTAATGTCTCAGCTACCTGATCCAATTCCCCTATTGCATGATTCAAAGTATCTGTATCCAGATCGTCCAGCGAATCACTGATTTTCCCGAGATTTTCCTTCACATCTGATTCCAGACCTTTAATATCCACCTGATTTAACTCCGTCGTTATCTCATTCAGATTATGCAGGATACGAACGGTTCGCGGTACCAGCACGACCGCAAAAATAAGCAGAAAAATCACAATGGCAAAGCAGGTAATTCTGGAATAAAATAACTGCTTTTTCATCAATTCCGTCTGGCTAATCTCCTGGCTTGTTCTCTGTTCATCTTCCATTTTTTACAGCACCAGAGAGGGAGCCGCATATACACGTCCTGCCAGCTCATTGTCAAGCATATACAGACCTTTTGGATCTGATCCGAATAATTCCATTTTCTTAATCAGATCGTTGGCATTCGTCTCCTCTTCTCCCTGCTCTTTCACAAACCAGTCTAAAAACTGCATGGTCCGGAAATCCTTCACCGAATATGCCGCGTCGTAAATATTATTGATCAGACTGGTCACAAACTGCTCATGCTTCAATCCTTCTGTCAGAGGATCCATGTTTTCCTTTAGTTCTGCGTTTGGCTTGTCAATGGCATTCAATTCCACCGGAAGATCGTTGTTCTGCATATACTGCATAAACAACATTGCGTGATCTCTCTCCTCCTGTGCCTGCACTTTGTACCAGTTTGCGAAACCATTCAGCCCTTTCTCCACATAAAAGTTTGAGAAGTCCAGATATAAATAGGCTGAATAAAACTCATAATTGATCTGCTGATTTAACAGTTCTGCCACTTTTTCATTCAACATAACAAACATCTCCTTCTTTCTTACTCTCAGAACACCTTCTCATCGTGTCTGTGTTCAGTATAATACGATTCTCTAATAAAATGCAATGAGAGAAACGAATTTCTTGACACTTTTTTCCAATTTTAAAATATATTAGAATTGTGTAATATCTTGAGGAGGATTATATGAAAAAGAAATTATTCGCCCTGTGTTCCCTGGGCATACTGTGCGCCTTCGGACTGACTGCCTGTCACTCAGACGAAAAGCCTGCCGCCGCAGAAACTGCGGACACCACACAGGAGGATACCCTCACCCCTGTCACCTTGAATGAGGTAGCCCACTCCATCTTCTACGCACCTCAGTACGTGGCAATTGAAGAAGGTTACTTTCAGGAAGAAGGCATTGACCTGACCCTGGTCAACGGCTTTGGCGCAGATAAAACCATGACCGCAGTGTTGTCCGGAGAAGCTGACATCGGCTTCATGGGAGCAGAAGCTTCCATCTATGCTTATCAGGAGGGGGCCAATGACCCCGTCGTCAACTTTGCGCAGCTCACTCAGCGGGCCGGCAATTTTCTTGTAGCCCGGGAAGAAATGCCGGGATTTACCTGGCAGGATTTGAAAGGCAGTGAAGTCCTCGGAGGAAGAAAAGGCGGAATGCCGGAGATGGTCTTTGAGTATATTCTCAAACAGAACGGAATCGATCCTCAGACAGATCTGTCCATCGATCAAAGTATCGATTTCGGTTCTACCGCTGCCGCATTCTCCAGCGGCCAGGGTGATTTTACCGTTGAATTCGAGCCAAGCGCCACCAGTCTGGAATCCGAAGGCAAGGGATACGTTGTCGCCTCCCTGGGTGTGGACAGCGGTTATGTGCCCTACACGGCATTTTCTGCGAAACAAAGCTACCTGGAAGAGAATCCGGAAGTAATCCAGGGATTTACCAATGCGCTTCAAAAAGGCATGGACTTCGTCCAGACTCACACACCTGAAGAAATCGCCGCCGTGATCGAACCGCAGTTTACAGATACAGATCTGGAGACCATCACAACTATCATCACCAGGTATTATGAACAAGACACCTGGGCGAAGAATCTGATCTTCTCCGAGGAAAGCTTTGATCTTCTCCAGGATATTCTGGAAGATGCAGGCGAACTTGCTGAGCGCACTCCTTACGAAAAACTGGTGAACACTGAATTCGCGCAGAAAGCAGCGCAGTAAACTTATCTGCAAAAAAACGGCTCTGCCTGTCGGCAGAACCGTTTCTTTGCAGGATGATCCAGATATTTTATTTCTCAGCCGGCACATAGACAACTGCTACCGGTGACAGATCTTCAAAGTGCTGTGTAATTGCCTTCTCTTTATAATCGATCTTCTCCGGTTTCAGAATTTCCCACACTTCTCTGACTGTACTGTAATGAAGAACACGAATCTCTCCGATTCCTTTTTTCAGATTCGGAACCTCCCAGGTCAGAGTTACGTCTTTGAGGTCTTTCATGATCTGGCCGGTGGCAAGGTCAACAATTGAAAGATCCTGAATGGTTGTGAGCAGTTCCAGCGCTTCCACATCAATTTTGTCGTCCTTTGCCACAACCAGATCCTTATCTTTCAGGATCTCCTGTAATTTCTCCGGCTCTTTATTGATGTCATTGATCAGATCAAGGACCTCTTTCTCAAGATCCAGATCCTCAAGCTTGGTCTTAAATTCCGCTTTATACTGAGTCGGATCTGCCTTCTCGCCGTTAATGGTGAACTCCTGGGATACCGTACCGTTTTTGGTAGGGCTTGGTGCAGCCATCACAGCCGCCGCAGTCATAACAACGGTCAGACAGCCTGCAATGATTCTTACTAATCCTTTTTTCATAGTATTGCCTCCTGTTTTATTGTGCTTTATAGAATACCTCCAGTATCAGTTCCTGCAATTTGCTCTCATCGATGTGGTACTCATCATGAAAAAGGCCTTTCTCCTGCGTTCCTTCCACGACTATGTAATCCTCATCCGCGGAGAACTCATAATTCATAAGCATTTCCGCGAAATCAGTTACTTCGTCCACTGAGATGTTCGTCACCAGCTGTGGCAGTAAGCTGGATGCTCTTGCCACCGTGCCATTGAAGTCCTCCTGCAATTGTTCCCTCAGCGTGTTGATATACCCTTCGATATAAGCCTGCTGCCGCAGCATACGCGATGTATTCGAGAAATCCACATCCGTGTCTCTGGATCTTACAAACAACTCCGCGTTTTCCTCTGTGATCGTCAGTGTGCTGCCTTTTTGATACTCTGCTCCAAGACTTGCCAAACTGTCATCCGGGACCACAATATCGAAATCCCCTGCCAGGCTTTGAAACTGGTCGAATGCTGACAAATTTGCTCCCGCATAATATACAATGGGAATATCCCACAACATTTTGGAAACCGCCTCGCAAGTCAACAGACAGCCCCTCTCCTGTGTGGATCCATAGGAAGATGCCAACGCAAGATGCTGTTCCTCCCAGCCCAGCGATTTTCCGCCGGCGTCAAAGATTCTGATCGGCACCATAGCATCACGGGAGATAGACAGAATTTTGATTCTCTCCTCCTCCCGGTCCAAAACCATCAGATCAATCACATCCGACTGGGCAACAGACTCATCCGTAGTGTCAATCCCCATGCACAGCAGCGTGAGTAAATTGGTATTATAATCAAATTGTCTGCCGTCAACCTCCACATGTCTGTAAGCGCGCTCATTGCTCTGGGAGATCTCCCTCTCCTCTTCCTCGGGCCACATGGCCCACAGCGCCACAGCCACAGCTACAGCCGCCAGCAGGACAACACCAATTTTTAATCCAAACCGTTTATTCTTTTCCATATTCGTAATTCTTATATTTTTTATAGTAATAATGAGAGCCCTTCTGGTTCTTCTTTACCCGGTTGAGAACCACGCCCAGAACCTTCCCTCCATTTTGCTCAATCTTCTGCTTTACCCGTCTTGCCTCTTTCGTCTTCACAAAATCATTCCGGACTACCAGAAGAGTTCCGTCCGCATGTCTGCTGATGATGGTCCCATCCACCAGATTTCCAATGGGAGGCGCGTCAATGATAATGTAGTCATAGGCCTCCTTCAGCGTCTCCAACAGCCCTTCGAACCTGGCGCTCGACAAAAGCTCCGAAGGATTCGGCGGACAATTTCCGCTGAAAATAATCGATAAATTCGGGTCTGATGTCCGGTATACAATCTTCATACTCTGCTTTGACAGATACTCGCTGACTCCATGAATCTCATCTGTCACTCCCAGCCGGGCCGCAAGACAGGATCTGCGCATATCACAGTCTACCAAAACCGTATTCTTCCCCAGCCCCGCAAAGCTTTTGGCAAGTTCCAGCGAAATCGTAGACTTTCCTTCGTTTGGAATTGTACTGGTCAGCACCACAGATTTGACCTCTTCGCTGTACAGAATATTCGTACGCAAAGTTTTGATCGCCTCTGCAGCCTCATACTCCAACTCCTCCTTCGGTAATACAATCTTTGCCTGCATGTTGTCTATCCTTTCCTGCGATTTTTTCTATGATCCTTTTTCGACATACTGCCATTCTCCGGAATACTGCAGAATACCGGAACTCCCAGTGCCTTCACCACATCGTCTTCTCCGCAAATCTGATCATTCACAATGTACCGAAGAGCCAAAACAGCCCCCACCAGAAAAGCACCTGCCAGCGCGCCCATCGCCAGATTCTTTGTCTTTGACGGAGATACCGGCTGATTGTTGGCAACTGCCTCCTCAATTAAATATGGTTCCTTGGCATCAATCTCCTTGACACTGTCCATTCCCACCTGGACAAGAGTGTTCACAATCTCACTGGCTCTCTCGGGATCTTCGTCTTTTAGTTCCACTTTCAGAATACGGGTATCCGTAGGATTTGAAAGCTCGATTCTCGTCTGAAGCTCCTGATAAGTCATGTCAAGATTCAACTTCTCAATGACTTCTTCGAGAATCGGACGGCTGGTGAAAATAACCTCATAATCATTTGTGAGTTCTGCCCCGATCTGCAGATCCTGAATGGAGGTGATCGTGTTGCCTGCTCCCCGCATATAAATCATGGAGGAAGCCGCATACATGGGATTTACAATCTTCAGCGTATAAATACCCGAGAGCAAAACCCCTATGAGCAGTCCCAGCAGAATCATCCAGGCCTTTCTCTTAAGATAAGAAAGAAGATCTATCAGGTCAATTTCCATCTCCTCGTTAAAGTTCTCTGTCTCCATATGAAATTTTTCCTCTGCTTCTCTTAATATAGTAAAAATAAAATACCCGAGAGAACGAATATTCCCTCAAGTTGTGAATATTGTATCATTCTGTATAAACCAAGTCAATCAATGAAGCCTGCGAAGTTTTTCCATAAATATTGCTAAATATTGCAATTATGCATGATTTATCCAATTCCATACCCCGCAGGCCCGGGAAAAGCATCAGAATCACAGAAATTCCTTAATTTTTTCGATGCTTTTTTCCTCAAACTTCCGTAAATCTTCCATCAGATCCACAACTTTCCGATCCGCATCCTGGTAATCATGCAGCCTCTTCACAGCGTCTGTCACTCCCATGGTGGAACCCTGAATCAACATCTGCGCAATATGGGAATCGCTCTTGTCCATCATGGTCTGCAGATTCATCATCAAATAGGTCTTGATCTTCTCCATGCCGCTTAATTCTTTTTTCTCACAATTTTGCTGACACAGAAGCTCTCCTGCCTTTCTTTTGAAGTCCTCATACCCCTCCAGCTGTTTTCTCAGGTGTTCTGAGAGTTTTTCATTTTTCACCATTTCCAAAAGTCTGGGCAATGTCTCAATACCCATCTGAGAATTCTGCACAACAAAATTTAAAAGTTCTGCGTTTCCATTCATATCACATTCTCCTCTCAAATTTCCTGTTGTTAGCATCTCAGAATTCCGAAAAAATATACCGTACTTTTTGATTTTATTCTCTGTTTTTCTCCCTTGTATGGAGTTCTTCTGATATAGTATGATTAGATAGAAGAAATATTCTCTGCGAGGTCACCATGAAAAGAAAAAAAAGAAGAAAAATCTTGCTGTACTATCTTCTGTTTCTGTTGACAGCCACCGGCATTTACTGCCTTTATGCGGTTCTCTACCGAGGAAAGACAGAGCCGGACAGTCAGGCGCCGGCCACAGACACAAGTGCAGCTGTATATACATTCTCACAATTTTCCCAGATCGCCGGGGAAAACGCAATCCTGGAAGAATACGGAATTCAGTATTATGACCATTCTCCTGTCAGCGACACCTATATCATCCCAGGTTTGAACGGCACCAGAACCTGTTCTCCAGCTGGAGAGTCTGCTTCCTGTACTTCCATGACGCCCCAGGGGCTGGCTGTCACAGAAGATTATCTGTTCATCAGTGCATATTGTCATACCAGACAGCATAACTCCGTGCTCTACATGATAGATAAGCATTCTCATACTTTTATCAAAGAGATTATTCTCCCCGGCCGAAACCATGCCGGAGGCCTCGCCTACGATCCGATTCATCAGAATCTGTGGGTATCCGGTCGTGAACGAGGCGTGGCCCAAGCCAATTATTACTCTCTGGAAGCCTTGGAAAATTACTCGTATGAGGAATACCATACTCCCCTGGAATACACAGAAAAGTACTTCCTGTATGGAATCACCCGCGACTCTTTTCTCGCCTATTATGACCATGCACTCTACGTTGGTTTTTTCACCACAGATGCTGACAGTGTCATTGAGAAATTTGCCATCAGTTCCGACGGTGGGCTTGTGGAGACCCTGGACCGGGAATGGGGTCTGAATATGAGAGTCCCCGTGGCAGAAGATATCTCCATGATCTCCGGAAAAGCCCAGGGAATTGCTTTCCGTGATGACCAGCTTTTGATCTCCCAGTCCTATGGAATCTTTCCCTCCCAGCTACGCATCTTTGACCACCTGTCAGCTTCTTCTCTGAGAGATCCTCACGCGACATGGAGTTTCTCTTTTCCGTGCCAGATGGAGCAGATCTATGTGGATGGAAATGATCTCTATCTCCTGTTCGAATCTGCGTCCTACAGCTATCGTGCTTATGTTCCCACAGTGATAGACCGGGTAATCAAAATCAGTCTGGATTTCATCCCTTGATTTTCTCAAGGCAGACAAAAAGCTGCGCACTCCTCGATGGACATGCACAGCTTTTTGCTTTCACAGAATCGTGTTCTTAATCAGACTTTATCCGGTCAAACATTACAGTTTCGTATATCCGAAGCTGTTCACCAGAGCGTCAATCTTCACCAGACTCTTGCAGAGTTTGCACTCTGTGCTCTTATAAGTGCAGTAATTCGGAATATCTTTCTGCTGGAAAATGGAGTTCACCTCCACACCTGCCACCTTGCTGACCGCACTGAAGATGGCTGAGACTCCGCGGATCACACCGCCATAATAAAGAATACTCTCAATACCGCTCTGCAGCGTTTTTCCAGTAGTAATAGATCCCATAAGAATAATACAGTTCTTTCCCTTAATCATCGGCTGCAGATTGTCCCGGAACAGAATCTGTCCCTGGCTGCTGTACTCCGGCGATGTCACATACATGGTCTGGTGGGCATTCATGGAATGCACCCCTGCATTGGTCAGCTCCTCAGCCAGAAATCCTCCCACAACCTCCAGACGATCCATGCACACAATGGTATCAACCGGCGTGGAGACCTGATATTTCTTCGCCAGTTCCTTCGCCACTGCCTGGGCCTCAGACACCCTGGAACGCATCGTCGTCATGTCCAGATAATGAGTAATATGTGACTGCGGAGTTGCAAAATGCCCCGGAATTACACGGAGAACAACATTTGGATTGCCTTTTGCGTTAATTTTTACTGTCTTCCCTTCCATAACTAACCTCCCTGTACATATTTGCTGGGTCCATTATAGCATCAGTTTCTGTTTTTCGTCAAACTGACAAGAAACCAAAAAAATCTTTGTCAATTTCGAATCTAGATTCCTTGGCCCTTGTCTTATATACTAATAGCAGATGTTAACCAAGCACTTAATTAGCAGAAAATCATTGGAGGAACATAAAATGGCAAGTTTATCATTATCTCACATTAACAAAACTTATCCGAACGGCTTCGAAGCTGTAAAAGATTTTAACCTGGAAATCGAAGACAAAGAGTTCATCATCTTCGTAGGACCATCTGGATGTGGTAAATCCACCACACTTCGTATGATCGCAGGTCTGGAAGATATCACAAGCGGAACCCTGAAAATCGGCGATAAAGTAGTAAACGATGTAGAGCCGAAAGACAGAGATATCGCCATGGTATTCCAGAACTACGCTCTGTATCCTCATATGACTGTATATGACAATATGGCATTTGGTCTGAAACTGAGAAAGACTCCGAAGGATCAGATCGACAAGATGGTTCGTGAAGCTGCAAGAATCCTGGATCTGGAGAAACTGTTGGATCGTAAACCGAAGGCTCTGTCCGGTGGTCAGAGACAGCGTGTTGCTATGGGACGTGCTATCGTGCGTAATCCGAAGGTCTTCCTGATGGACGAGCCGCTGTCAAACTTGGACGCAAAACTTCGTGTGCAGATGCGTATTGAGATTTCCAAACTTCATCAGAGATTGGGAACTACCATTATCTATGTAACTCATGACCAGACAGAGGCTATGACCCTTGGTACCAGAATCGTTGTTATGAAAGACGGTATCGTTCAGCAGGTTGATACTCCTCAGAATCTGTATCAGAAACCAGGCAACCTGTTCGTTGCAGGATTCATGGGATCTCCGCAGATGAACTTCCTGGATGCAACACTTTCCCAGAAAGGAAATGATGTATTCGCAAAAGTTGGTACTCATGAGGTTCTTGTACCTGCTTCCAAAGCAAAAGTTCTGAAAGACAAAGGATATATCGGAAAAACTGTTATTATGGGTATTCGTCCTGAGGACATCCATGATTCAGAAATGTTCCTGGCTTCTTCTCCTGACACAGTTATGGATTCTACCATTAAAGTATATGAGCTGCTGGGTGCAGAAGTATTCCTGTACTTCGACATCGACGGTACTCAGGTTACCGCACGTGTAGATCCTCGTACCACAGCTAAGACAGGTGATCCAATCAAATTTGCTCTGGATATGGAGAAAGCTCATTTCTTCGACAAAGAGACAGAACTGACTATCACCAACTAATTATAAGCATTCACCCACAGGGCTGCTGCATAATTGTGGCAGTCCTGTTTTTATTTAGAAAGGATGTGCTTTCTTGAATCTATTCCAAATTTTACAGAAGGTCCTGAAAGAATGGAATGAAATCAGCCACCTGGACTTTTGCCTTTTGACCCCGGATCTGGAGGTCTATATTTCCACCACGGACCGCCGGCTTCCCTCCATACAGAAAATGCAGAATTTTCTGTCCGATGACTTCATGGTCAGCCTGGCGAACTCCTCGCTCCATCTTTTTAAAATTTATTCCGGCGAAACGCTGACCTATCTCCTCATCGTGTGGGGCGGCGGAACCTCCGCTCACACCATCGGCGAGCTGGCAGTCTGCCAGATCTCCTCTCTGATCGAAGCCCACAGAGAGAAAACCGACAAAAATATTTTCATGCAGAATCTGCTGCTGGGTAACTATTCCCAGATGGACGCGTTTAACCGTGCCAAAAAACTTCATATCTCCACCACCTCCCGGCGTGCAGTCTTCCTCATCGAAACCAAGCAGGCGCAGGGAGAGGAAGTTATCACAATGGTGAAAAACATTTTCTCCGCCAGGACAAAAGATTTCATCACTTCCGTCAATGACCAAAATGTCATCCTGGTCCGGGAGCTGCAGGCGACTGACACGCAAAAAACCTTGCACGATACAGCCCGAATGCTGGTGGATATGCTGAACACAGAAGCTATGACAAAAGCGTGGGTCTCCTACAGCAATCCCGTAGCTTCGCTGGATCAGCTCACAAAAGCTTATAAAGAAGCAAGCACAGCTTTGGAAGTGGGAAAAATCTTCTACAGTGAGAAGAATACTTTCGGCTACAATCAGCTGGGAATCGGACGTCTGATCTATCAACTCCCCATTCCCATCTGTGAAATTTTCATAAAAGAAATTTTCAAGGAAGAGAGTCTGGACTCTCTGGATGAAGAGACTCTGGTGACAATCAAAACGTTCTTTGAGAACAACCTGAATCTTTCTGAAACCTCACGCCAGTTATATGTGCACCGGAATACTCTTGTCTATCGATTTGAAAAACTGGAAAAGAAATTTGGTCTGGACATCCGCACATTCGAAGATGCCCTCACCTTCAAACTTGCCATGCTGGTCTGTGATTTTATCAAATCACAGAAAAATTCTTAAAAAACCACTCCCGCTGCTGGCGGGTTTGGCTATATTTCCTGGTCATAATTCATAAAAAATGCAGGTCTCAAACAAAGACCTGCATTTTCTCATTCCTTTCTATCTCACATGGATTTCCGCTCAGCGATCTCTGCCATCTTGGCATCATTCAGTCTGGTATCCCCATGAACCCGACTGTAGGACAGATAACCGTTCATGCGATCGATCTTCGTCAGATTCCGAGAACCGCACACCGGACACACATCCATATCCAGCTCTTCATGACCACAGTCATCACAGTACGCCAGAGAGAGGTTCACCCCTTCATAGTAACCCAGGGCCATCGCACGGCGGATCAATGTGCGGATCGCTTCTTTATTATAACTGACAGGATAGCGCACATACTGTATTTTTCCCCCATTGCACAGCTCCCAGAATCTTCCTTCCAGATCCTGTTTCTCAATCGGTGTGATGTCCTCCGTCACATGACAATGGAAGCTGTTGCTCACATACGGACGGTCTGACACGCCCTCCACAACTCCATACATTTTACGGAATTGCTCAATCTGCAGACCGCACAGGCTTTCCGCCGGCGTACCATAGATTGCGTACAGATTGCCATCTTCTTCCTTATACTGATTCACCTTGTCATTGATATATCTCAGGACTTCCAGCGCAAATGCCCCGTCTTCCCGGATTGATTTTCCATTATACAGCTCCTGCAATTCATTCAAAGCCGTAATTCCAAAGGAGGCTGTCATCGGTTTCAAGATCTTACCGATCTTCTCATGAGGCTGCAGATGTCCTCCGTAAAAGCCGCCTTCACAGTAAGCCAGCGGATTTGTGGACGCCCTCATCTGTCCCAGATACTCGTAAGTCCGGATATGAAGATTCCGGATCATTTCCAGATAGAAATCCAGCACTTCATAGAAGTCCCGGCTCTCCGACCTGGATTTTGCCAGAATCATGGGAAGGTGGAGACTGACCGCACCAATATTGAACCTTCCCACAAACACTGGAACATCCTTCTCATCCGCGGGTTTCATTCCCCCGCGTTCATACCACGGGCTTAAGAAAGCCCTGCATCCCATAGGGCTTATCACCTTTCCATATTTCTTATACATGCTGGAAATATATCCCTCTCCAGACATGGACAGCCAATCCGGATACATAGTCTTGGCCGAACAGTCCAGTCCCGCCTCAAAAACATCCTCACAGCTTTTTCCTTTTCCGTGGATATTCTCATCATACAGAAAGACAATTTTGGGGAACAGCACTGGCTTTTTATGCCCCTGCTTGCCCTGGCCGCCTTTGTGAACCTCCAGCAAAGAGATCGAGCACATTTTCTCAAAAGGCTCTGTTCCCAGTCCAAGAGTCACCGTCACAAATGGATAATCTCCCCGGGACGATCCCACTGTATTCAGTTTATACTCTATTCCCTGCCATCCCTGGTCATACTCTCTTCTGACTTTGTCAAGGGCATATTCGATTGCCCTCTCCTCTCTGCCCTCCCAGGTCGGCTCAGAATACTTCAGGAACTCTCTTACATACTTGTCATAACTTTTCTTCGCATAGGGAGCCAGAATCTTGTCCACCTCAGGGACTGTAAAGCCCCCGTACTGCTGCGCCGCGGTGCTCAGAATAATATCTCCCATCACATCAAAGGCCGTGTCCAGCGTCTTCGGTTCATTGTACCACACATTTCCCATCTCAAATCCGCCCTTTAGCACAGCCGCCACATCAAACAGACAGCAGTTCATGGTATCCAGCCTCGCAGACTGATCGTGGATGTAGATATATCCATCCTTGCAAGCCTGTAGCTCATTTCGATTCATGAAAAACTTCCGGTACAATTCCTTATTCAGCTCATTAAAAATCAGGCTTCTCTTTGTCGCAACCAAAGCACTGTCTGTGTTGGCATTGCTTTTATCGCCGATGTAACGGATAGCCTGACTCTTGGTATACACATCATCCATCATATGGATGAAATCCAGTTTATAATTTCTGTAATCCCGATAGCTCTTCGCCACCGCCGGATTCACTCGCTCCAGAGCTCCCTCCACAATGTTATGCATATCCTGGATAGGAATCTCATTCTTCCCGAGAGATTCCGCCTTCTCCGTGGCAAATCTGCAGATGAACTCTTTCTCCTCCTCTGAAAATGTATAGAGAATACGGGCTGCGGATTTATTCACTGCCCGCACAATTTTTTCAGCGTTAAACTCTTCTCTGGTCCCGTCTTTCTTGATAATGTAAATCATGATTGCTCCTTTCAAACACAATATATAGGACTTTTCTCACTCTTTCAATCAATATCTTGTGAAGATGAGTATATCATATACCCCCTGAAATGAAAACCCCTTTTTTTTCGCGGATCCATCTTTCCATCTTTCAAACCCTTGAAAATCCGGGAAAAAATAGCCGGAAAAATTTGCTATCGAAAGAATTTCCTGCTATAATAAATCCATTATGAAAAAATAAGGAGGTTTTCACAATGTCAAATTTCATCATACCTGAATCTTATCATCCACAGTTGAATCTGCATGACACCCAGGTGGCAATCAAAACTGTCAAAGATTTCTTCCAGCAGACTCTGGCTCAGCGTCTGAATCTGCTGAGAGTATCGGCTCCTCTCTTTGTAGATCCGAAATCCGGTCTGAACGATAATCTGAACGGTGTTGAACGCCCTGTCAGTTTCGATATCAAAAATGTCCCGGGCAACAACGCTGAGATCGTTCACTCTCTGGCAAAGTGGAAACGTTACGCACTGAAAAAATATGGATTTGCCGTTGGTGAAGGCCTCTACACAGACATGGTCGCCATCCGCAGAGATGAGGATCTGGACAACATCCATTCTATCTACGTAGACCAGTGGGACTGGGAGAAAATCATCGCCAAAGAAGACCGCACCGAGAGTACACTCCGTGAAGTGGTACAGTCCATCTACAAAGCCCTCAGAAAAACTGAGAAGTACATGGCCATTCAGTATGACTATATCGAAGAAATTCTCCCAAAAGATATCTTCTTTATCACCACACAGGAATTGTTAGACCTCTATCCGGACTGCACCCCTAAGGAGAGGGAATACCGGATCACCAAAGAAAAAGGAGCTGTCTTCCTGATGCAGGTGGGCAAAACACTGAGCAACGGCGAGAGACACGACGGACGTGCTCCGGACTATGACGACTGGGAACTGAATGGAGATATTCTGGTATATTATCCTGTCCTGGATATTGCTCTGGAACTTTCCTCCATGGGAATCCGCGTGGATGAAGAGTCTCTGGACCGCCAGCTCACTTTGGCAGGCTGCGACGACCGCCGTCAGCTGGATTTCCAGAAAGCGATTCTGAACAAAGAGCTTCCCTACACCATCGGCGGAGGAATCGGCCAGTCCCGTATCTGTATGTTCTTCCTGCGCAAAGCGCATATCGGAGAAGTACATGTCTCACTCTGGCCGGATGATATCCGCAAGACCGCACAGGAGAATCAGATCCCGCTTCTGTAACACCGCAAAATATTCCAGGATTTGATCCTGCAAAAAAGCCCGCCCGGCAGTCTGTCTTTGGGACAGACTGCCGGGCGGTTTTCTCACGGAAGGGTGTACACCAACACTCCCACCATTATAATCAGATTTCCAATCACCTTTCTCTTCGTAAATTTCTCCCTGAGCAAAAGCCAGGAAAAAAGCATCACAAACACATAACTGAAGGTATCGATCACAGCCCCGTATTTCATATCCACTTTTGTGTAGGCATAGGTATTCACCAGTAGGACGCCAAAAAAGATGCCATAGGCAAGAATCACCTGCCAGTTCAGGTACTCCTCGATCCATTTCTCATAAGTCTTATTGGCACTTTTTTTCAGAAGAACCTGGGAGACTCCTGTGAGAAATGTCATGGCAAACATAAGCAGCATATAAGGACTCATGCTCTCCCCTCCTTTCGTGCTTCCGATCCCTGTGTGCTCACAATCATCACACCCACAAAGACAATCAAAAGGCCAAGGATGTTCCTGGCTGTGAGATTTTCATGAAAAATCATCACAGCCCACACCTGGCTCCAGATCAGGTAGACCGTTCTGTTCGCATAGGCTACATTCAGCTCAAATCTTCGAATCACTTTCTGCCAGGCCAGTGCGTAGACGAAACAGTTGAGAAGCATCAAAAATAAAAAGACATACAGCCAAATACTCCAGATTCCTTTCTTATTGAACTGGACAGATGCCAGCTTGGAAAATACACTGGTAAATGAAAACAGCATAATGTTCAGGTGCAGCAGTATATAATCTTTTATTTTCCCCATAATTCCTCCAGCGTTCGATGATCAATCTCAATGCATTTTTCCACTCTTTGGATCACTTCATCCAGCTCTTCTTCCCTCTTAGTCCGCGCAATCACATGGCCAATCCGATCCGTTCCGTTCTCCATGGCAGACACGGAATGTCCCACTGGGTAGTCCAGTTGAACCTCCACACCCTCTTCCCGGATCTTCCGGATTCCCTCATGATCAATATCGGTGATCTTTCCCCCTCTGGGGCTCACCAGCAGCTTCGCCATACAAGGAGTGTGCTCTCTCTCTTCGAAGGAAACAGGCTCTCCCAACGCATTGCGGATCATTTTTTCATAGAAATCAAATCCATAGTGGATCCCAATCAGTTCGGGAATACAGGTGGCTCCGGTACGTCCGCCAATCTCAACAATCCACGCTTTCTGATCCCGCACAAAGACATCCGCATTCACCGGGCACTGATCCATCCCAGCCGCCTCCACCGCCAGCTGCATCTGACGGGAAATCTCTTCCAGAGTTTTGGCATCCTCCTGAAGCGGAAAACCGTGTCCCATGGGAACCGTAATCTTCTCTCCCTGATACACAAATTTCTCATGAGGCGCCAGAAATACCAATTTCCCATCCTGCACAAAACCGTCCACGCCGATCTCTCGTCCACCAAGAACTTCTTCCACCAGGACATAAGGCACTCTTGAGCCGCTCACCGCTTCCCGAAAAGCGCTCTCCACATCCTCTCTCTTGGACACTTTCAGAATTCCCCGGCTCCCTGAGCTGTCCACCCGTTTCACAATCACAGGAAATCCAATCTCCTGTGCCGCCTCTTCGGCCTCTTTTGCTGAAAAGACTTTGTGGTACCTGGCAGCGCGCACCTGTTTTTTCTGAAAAGCCTCTTTCATCAAAGCCTTGTCTGTGACAATCCGTGCAGCTTCGCGGGGAATTCCAGGGAGTCCCATTTTTTCACAGACATAACCAATTGTGACGACAGCCACATCCGTGCCGGAGGTACAGATCCCATCAATCTGCTCTTTCCTGGCGGCCTGATAAATACCTTCACAGTCCCTGGTGTCCAGCAAAAAGACGCGGTCTGCATACTGAAAGCCAGGATACTCCCCCGGAACACTCACCACCAGGGTTTGAAGCCCCATTTCCTTTGCTTTTTTTATCAACGGAACCTGGTAAATACCAGCTCCCAGAATCATTAATTTCTTCAACCTTTGTCTTCCTTCTTTTTAAGATTTACAGTCTCTCTGATAATATACTGAGGTGTGTTATTCAAAGATAAGATCATCTTTCCCAAATATTCACCGATGATTCCCAATACCATCAAAACCAGCCCGAAGAATACAACCATGATGCAGATCGTCGATGACCATCCCACTGTGATATCCGGATTCAGAATCTTGTGTATGATGATCACCAGGGCAGCCAGAAAACCTCCGCAGGCAGAAACTCCGCCAAGAACAGAGGAAATTCTCAGAGGAATCACAGAATAATTCCAGTACGCCAGCCACAGACGGATTAGTTTCTTCAGCGTATAGTTGGAAGTCCCCACTTCCCTCTTAAAATGCTCCACCTCCACATTGCCAATATTATGAGTTGTGCGGTAGAAGATTCCATCCACATAAGGATTGTAGCTGGTATATTTAATCACTTCATCCCTGACAGCCCTTGTAATCATCCAGAAATTGCTTGATACAATCTCTTTTGGCCGGTTTAGAAGAATCCTGGAGCTGACTTCATTCAGCTTGCTGGAAAAATTTTTCAAAAAAGAATTCTTCTTTTTCGGATAGCATCCATAGACCAGATCATAGCCTTCTTCCATCTTTCCAATCAGCTTATGGATCTGGGAAGGATGTGTCTGCATATCATCGTCCATTCCCAGTACATAGTCTCCCTTGGCATAATTCATAGCCGCCATCAGAGCATTATGCTGTCCGAAATTACGCATCAGATTAATACCATGCACTTCCGGATAATCTTTCGCAAGACTGCGAATCTCCTCAAACGTTTTGTCTTTGGAGCAATCATTGACCAGTACAAATTCGCAGTCATACTTTTCTATTTTTCTGAATTCTTCCATGACCATCTCTACCACTTTCCGGATCGTGGCTTCGGAATTGTAGCATGGAATTACAATTGACACCAACATTTCAAACATCCCCGTTTCCCAGGCAGTCATAAAACAGCGGTGCTCCTCCTGTATGTATAAACAGAATCTGACTGTCTGTAATCTTTTTTTCTCTCAGATATTCCTTCATACCCCAGAATGCCTTTCCCGTGTATGTGGGATCCAACGGTATTCCATTCCGGCAGAATTCCTCTCTGATCACCTGCATAATCTCAGAATTATATTTGCCGTATCCCCCTGCCTTATACTGACACAGAAGATGAATTTCCGCCTCACTTCCCTCCCGGAGAGGAATGCCTTTTCTCTGGAAATAATCCTGTATTCCTTGCCAGATCACCTGCCTTGCCCGCTCATTCTCCCGGGATGAAATCAGAATTCCCATAATATGACGTTGATCCTGCTTCAGAAGATGCCCGCTGATCAGACCGCTCTGAGTTGCCCCTGTTCCTGACGGAAAGAAAATATAATCAAAGTGTATCCCGTTTTGAGCTTCGTAGGAGCAGATCTCATCATAGGCATTCACATATGCCTGCACCGGCACCCCTTCATTTCCAGTTCCGTATTTATTTCCATAAATATAGTAAGGACGATACCCCTTACCTTTTAACATCTCCATGGTTTCTTCCACTGTCTGCGCAATCTGAGACTTCTCACAGGGAATCACATGTGCGCCGAACCACCGCATCAGTCTGCTGTTGTTCGTCTCCCGGCGCTCCTCTCCTTCCTCCCGGGAACTGATCATATAACAGGGAATGTTCCTGGAATAGCAAAGATTGGCCAGAACACGGCACAGATTCGATCTGCTGTTTCCGTAGACCACCATACAGTTTTTTTCCTGCCTTCGCATATCACAGAAAAATTCCCATCCAATTCTCACCTTATTCCCGCCCAGGGAAAAAGGAAGAAGATCTTCCCGCATCATATAAACCTGATTATCTCCGATATCAAAATATCTCAGAGGCTCGATTCTGCTGCTTTCCATTTTTCTACCCTTTTCATTCTCTTTTTTTCCTAACTATTATAGGAGATTTTCCCGGCGTATGCAAGAAAAAGCTCCGGCGGTTTTATCTCCGCCGAAGCTTTTTAAGATTCTCTCTGTTTTTATTGTACTGCCGGGTCTGTCGGATCATAATTCTGTGATCCTGGAATCCAGATCCAACCTGGTTTTCCAAACGGATCGTTCAGATTATCGCCGATGGTAATCTTAGCCCCGTTACAGTTATTCCATACCCAGAGGGCGTCGCGCACACAGGTACGGATACATCCATGGGATGCCGGCTGTCCGAGAAGATCGAACTCTGCCGCCGGAAGGCTATAGCTATTTGGCGCAGATCCTGCCACAGAGTGAATGAAGATTCCTCCCTGGCCTGCACCCACCACATGGCTTGCATACTGTCCATAAGACGGTCCCATCAGAAGCTGCCATCTTCCAGCACGGCTCAGGGTGTAAGTTCCGGTCGGGGTCGGAGTCTCAGCCTTTCCTACGGATACACGGATCGCCTTCACCGGTGTGTTTCCGCTCTGATTGTAAATAGTCATAACACAGGTGGTTCTGTTTACCTTCACACTGTAAGGTCCTTTGATCTCATCGCTGACATCCAGCTTCAGCCAGCCATCTGCTTTGAAATGGAATTTCAGTCCATCAATGGTCTTCCACTGATTCTTGACGAATTTTCCTGTCGTCGGGTCGATATAGCGGAAGCCATCTCCTTCTTTCTCACCCAGATAAGTCTTCACCCATCCGGTCTGCCATACTCCAGTGCTGTCCGCATAGCCCCATTTTCCTTTGTACTTACTGTTGGAGCCTGTATACTGTCTGGACTGGTTCTTCATCATAGAACCGTCATCATAGATGAAGTAGTAAATCTTTCCGCCGATTGTGTGCCATCCACGATATAGCTTACCAGATGGATATGCGTAATATTTCTTAGAACCGCTGGTGATCCATCCGTCTTTCACCATTGTACCGTAGCATTTTGTCTTCGTAGCCGGTTTGAAGTAATAGAGTGTATTTCCTACTTTATATACACCCATTGCCATCACACCATTGGGCTTGATATAACGGGAACCCTGCCAGCCGTTTTTCTTCATTTTACCTTTGTTGGCACCGCTCTTATAATAGTAAGCCCAGCACACACGGTCCGGGTCACTCGGCAAATCAATACTCTGCCATCCCGTCTTAATATATCTCGCATAAGTATTGTCAAAATAATACCAATCCTTGGTGTCTGGAACCATATACCATCCATTGCGGTAATTGCATCGAACACCGGATGCGGAGAAGCAGTACGCTCTCACCTTGCCGGAAGAATTTCTTACTTTTCCAAGGGTGCTGCGATACAGATGTCCCTTATTATCCACACCATAATATTTTCCCGGACGGTTGAATGTTCCAACCACCAGCTTGTCATGCTCCACATAGCCGTTCGCAGTCAGGAAATACCATGGGTCATCTCCCATATCTCTGTCCGGCGCATTCACACAGGACTCAATCTGGCGAAGCTCGTACATGGTCTGATTCCACATGTACTCTGCCCCCTCATAATACTGACCGTCTGTCTGTTTCTTCAGTTCCTCGCCATCCAGGCTCAGACCGAAGTACTGGTATCTGGATGCAGTCGCTCCGCTGGCCACTTTTGTCGGAAGGTAAACCCATCCTTTCATCAGATAACCTTTGTGTCCGTCTGCAGTCTCCTCCTCACTTCCGTAGAAGTAACTCTCAATACCATTGTACGGGTTGGCCACTGCAAATCTTCCAGTCTGAGGCACGCAGTCATCAGTCAATGCATAATATCTCTCACCGATCTTGAAGATGGTATTGCCCGGATCTTTCTGCTGTGCTTTCAGCTCATCCAGTGTCAGTCTTTTTCCTGTGGTCTCATCGTAATAATTCCACTTCTCATTCCGCCATACCCATTTGTCGGTCTGAATGCTTCCCACAGCAGATGTCTCAGGAGATACCTGCGCATCCAGTGTCATGAGCTCGCTTTTTTCAATCACATCCGTGGAATTATCTTCTCCGGCTCCCAGGAAATAGTATGTTCCATCCTCTTTGGGAAGCCCTGTCTCAGATGCCTGAATCTTAGCTTCTCCAGTCACCATGTATCCATCCTGGTCAAAATAATAATAAGATGTATTCTCACCATTCTGGATTCCAATAATTCCATCATTCGCTGTGAAGTAAACTGCGTCACAGCCATCCGCATGGCAGTACAGACGATATTCTCCATTCTCTTCCTGTACCCATTCCACCTGATCTGCCGGTATCATTCCATGGGTGGCAATCAGATGTGTATGTACCACGCCTTCTGCCTCTATCTGCGTAGTCTCTGATTCTTCCGCCTCAGAAGATTCTTCACTCTCCGGTTCCTGCTCCTCAGTTGTCTCTTCCTCGGAAGCTTCCTCGGATACAAGACCGGATTCCTCTTCTTTCTGATCCTCCTGGGGCTCGTTCTCCTGCCCGTTTTCTATGTCTTCGGATTCCTCCGACGTCTCCTGATCTTTGGTCTCCTCCGGCACTTCTTTCTCATCCTCTGCGGTGAGATCCTCCATCTGAGCTTCGCTCTGGGAATCCACTGCCGCAGCTCCAACCTGAAGCACCATGGAAGAACACAGAGTCAGACTGAGGGCTACACATAAAACTTTTCTTTTCATCTTATTCCTCCTGATTATCTCCTTTTCTCTATCCTGCACAGGATAGAAGATCTCTACTCTCCCAGGCCAGCCTTAATATAACTGGTCAGATTCTCTATTGCTTCCTCTTCATCCTCTCCTTCACAAACTAATTCAATCTCATCTCCACACTTCACGCAGGCGCCCAGAACGCTGAGAACACTCTTGGCGTTGGCGGTACCGTCTTTGTAACGGAAAGTCACCATTGACTTATATTTCAATGCCTCCTTACACAAATTGCCTGCCGGGCGCAGATGCAGCCCTGTCGGATTGATCACCTGTACTTTACAACTTTTCATAACCTTTACCTCTGTTTTTACTCTGTCGTCACCTCAGTGGTTTCCGACAATTTCACATCTGCATGGACGGTACTAACTAAACTATACCCCTCCGGCAGAGTAATTTCAACCGGTATTTGATAACTTCCTGCTTCTTTTCCCGTCAGATCAATGGAAGCCTCGATATCCTTGATATCCAGTTCATCCAGCGAGCTTCCATTCTCCTGCACCCGGATTTCAATCCGGTCTGTCTCAAACACAACCTCCAGATCGGAAGGCGCATTTTCCACTGTGATATCCTTTGTAGATATGGTATAAGACCGGCTGTCCATTGGCAGTATCTCTGCCCGGATAATCAAAGTCTCGCTGGTTCCTGTGGTCAGTTCAATGCCGGTCGGCAGGAAATCTGTCAGATTGACTCTGGTATCAAAATCTTCCTTCTTGCCGGATACATCCACCTGATCTGCCGAAATCTGAATGGTATTTCCCTGAGCTTCCAGCTGGCTCAAGGCCTCATCGCTTCCGGCAACACTGATTTCACTTGGCGTCAGCGACAGTTTATCTACTTTATATCCATCTGCCGGTGTTCCCACATAGCTTGCCTCTATCTGTACGTTCGACTTCACTTTCCACAGATCAACTGTCACAGAAACTTCCGGAGACAAAATATCATATTTCAGATATTTCATCTGATTCTCTGTCAGTTCTTCCTGATTCCTGTCGATAATGGTCAGCTCTGCCTGCTCGGTCGTATCTGAAGTGATTCCTTCCACATCCACAGTCGCAACTACACGGTCTATCTTTTCAATCAAAGACTGCGGTCCGGTAATTCGAATCTTCTCCGGATTTGATTCCAACGAGCCGATCTCATACCCTTTTCCTGGCTGTGTGCCGTCTGTATCCACAGTCACGATGAACTCCTGCGTCATCATCTCCTCAATCTGAATCTCCATGTTTCTTGGGACTGACTGGGCATTGTTCGCGTCAATTCCCGGACAGTTGACTGCAATCGGCACCATCACAGGATCCGTACTCAGATCCACCACCTGCTTCAAGTCTGCTGTCGCAGTGATGTCGCTTGCCTTCAGACTCTCAACGGTCTTCCGGGTTCCGCGCACTGTCACGCTGACTCTATCCTGATCCTCCGGGATCAGACACATCATGCCGCCACTCTCTATGTACGCTTCGTTGAGTACCTGAACCGGCACATTCGGAATGGTTCTTGTCACAATCGGATTATCCACATTAACAATGATCAGCCAGATCAAGATAGCCGCTATCACAGACATGATCTTCAAAGGGATATTAGTGGTCAGACTTTTTTTCATACTTCGCCCTTCCCTTCCATAAATTGATCAATTTACTGTTATTCACAACTTTTTTATTCTGAACCTGAACCAATTGTTCCCGAAGCTGTTCCTCTGAGATGTTCCGTCTCAGCTTTCCGTTCAGTGCGGTGGACACCTCACCGGTCTCTTCTGAGACAATAATTGTCAGAGAATCACTCACTTCGCTGATTCCTACTCCTGCCCGATGTCTGGTTCCCAGCTGTTTGCTCAGTTCCATATTGTCTGACAAGGGCAGATAACAGGTTGCCGCCACAATACGGTTTCCTCTCACGATAATCGCTCCATCGTGAAGCGGCGTATTGTGCTCAAAGATATTGATCAGAAGCTGGCTGGTAATGAGAGAGTCCAAAAGAATTCCTGTTCTCTCATATTCGGACAGCACCACTTCCTGCTCTATCACAATCAGTGCTCCGGTACGGGCTTCTCCCATATCGAAACAAGCCTTCACAATCTCGTTCACTGTCTTATCTGTGAAACGTGCCTGTACTTCTTTTCCTCTGTCAAAAGGAATTACCGAGGCGATCACATTTTTCTGTCCCAGCTGCTCCAGGATTTTTCGCAGTTCCGGCTGAAAGATAATCACCAACGCCGTCACCATCACGGTGGCCACATTGTTGACAATCCAGATCAGCGTATTCATCTTAAACAGATAGATAATCACCACGAAACACAAAATTACCATGATACCCTTGAGCAGGGCATACGCTCTGGTCTGTTTGATCCAGATCATAAACTGATAAATGAAAACGGAGATGATCAGAATTTCAATAATATCAATAATTCCGATGTGCGGTAAGGAAATCTTCAATATATAATTATCCAAGAATTGACTGACACTATTCATCCTGTCCTCCTCTCTGAATTTTTATATTCACTGCCCTCTCCGGCAGCCTGAAATCATTTTCCCGACCATTCTAGAGATCTTTCAAAGATTCCTCCAGTTTCTTCTCAAAATCCACATCCATACTTTCCTCCAGAGGAAGTGCTTCCTCATTTTGCCCATTCGCCTGCCAGGAGGAGTCGATTCTCTCTGTGGAGATCTCATCCGGATGGTCTTCTCTTCTTTCTTCCCGTGACGGCGGTACGATAGCCTGAGGTTCCCATTCCTCTTTTCCGTGAGCCACCACATACTCCGCGCCGTTCTTTTTTGTCTGTTCCTGTTCCATCGGTGTCGCATTGATCTTCTTGATATTTCTCTCAGAAGTCGCAACCGTCGCCTTCGGAACCGCTTTTACATAATAATAGTATTCGTCGTCTTCATATTCGAGACGTTCTGTCCTGGTGTAATCCCCTCCGAACACAAAAAGTTCCAGGAGAATTCCAATCAAGATCGCGACCACCGTAAAAATGGCCAGCTCCAGGATTGAATTCTGAACATTCAGCAGCAGGCTTCCCATGAGCATCAGAAAAATATAGGTAACACCGCCTGCCACAATGGAAGCTCTCCACGCATAATCAAAAAATCTTGTCCGGATGCCATAGACAATCAGGATCACTGCCACGAAAGCAACCACGGTAATCCACATTTCCTGATTCCGGATCAGTCCGTCTGACAGAAGTTTGATCTTCTGAAGCATCTCTGTGTCCTGATTCTGCAGCACAGTTGCCTGTTCCTGAACCAATTCCACAAAATAATAAAAAATCACTCCGCAGCCCGCCGGGATCGCCGCAAGCGGGTTGGACATCAGGCCGCTTCCGATAGGCAGAAGCGCCGGAATGTGTATTCCCATGGCCAGCGGAGTAAAGATCATAACCACATTCATCTTGCTGCTGAAACGCAAAAACAGAATCAGCAGGAATAAAACCAGTACCAGTGCGAAAGCTGCCACTTCAATTCCCACACTGTAACAATGCCCGATCACCAGCACAAAGCTAAGATACAAAATCAGATTGACCGGCAAAATAGAGCACAGCAAGGCCAGAATCAAAACCACAAACGGATTTGTCAAGGCTGCAGTGAAACCAAGCGTAGAATTAATCCAGACAAAGCTGATAAGCGCCAGAATAAATTTCAGAATCGGAACAATATAAATCTCATATCGTCCATAAAAACTTTTAATCTTCTGCTTCACTTCTAAAAATGTTGTCATTTTCACTTCCTCCTGCTTGTCTGCCGTCCATTATTTTTCTTTTCATTTCTGCCGTACATTCTCTCCAGTTTTGTGAGCTGAATATAATACTGCTTCACACTTTTCTTGGCCCGGTGATAGCGGACAGAATACTGGACGTATGTCAGCACGGTGTAAACTGCCAGCAGAATCAGATATCCGATTACAATCACGGCAATCAAAGCCATCAGATTCATATTATTAATATGATCAATCAGATACTCTGAGAGATATCCAAGAATCACTGCAATCAGTAAAATGTATCCAATCGTCACAAGGAAAAAATTCTTGATTAAAGCCATTCCGATATAATCACTTCGATAATACTTACTGATCGGAAGATAAGTTTTTCCTGCATTGTTTTCATACATTGCCAGCTTATTCATCAGTTTTACTTTTTCTAGATTTAACATCTGAAAACCTCATTTCACTTTGTTTCTTCTGTGTTGCTGCAACTTTTTTGCATATAAAAATATTTTAGCATAAATCATAAGCGATGAAAAGGGCTTTTTCAGTTCCCTTTTCCTACGCAAACCGTCAGAAAATAAATTTTTTCGACTCCGTGAAGACGTGCCTGCAGGCTTACCGCATCCATTGTACTTCCGGTTGTATACACGTCATCGATAATCAAAAGAGAGGACACCTTCCAGTCTCCTGGAAGCCCCACAAAAGAGTCCCTAAGATTCTTTCTTCTCTGGGATGCTCCCAGATTTTTCTGTGCAGCTGTTGGCTTCGTTTTTTTCACATAACCTTGCAGGCAGGGAATCTTCAGCTCTTCCGCCACAATTTCCGCAAGATATTCAGCCTGGTCAAATCCTCTCATTCTTTTCTTTTTTGGGTGTATGGGCACAGCCAGAACCGCCTGGGGATGCCAGCGGGCCAATTCTTTTCTTCCATAATATAACAGAGCTTTTCCATAGAAATCCCCATACTCCCGTCTCCCGCCATCCTTATACTTCAGAATCGATCTGCGCATGACCTTGTCATAAGGAAAAATCCCCCGCCCTTCATCAAATTCATGACTTCGGTTCTGGCAATCCCAGCACAGTTCTTCTTCCTCATACTCTATACTCTTTCCACATTTCTTACACCGAGGCTCTTCCACTGGCCTCAGGCTTTTTAGGCAGTCAGGACAGATCAAGCCGTTCTGATCCTGAAGCACCCGATGACAGATCGGGCAACAGCGAGGATACAAAAGGTTCAGTGCTTTTTCCCCATACCGTTCCCATCTTTTCTTCTCTATATCTTCATCTCCTTCAATTCCTCAATGCGCGCATCCAGAGAACTGTATCTTCTCTGCTGCCTCTCATTACGTATCATGGCCTGGAAGGTCTCCTCACTCCCCACCACCGTCACACACTTTCGCGCTCTTGTGACTGCTGTATAGAGAAGATTCCGGTTCATCAGCATCCTAGGCCCATTTAAAAGCGGAATCACAACTGCGGGATACTCACTTCCCTGGGATTTGTGGATGGTAACCGCATAAGCCAGCTCCAGCTCATCCAGCTGCTTAAAGGAATACTCTACAAACTTACTCTCCTCAAACTCCACCGTCACCATCTCCGCAAATTCATTGATCTCACGCACGATTCCCACATCACCGTTGAAGACTCCCACTCCTTCATCCACAGGGATTCCATACTTGCCCCGTATTTCCCATTCCAACTGATAGTTATTCTTCACCTGCATGACCTTATCGCCCTGCCGGAACAATCCGCCGGAAGTCTCCTTTTCCTTTTTCTCCGGGGAAGGCGGATTCAAATAATGCTGTAAAATCTGATTCAGCCTTTCCACTCCCAGCAATCCTTTTCTCATAGGGGTGAGCACCTGAATCTCTGTCGGCTCTGCCTGCACATACGGCGGCAGTTTCTCCTGGATCAGCGCAATCAGCACGCGGACAATAATGTCCGCATTGTATCTTTTCAGAAAGAAAAAATCTCTGCTCTTGTTGTCCAGCACAACTTCCTGGCCGGCATTAATCTTATGAGCATTTACAACAATATCGCTCTGACTTGCCTGACGGAATATTTTATTGAGTTCCACCACCGGGAAAGCATGAGAATGTATGATATCCCGCAGAACATTTCCAGGTCCCACACTGGGCAGCTGATCCACATCCCCCACCAGTATGAGTCTCGTTCCCACCACAATAGCGCTGAGCAGAGAATGAATCAGGTGAATATCCACCATAGACATCTCATCAATGATAATAACATCCGACTCCAGTGGATTCTGTTCATTTCTCTCAAAGTGAACTCCCTGTTCTTCCTGTCCCATTCCTGACAGTTCCAGCAATCTGTGTATCGTCTGCGCCTCATGCCCTGTCGTCTCTGTCATCCGCTTCGCAGCCCGTCCGGTGGGGGCCGCCAGTGCAATTGTCAGACCCTCCGCCTCAAAAAAGCGGATGATGGTGTTGATCGTGGTGGTCTTTCCAGTCCCGGGCCCTCCGGTCAGAATAAACAAACCATTCCCCGCTGCCTGCCGGACGGCTTCTTTTTGCATTTCATCCAGGACAATTCCCTCTGTCTGTTCGATCCGGCTGATATTTTTCTCCACCAGCACAGGATTCTCAGGGCAGCGGACATTCAGTTCATTCAACATGCGCGCTGTGTTAAGTTCCAGATAATAATACTGGCTTCCATAGACCAGCTGCTGCTCTTCCTGTTCCTTAATCACCACTTTTCTCTCAATGGCAAGATCCATGAGATGTTTTTCCATATACTCGGCGTCCACTCCGAGAATCTCCTCCGCCCTGGACAAAAGCTGTTCCTTGGGCAGATAGACATGCCCTTCCCCCACAGCCTGCAGAAGTGTATATAAAAGGCCGCTCCGTATGCGGTAATCCGAATCTGTGTGGATGCCAATCCGCGCGGCGATCTCATCGGCAATCTTAAATCCGACTCCCTCAATATCCTCGGCCAGACGGTAAGGATTCTCCTGAAGAATTCCAAATAATTTCTGCCCGTATTTCTGGTAAATCTTCGCCCCCAGATTCAACGAAATCCCATACTTCTGCAGAAACATCATCGCCTGCCTCATGTCTGCTTTCTCCACGACCTGCGCAGCGATCTCTCTGGCTTTCTTCTCACTGATCCCCTTGACTTCCGCCAGCCTCTCCGGCTCTTCCTCCACAATCCGGATTGTGTCATTTCCAAATTTTCGGACAATACGTGCTGCCAGAGCAGGCCCGATTCCTTTGATTGCCCCGGATCCCAGATATCGTTCCATAGCCAGAGAGTCCTCCGGCGCTTTGATTTCAAAAGCCTCTACCTGAAACTGCTCCCCGTAAGTCGGATGATTCACATAATGACCGCTGGCCTCGATCATCTCCCCCTGAGAAATATACTGAAAATTCCCCACACAGGTGATTTCTTCATTCTCCTTTACCAGAGACAACACTGTATATCCATTGTCTTCATTTCGAAATATGATATGATCTATGTACCCACTGACTGTCTCCTGCATATTCTCCTCCTAATTCACTCCGGATAATGAAACTGGCTGCTGCGAAATCCCAGACTTCTTCCGCAGCAGCCACTCTCTTCTCACATCATGCGGGACGCAAACTCCGCATATTTTCCTGTTCCCTCCGCCACAACCAGCGTGGGATTCTCCGCTATCATCGTATTGATTCCTGTCTTCTGTTCGATCAGCTCTTCCATCCCGTGCAGCAGTGCTCCTCCCCCGGTCAGCACAATGCCCCGGTCCACAATGTCAGCCGCCAGCTCTGGCGGGGTTTTCTCCAAGACACCATGTACCATCTCCAGGATATGGGAAGTCTCTTCCTGGAGAGCTGAACGTATTTCTTCGGACGTCAAAGTTGCCACCTTCGGCAGGCCTGTGATAATATTTCTGCCTTTTACTTCCATTGAAATACTGTTGGCCCGCCCGACGGCCGTCCCGATTTGAATCTTAATTTTTTCCGCAGCCTGTTCCCCGATAAAAAGATTATGTGTGTTTCTCACATATCTCATAATAGCCTGATCAAAGCTGTCACCGGCTGTCTTGATGGAGTTGGATTCCACCACATCTCCCAGAGAGATAATCGCCGCATCCGTCGTTCCACCGCCGATATCAACAATCATATTTCCAAAAGGCTTCAGGATATCGATTCCAGATCCGATTGCCGCCGCTATGGCCTCCTCAATCAGATAGACCTCCCTGGCACCAGCCTGATACGTGGCTTCCTTCATCGCCCTGCGCTCCACTTCTGTGGACTGACTGGGAACACTGATGCTGATCCGCGGCTTCCGAAAAGCCCTATTTCCCATCGCTTTGGAAATAAAATACTTCAGCATTTTCTCCAGCATGAGATAATCTGTGATCTCTCCGCCCCGTATTGGCCGGATCGCTTCGATGTTTCCGCCTGCCCGTCCAATCATCTGTCTTGCTTCTTCACCGACGGCCTTGATTTTCTCCGTATCCTTATCATATGCCACAACCGATGGCTCTTTCAATATAATTCCTTTTCCTGTGGAATAAACCAGCGAACTGGTCGTTCCCAGATCAATCCCGATATCACTTGCCGGCATATGAACTCCTTTCCCGCTCTTTCTGACTTTGTCTTTTCTATTATATACAAAACTCTTCCGCTTGGAAAGAGGTATTTTGTCTGGAATTTTCCCCTATGCCTGCAGATATTTTGACACATACTGCCCCGTGTAGGAGGCTGGATTCTTGGCAACTTCTTCCGGGGTTCCCTTTGCGATCACCTGTCCTCCCTTGTCACCGCCTTCCGGCCCAATATCAATGATATAATCCGCAGTCTTAATCACATCCAGATTATGCTCAATCACTACCACTGTATTGCCGCCTTCTGCCAGCCGTTTCAGAATCTCAATCAGCTTGCGCACATCCTCAAAGTGAAGACCTGTCGTGGGTTCATCCAGAATGTAAATCGTTCTGCCCGTGCTTCTCTTGGACAGCTCCGTTGCCAGCTTGATTCTCTGGGCTTCTCCGCCGGAAAGTGTCGTGGAGGGCTGCCCCAGGCGAATATAGGAAAGCCCCACATCATACAGTGTCTGAATCTTTCTTCGTATGGAAGGAACCGGATCAAAGAACTCCAAGGCTTCCTCCACCGTCATATTCAGCACATCATAGATACTCTTGCCTTTGTATTTCACCTCAAGAGTCTCCCGGTTATACCGTTTTCCGTGACACACCTCACAGGGAACGTAGACATCGGGAAGAAAATGCATCTCAATCTTCAGTATACCGTCACCGCTGCAGGCTTCACACCGTCCGCCTTTTACATTGAAACTGAATCTGCCTTTCTTATATCCCCTGGCCTTTGCGTCAGCAGTCGCCGCGAAGAGATCCCGAATCTGGTCAAAGACACCTGTGTACGTGGCCGGGTTGGACCTGGGTGTTCGTCCAATGGGGGACTGATCGATATTGATCACTTTATCCAGCTGCTCCATTCCTTTGATCTCTTTATGTTTTCCCGGGATCGTTCTCGCCCTGTTCAGATGTCTGGCAAGGCTTTTGTAAAGAATCTCATTGACAAGAGAACTCTTTCCGGAGCCGGACACTCCCGTCACACAGGTCATCACTCCAAGAGGAAAATCCACATTGATATTCTTCAGATTATTCTGAGCTGCTCCGCACACAGTCAGCCATCCGCTCGGCTGTTTCCGCTCTTCCGGAACCGGAATTTTTCTGCGCCCGCTCAGATAATCTCCCGTGATGGATGCCGGATTTTTCATCAGCTCCTCCGCCGTTCCGATTCCCACCAGTTCTCCGCCGTGTTCCCCTGCACCGGGACCGATGTCCACCACACAGTCCGCCGCTCTCATAGTATCCTCATCATGCTCTACCACAATCAGAGAATTTCCCAGATCTCTCAGGTGCATCAAGGTTTTCAGCAGCTTGTCATTATCCCTCTGGTGGAGACCAATACTCGGCTCATCCAGAATATAGGCAACTCCCACCAGACCGGATCCGATCTGTGTCGCCAGACGAATGCGCTGTGCTTCTCCTCCGGATAGAGTTCCCGTAGCCCTGGAAAGAGTGAGGTAATTCAGTCCGACATCACAGAGAAATCCCACTCTCGCCTTGATCTCTTTCAAAATCTGATTTCCGATCAGCTGCTGATGTTCTGAGAGCTCAAGCTGGTCCAGAAATTCTTTCAGATGATCTGCCGTCATGGAGGTGGTCTCGTAAATGTTCTTGCCTCCCACCGTCACGGCAAGAGATTCTTTCTTCAGACGCTGTCCTTTACACTTCGGGCAAGGCGTGATTCTCATGAAAGTTTCATACTCCTGCTTCATCGTGTCCGAACCAGTCTCCCGGTAACGCTGCTCCACATTGCGGATCAACCCCTGAAAGGCCACATCATAGATTCCTTCGCCTCTCTGCCCCTTGTAGCGGACTTTCAGAACCTTCCCGTCCGTTCCATATAAAATTACGTCTTGTATCTCCTGCGGGTACTCCTCAAACGGTGTGTCCAGACTGAAGTGGTATTCCTCGCACAGGGCATCCAGAATCGCTCTGGTGAAACTTCCTTTGTCCGTACAGGACTGCCATCCCAGAACTGTGATGGCACCCTGGGAGATACTCAGGCTCTTGTCCGGAATCATCAGATCCGGATCAAATTCCATTTTGTAACCAAGTCCAAGACACTCCGGACAAGCTCCAAACGGATTGTTAAAAGAAAAACTTCTCGGCTCAATCTCATCAATGCTGACTCCACAGTCCGGGCAGGAAAAACTCTGGCTGAAATTCATCGTCGTCCCGTCCATCTTATCCACAACCAGAAGTCCGTCAGCCAGATCCAGCACCGTCTCAATGGAGTCAGTAAGTCTCTTCTCAATTCCCGGTTTGACCACCAGACGGTCCACCACAATCTCAATATTATGTTTTATATTCTTGTCCAGCTTGATTTCCTCAGAAAGTTCATAAATGCTCCCATCTATCTGCACACGCACATAGCCGCTCTTCTTAGCCTGAGCCAGCAGCTTGGCATGTGTTCCCTTCCGCCCCCGCACCACCGGTGCAAGAAGCTGAATTCGGGTCCTCTCCGGGAGTCCCATGATCTGATCCACCATCTGATCCACCGTCTGTTTCCGAATCTCCTTTCCGCAGACCGGGCAATGGGGAATTCCGATTCTCGCATAGAGAAGGCGGAAATAATCATAGATCTCTGTCACCGTTCCCACTGTAGATCTGGGATTCCGGTTCGTAGATTTCTGATCGATGGAAATTGCCGGCGGCAGTCCCTCGATGCTCTCCACATCCGGTTTTTCCATCTGGCCAAGAAACTGTCTCGCATAGGAAGACAGTGATTCCATATATCTTCTCTGCCCTTCCGCGTAAATGGTATCAAAGGCAAGGGAAGATTTTCCGGATCCGCTCAGACCAGTGAGAACCACCAGCTGGTTTCTCGGAATATCCACATCCAGGTGTTTCAGGTTATTCTCATTTGCTCCCCGTATCTTGATAAACTGTTTACTGCTTTTCTCTGCTGCCATTTATCTGATTCTCCTTTGGATTTCTTCATATCTCAACTCTCAACACTGTCGACTATACTACAAAAAAAAATAGAATGCAATCCTTACTCCCCTCCGTCGCGGGATTCCCATCTTCTCACTGAAATTCTGTCATATTTTTTCGATACCACAGAGGCAGCATCGTTCTCTGGCATTTGACATTGCGCCTCTGCTCAATTCCCACCGCATGAAAAAAAGATTCCCACAGGCCTGCGTAAGGATCCGTTTTCCCCCGGCTTACTTCCATACGGCTCAGCTCATCTTTGGAAATCTTTGTCAGATAAAATTCCTCATCCGGGGGATGTACTGCCGCCATGCCTCTTACGCCGTCCACAATCATCCAGGCCTCCGAAGGCATTCTGTCACAAAAATGGGGTGCCACCAGTGTGAGAATATCACATTTGGGATCGATTCTCGCCCAAAGGATCCTTCCATCCATCACACTGGAAAAACGGATAAACTCCCGAAAATAGTGTGCCTCGTTTTTTACTTTCCTGTCCAGCTGGAACACCGTGTTCACACATGCCTCTCCCAAAAGATCGGTCACACTTGCTCCCACGTAGAATCCCAGAACCAGAAACCGGTATATGGCATCCAGCTTCTCCGGGCGAAAAGACATCGCCGCCCCATACATCATCTCATAAGCTTTCCGGGAAATCTTCCGCCTCACAGAGCGAACCACCTTCTGGGCAATCTGAGGATCCCCCTCCACATGATGATAGCGGCAAAACAGCTCCGGCTCCAACACAGGTTCCAACATCAGGCGCACATTGGAGTGTCCGTTCTTAGAAGCCCAGGCCTCATAGACACATGTCATCATACTCTCAAACTGATCTTCACAGGTATATATCTCCATCGTTCCTCCTATAACTGTCCCGACACGGACTTTCCCACATCCTCCACAGTTGGAGGCATCTCCATATTCATATCTTCGAACAGGGAGAGCTGTCTGTATGTCTGAGGGTGCTCAATCTCCCAGTTTGACCTGGAGTCCTCCCCTGTCAGCTGCCTCGTCAAAAAATCCTCCTCAATGGGAATGGCGTACATCATCTTGCCTTTACAGGTGATGAAATATTTCGCCCGTTTCAGCACCACACCAATCTTCTTCAACCCGTCAAAATCCAACACACTCCCATGGCGGGCGCGCACAATTCTCATGGCAGACTTCACGCCGATCCCTGGAACTCTCAGGAGTTCTTCATAGGACGCACGGTTAATCTCCACCGGAAACAGTTCCAGATGCCTTAAAGCCCAGTCACACTTGGGGTCCACAAGCACGTTAAAATTCGGTCTCCCCGGGCTTAAAAGTTCTTCGGCATGAAATCCATAAAAGCGGAGCAGCCAATCCGCCTGATAAAGTCTGTGCTCTCTCAGGAGAGGAGGAGCCGTTCCCAGATCCGGGAGCAGAGGATCCTCATTCAAAGGAACATAGGCTGAAAAAAATACCCTCTTCAGATCAAACTTCTGATACAAAGCCTGTGTGGTTGTCAGAAGTTGATAGTCATTCTCCTGTGTCGCCCCTATAATCATCTGCGTACTCTGCCCTGCCGGCACAAAGGCTGCCGGCTTCCTTCTTCTTCCCGGCAAGTCCTTCAAACTTTCTCCTGATATTCTGTCCGGAACCTCAGAAAAAATGCTGCCGGAAAGCTGACTGTTAATCTGGTGGCGTTCCATCCGTGAATCCTTTCCTATCGATAGACGGTACTCACTGATTCCATTCTGAATCTGACGCATTGGTTTTAAAATATGGCTGTGGCTCTTATTCGGTGCCAGCCGCTGCATACCATCCGCCGTGGGAAGTTCCAGGTTGACGCTCATACGATCTGCCAGATACCCTGTCATCTCGATCACCTCCGGCGCCGCTTGGGGAATCGCTTTCACATGAATATAGCCGCGAAACCGGTACTTCGTTCTGAGCAGATACAGCGTCTGATACATCTGCTCCATTGTATAGGTAGGATTTTTCACAACCCCGGAGCTTAGAAAAAGCCCCTCAATATAATTTCTCCTATAAAATTCCACCGTCAGACGGCAAATCTCCTCCGGCGTGAAGGTCGCTCTGGGCTGATCATTTGATCTCCGGTTCAGACAATATTTACAGTCATAAATACATTCATTGCTCAGCAGAATTTTCAAAAGAGAGATACATCTTCCATCCGAGGCGAAACTATGGCAGATCCCCGCCGCACAGGCATTGCCAAGGCTTCCCTTCTCCCCTCTCCTGCTGACACCGCTGGATGTACATGCCACATCATACTTCGCCGCGTCTGCCAGAATCGCCAGCTTCTCCTCCAAACTGAGTGTCTTTCCAAAGGACGGACTCTTCTTCTCCACTTCTTCACCCCTCTCATTTAATCGAACTGATATTCGGAACGTTTGTTTGCTTTATCTTATCACATAATTTTCCAGGATACAAGACCAAAACAAAAGACGGTACATCCGTACCGTCTCTAATCCAGAAGAAAATCCACAAACACCTGATTGCTCACACTGATTCCCCGCCGCGTCAGCCTCACTCTTCCATCTCTGCGCTCCAGAAGTCCAAGCTTTTGATGTTTTTCAATTTTCTCTCCATATATTTTATCTATGCTGCATCCAAAGTACTCCGAAAAATCTTCTTCCCGGATTCCTTCTGTCATGCGAAGTCCGAGAAACATAAACTCTTCCATCTCTTCCTGACTGCTCAGGATCTGTTCTTCCCGAAACAGTTTCTTTGGATCGACACTGTCCCTCAGATACTCCTCCATGACGCAGGTATTCTGATAGCGAAGATTTCCATCAATCAGGGAAGCGGCTCCCAGCCCCATTCCCAGATATGAAATTCTCTTCCAATATCCCACATTGTGGATACATTCCCGGCCCGACCGGGCATAGTTGGAGATCTCATAGGGATGATATCCATACTCCCTGAGAATCTCCCCTGTCATCTCATACATTCTTCTCTCGCTGTCTTCGTCCGGGAGATCCAGTTTTCTCCTGGAAAAAGGAGTTCCTTCCTCCACGATCAGGCTATAGGCAGAGATATGTTCCGGCCCGAGCTCAGCCACCTTTTTCAGATTTCTCTCCCAGTCTCTCACCTGCTGTCCAGGTATGGCCGACATGAGATCCACATTCAGATTCTCAAATCCGGCATTGCGCGCCATATCATAGGATTCCAGGAATTCCCGCACTGTATGAATTCTGCCCAGCATGCGAAGCTCTTCATCATTCATGGACTGACACCCGAGGCTCAGGCGATTGACACCGCTCTGCTTATATTTTTCCAGATTCTCCGCTGTGAGAGTTCCGGGATTCGCTTCCATGGTAATCTCTGTGCCCTCTTTTATGGAAAAGTTTTCACACAGACAGTCCATCAGACCGGCAATCTCATCACCCGTCAGAAGGGACGGAGTCCCCCCTCCGAAAAAGACGGAGCGTATTTCCCGCTCCTGGGATCCATACTTCTTCCCAAGCGCTCCGATCTCTCCGATAAGGGCCTGAACATACCGCCTGCGCGTCTCCCTATCCCAGGGCCCGGAAAGGAAATCACAGTAATCACATTTTTTCACGCAGAAGGGAATATGCAGATACAGTTCAAGCTCTTTGGAATTACGACTCACCGCTCTCATCCTGACTGTCTTCCCCATTTCCCTGGGAGTCGGTATCCTCTCCCTGGCCATCCTGCTGGGAAGTGCCGTCTTCTCCCTCGGATGCGGAGACATTCTTGTTATCTTTGATTGAGGGAACTTCCCCTGCCTCTTTCTGATTCAGATAGTCATTCGTCATGGATATCCCATCTGTTGTCTGCGTATTCTCCGGGTTATCCGCCTCCGGCTGAACCGTTGGCGTTGGTGTTCCTGTGATCAGCTGTTTAATCTGGGTCTCTTCTTCATTCTTTTTGCCGCAGCCCCCGAACACCGTCATGGACACTGCCAGCACACTGCACAATACCATAGTAGGAATTCTTCTCATCTTCATCCTCCCTTTTTCGTGCCTTATACCATTACTTGTCATCCAGCTTCAGGACACTCATAAATGCCTTCTGTGGGATCTCCACATTACCCACCTGACGCATTCTCTTCTTTCCTTCTTTCTGTTTTTCCAGCAATTTCTTCTTTCGGCTGATATCACCGCCATAACATTTCGCAAGGACATCCTTTCTCAGAGCCTTCACCGTCTCTCTGGCAATGATTTTGCTTCCAATGGCTGCCTGAATCGGAATCTCGAACAGCTGGCGCGGAATCTCCTCTTTTAACTTCTCACACATCTTCCTGCCCCTCTCATAAGCGGTATCCGCATGGACAATGAAGGACAGTGCATCCACCTCTTCCTTATTCACCAGAATATCCAGTTTTACCAGCTCACTGCGCTCATATCCGCACAGCTCATAGTCCAGTGAAGCATATCCTCTGGATCTGGATTTCAGGGCGTCAAAGAAGTCATAGATGATTTCATTTAACGGAAGCTTGTACTTGAGAAGGGCACGGGTTTCCTCCATATATTCCATACCCTGATACTGGCCCCGCCGTTCCTGGCACAATTCCATGATGGCTCCGATAAACTCTGTCGTCACCATAATCTCCGCGTCCACCATGGGTTCTTCCATATACTCAATCTCTGACGGATCCGGCAGATTGGAAGGATTGGTCAATTCAAACATCTCGCCGTTGGTTTTATAGACTTTATAAATTACTCCAGGCGCCGTGGTCACCAAGTCCAGATTGTACTCTCTCTCCAGACGCTCCTGGATAATCTCCAGGTGCAGCAATCCCAGAAAACCACAGCGGAAGCCAAACCCGAGAGCCACAGATGTCTCCGGCTCATACTGAAGAGAAGCATCGTTCAGCTGCAGTTTTTCCAGCGCATCTCTCAGATCCTGGTACTTGGCTCCGTCTGCCGGGTACATACCACAGTATACCATGGGATTCACTTTCTTATATCCCGGAAGCGGCTGAGCGCAAGGATTGTCACGGTTGGTGATGGTATCTCCCACCCGGGTATCACGCACATTCTTAATGCTTGCCGTAATATAGCCCACCATTCCGGCACTCAGCTCCTCACAAGGGATCAGCTGTCCCGCTCCGAAATAGCCGACTTCCACCACTTCCTCCGTAGCTCCTGTGGCCATCATCCGAATCGGTGTGCCCTTCCGGACACTTCCTTCCTTAATCCGGCAAAAGACAATCACTCCCCGGTACGCATCATAGACGGAGTCAAAGATCAGCGCCTGCAAAGGTGCAGACGGATCTCCCTGAGGCGCCGGAATTTTCTGGACAATCTGTTCCAGAACCTCCTGGACATTCTCTCCTGTCTTCGCTGAGATTCTGGGAGCATCCTGTGCCTCGATGCCGATGACATCCTCAATCTCATTGATGACTCTCTCCGGATCCGCACTGGGCAGATCAATCTTATTGATCACCGGTATCACATCCAGATCATGGTCCAGAGCCAGATACACATTCGCCAAAGTCTGAGCTTCAATTCCCTGGGCGGCATCCACCACCAGCACCGCTCCGTCACAGGCCGCAAGACTTCTCGATACCTCATAGTTAAAGTCCACATGTCCCGGGGTATCGATCAGATTGAAGATGTACTCCTCCCCGTCCTGCGCTTTATACACAATACGGACAGCCTGCGCCTTAATGGTGATTCCTCTCTCCCTCTCCAGATCCATGTTATCCAGCACCTGAGACTGCATCTCCCGGTCTGTCAACAGTCCTGTCATCTCTATAATCCGATCTGCCAAAGTTGATTTTCCATGATCAATATGGGCAATGATACAGAAATTTCTAATTTTACTCTGATCTATTGTAGCCAAAAATCGTCTCCTCCTATAGTCAAATTCGGTTCTTAACGATTTATTATAGCACAGCTTCTTTGAATTTGTCATTCCATCCCACAAAAAAAGAACTTTGCCAGGCAAAATTCTTTTTTCGCATTCTTTTAACTCTGACCAGTCAGCACACGGTTTAAAATATCCGCAAAGGGTTCCATGGCATTTTTCACTTCCTCCACAGAATTGGTCTGTGCCCCTGCTTCCAATAGAATTGCTTTTGGGCGCAGGTGCAGATTATACCGAAGCCCTGCCAGATAAATTCCTCTGTACAAATCGGGATAATATTGAGCTGCCTGATACTCCAACTGAAAGGAAAAGGCAAGATTATCCTGGATATAAGGATTCGGCAGATATTCCACCGGACCATTGTTCGTCGTGTAACTAAGTCCATTAAAACACATAATCTGTGCCGTGGGTTTTCCATTGATCTCGGTCACCAGATGGCGATCCTCCGGCACTCCGTCACGGTGCAAGTCAATAATCACCTCAATGGACGGATTTTCTTCCAGAACCTGCTCCACTTTCTCCCTTGCGAAATCATACGCCTGATTTCTGTCAATCTTTCCATCCACAATGTCGAAAGCATCCGTGATATGAAGCACCTGATATCCGTACTGACTCTGCAGAATCTCTGTCAGGTAATCTCCGACTCCCACCACGGTTGTGCTTGAATCTCCAGGTACTGTATCCGTGAAGTCTTCCTGAGAATGACTGTGGTAAATTAAAATCTGGGGTTTCGAGTTATCCTGTTTCATCGTCAGATCTTCCGCCAGAAAATTTGCCGCATTCAGCTGCTCGGGACTGGTCTGTGTGTTTGGATCTATGATAAAAAAATTGTTTACCAGGTAATCATAGTCTGCCAGTCTCTCCGCAGACAAATCCAAAACCGGATGGGGTGTCACCGCAGCCTGCACAGACTCCTCCTCTTTTTCAGACTGCTCTTTCTCTTTTTCTTTCTCTTCTTCCTGTTCGACAGAATCCTGATTCTCATCCAGGACTTTTCCCGCCAGATATTCTTCATTGGCTTCCACAATCTTTTCATAAGTCTCAGGATCTTCCTTCTTCGGCTCCCACACCGCCTTCTCCTGCAGGTATCCATAGATCGGAAGACGCTTCCAGAGGCGTTCCAGATCCTCGCTCTTTATCTGTGGTATCTGAATAAAATCCGCTTTTTTTACTGCAGGAATTCCCACCAGACTCAAGCACAGAATTACGCAGAACGCTTTTTGGAATCTCGTCACCTAATCACCTCTTAGAATGTATATGACGATCTTCCTCACAAAAGTCCACTACACTTGGGCAAATGCCATATTAAGTCCCTCAGAGATCGTGTACCCCAGACGTTTAATCGTCTCATCCACATCCTTCGGCGTCACAAACAGACTGTGCAGCTGGGGCGAAATCATTTCTTCCAGAAATTCTTTCTGCTCCGCCTCATCCAGTGCATCCAAAAGATGGGCCATGGCATCATGGACAATGGTGGCAGCGTCCACCACGGTAGGGACACCGATCCCGATCACCTTCACCTGCAGATTCTCTTCATTCAATCCTTCCCTGTGATTTCCCACCCCGGACCCCGGGTTAATCCCCGTGTCCGTAATCTGAATCGTGCGGTTCAGCCGTTTGGTACTCCTTGCCGCCAGCGCATCAATGGCAATCACCACCTCCGGTTTTGTCTCCGTCACAACTCCCTGGATAATCTCCAGAGTCTCCATTCCTGTCTGCGCCATCACGCCGGGCACAATTCCGCTGACACGGTGGGCTTTTTCCTGTCCGATTCCTGAGACACCGTATTCCCGGATTATATGCCGTGTCATCCGAAGATTGCCTATCACATTCGGCCCCAGAGCGTCTGGCGTGATCTCACGGTTTCCCAATCCCACCACAAGAACCGAAGTCTCCTCCTGCAGGTGCAGAAGCTGCCGCAGATGATGTGCAATCTCCTGTGAGATCTCCCTGTGGTAGTCCTCATCCGGAAGAGACAGATTGGGAGCCTCAATCGTGATGTAAGTTCCCTGGGGTCTCCCCATCGCCTTTGCACCGTTTTCTGTCTCAATTTTTACAACTGTCGTGCGGATGTCTCGCTCTTCGTCATAATTCTCCCGGACTGCCACACCCCGGATTTCCACTTTCTCTTCTCTAAAACGCTCCGTGGCTTCCAGAGCAAGATCTGTTCGGATTCGGTAATTCTCCAGCATTTTTCTCCCTCCATTGACTTTTAATATCTGGTATTTTTCTTTATTTTTTGCAGTTTTTCAGGTTTTATGTATTGACAACCTCTCAGACTTATACTAAACTATATAAGCATGTTTCCATAGGAATGTCCGTGTCTATTCCTTGGAAGAAAAGAAAACTGATTTAAGAACTGTAAATAAATTGGAGGTGTACAAATTGGCTAACATCAAATCTGCAAAAAAACGTATTTTAGTAAACAGAACAAAAGCTGCGAGAAACAAAGCAATCCGCTCAGCTGTTAAGACTTCTATCAAAAAAGTTGAGGCTGCTGTGGCACAGAACGACAAAGAAGCTGCAAATGCTGCACTGGCAAACGCAATCTCTACCATCAGCAAAGCAACTTCCAAAGGTGTTTATCACAAAAATAACTGCTCCAGAAAAATTTCTCGTTTAACAAAAGCCGTTAACAGCATCGGCTAATAGATTTTATTTTAAACTTAAACATGCAAAGACAGCCATACCGTCAGTGGCTGTCTTTTTTTGTCCGTTTTTTCGTTACGCACTGTATTTCACGATCAGCAGCTCCACACTCAGAGCTTCTCCCAGTCTTCCTGTCTTCACCAGCTCTTCCGCTTCCGTAAAATCCTTCACTGCCTGCAAAAGCTGACTGAATCGATATCTTCTGGCAATCTGAAGATAACTGCGTGCCACAAAAGGAGGCACCCCCAGACGGCTGGCGATCTCAGGCTGGCCGTATCCTTTCTCCATCATCTCTTTTGTCACCATCAGCTGATTGAACTGCCGGGCCAGAAGAAACAGAATTCTCATGGGCGGCTCCCTAAGCGTCAGCAAATCGTTATACAGATCCAGCGCTTTTTTCTGATCCTTTTCCGTCACCGCCCGCACCATCTCAAAAATTTTATTCGTCGTCTGTGTAGTGCACACGGCCTCAATATCCTCTCTCTCCACCACACTGCGTCCCATTGTGTAAGAGAGCAGTTTCTCCAGCTCCATGCGGATATTTCCCATATCCGTCCCTGTCTTCGTGAGAAATAATTCCATATTTCTCTGGGTAATCTTTTTTCCCTCACGGTTTAAAATCTGGAGAACCCATTTGGTCAGCATCTGGGAATTCTGCACAGAAAATTCCACAACTCTTCCGGCTGCTTTCGCAGCCTTATACATCTTTCCTCTCTTGTCCACCTCTGTCTCCACAAAAATCATACAGAGATAGTCCGGAACCTGCTTCAGATATTCTGCCAGTTCCTCACATTTATTCTTAAAAAAACCGGTATTCTCCAGCAGTATTACCCGTTTTGAGGCGAAAAAGGGCATGGTTTCCGCCAGATCTATGATCTGCCTGGGCTCAACCTTACGTCCCTCATATCTGCTGAAATTCATGGTATCATTCTCCGGAACCAGTGCTTTCAAAAGCATCTGCTTGTACTGCTGCCTCAGATAAGCTTCCTCTCCAAAGAGAAGATAAACCGGCTTAAACTCCTGCTTTTTAATGTCTTCCTGTATACTCTTCACGGCATCATCCTCCGCACTTATGTTACCATGATTTCAGAACCCCGTAAAGCTCTTCACCTTCATTTTTCTTCCATCCGTCCATACCTGTATCGCGCCGTCTTCTTTCGTCATCCGAACCTCTTTGCTCCATTTTTTCAGGCGGCTGACTGCCGCCGGATGGGGATGGCCGTACAGATTCTCCTCCGCGACGGAAATCACACTCAGCCAGGGATGGACTTTCTTCAGAAATTCTTCACAGCTGGAATTCTTCGAACCATGATGCGCAACTTTTAAAAGTGTACACTTTTGGACTCCTCCCAAAATCTCCCTCTCCTGCTCTTCCCCGATATCCCCGGTGAACAGTCCCCGAAACTCACCGTACTCCATCTGGAGCACAATAGAACCTCCATTGGTATCTTCCGGATCCGACTCCGGCCCAGGATTTTTCACAGACATTCTCAGATCTTTGATTTTCAGGCTCTCTCCCCTTCGCACATAGAAAATGGGAATCCCAGCCTTCTCCGCCAAGCCTTCCAGTTTCACATAGGTCTCCGGTTTCTCCTGCCATGCGGGGAGAACCAGCCGCTTCACCCTCACAGAAGTGGTATGTGCCGTCTGCGCTTTTAAAATCTCCATCACACCATTACAGTGATCTTCATCCGTGTGGGTGACAAAGACTGCCTGAATTTTCGAGATCCCCCTGCTCTTGATAAAAGGAAGAATCCGATAGGTTCCAACCATAGACTGGCTGGTGCTTCCCCCGTCTATCAGATAGCATTCCCCTTGATCTTCTAAGACAATTCCATCCCCCTGTCCCACGTCCAGGAAGGTAATCCTTAAGCCGCTGCAGTCTTTCCATCCTAAGACGGCCAGGGAGAGGACATAGAGGGCCGCCAGCATTCCTTTCCAAATCTTTTTCCAAGTTTTTCTTGAATTCTGAGATCTCCTCAAAAATTCCATCACAAAAATCAAGAGCAGATAATAGATAACGATCTGCCAGAATTCCGGTTTTCCTCCCACCCAGGTACAAAAAGGAAAACGGCAGCACAAATCCCCCAGTCCGTTGTAAACTGCCAAAAGGACTTTTCCCGGCAAAATCAAAAGCTTCCCCGCAGAAAGGGACAGCAGCCCTGCCGCTACACCGGCCAGTCCGCTGATCAGTACTCCTCCCACCGTGGGAATCACCAGCAAATTCAGAAATATACCCAGGACTGACACCTCACTGAAAGAATGCAAAAGCAATGGAATCATAACCAGATGAACGCTGACCGCTCCCAGAAAAGGGGCTGCCAAAGGGCTGTCCTTCCAGGCTTCCTGAAGAATCGGTAAAATCCACCCCAATCCCAGAACTGCCCCGAAAGACAGTTGGAATCCACTATAATACAGACAGGCAGGACATTCCAGAAGAATCAGGATCGCTGCCACGGACAGAGAAGAAAGAAGATCATAACTTCTCCCGGAAATCTTAGCCCCAATTCCAATTAAAAACATGATTACTGAACGCATAGTAGCCACGCTGCTCCCGGTCATCACCCCGTAGGGAATCATGACCGCAAGAGCCAGGATCCCGGCCAGTCCGTTTCCTGCCCCCACCCGTTTGAGGATCTGGAAAAAACCACTTCCCAGGATCGACAGATGAAGACCGGAAATGGCCAGAATATGAATGATTCCTGCCATCTGATACTGACTTTTGATCTGCGGGTCCAGTCCGCTTTTGTCTCCCAGGAGCATGGCCTGGAAAATCCCTGCGTACTTTCCTCCAATCCTCCCAAAACAGACAGAAAGTCTTTCTTTGAAGTCCTCCATCTTTTTCTCATACCACACCGGGTTTCCGGAGTATGCCAGAACATGCCCTCCGGACATCGTGTAATAGATTCCCTGCGTCTCGTAATAGACAGGATTGTCAAATTCTCCGGGATTTCTCGGCGCGTCTATCCCGTGAAGAATTCCCCGAACGCTCAGAATGGTACCTCTGGGAAAGGGAATTTTCTCTTCCATATAGATTTTTGTATTTTTAATAGGGATTGTTTTTGACGGAAATGTCAGAACTGCATTTTTTAGATAAATTGAAAAACTGGTCTCCTTCTCCACTTTCTCCTGAAGGATTCCCCGGACGGTGACTGTCTCTTCCAACCACTGTCTCTCCTGGCTTTCACTCAGGGGCCTCTCCCTAAACAGGGGCAGCCCCAGACAGTCTGCCGTCCAGATTCCAAACATCAGAAGCAGGCAGAGAATACACATTGGTCTTCTTCTCAATTACTCCTCCTTTGCTGCTTCCTTTTGTATTAAATCGGTATTTTTTTTGTAAAACTGATCCAGATTCATGGTTTCACGGAAGATAATCTTACTGTCCCCCTCCACAGAAATCTGTACCCGCTTGACACCGCACGAGTCAATCAGTGAATTTGCAATAGAGTAAATAGGAATATTCTCCTGAACCGGAAGGGTATTGTCCAGAAAAGAACTGCCGAAATTCACATAACAGATATTGTCAGAGACCGTCACCCCAAGGATATTTGTGTCATCCGGGAGTGTTCTCTGCATTCCTTCCTCCCTTGGCCCTTTCAGAAGCTGTTCCATCACTACGCGCTCCAGCGGCAGATTGCTGCTGTAGTAGACATTGCGCCGTTCCGGCACAAGCCTGTCACCGGCCTCGTTGGTGAAATACAAAGTCAAAGTTGTATACTGATAATTGTTAATATCTGTCCCTGTATACTCCACAAAGGTATTCGCATTCATCTCACCCACCGGATCTCCCTGGGAGTCCACCACAGCCTCTCCGTTGACTGTAAATTCTATGTTTCGAATCTTGGGGACCTGAATCAAAGTCTTCACAATACCAGCTCTCGCCAGCACCTCCCGGACCGCTCCCATTTGCCGATAATTCTTGTTAAAATCAATCACCACGGTGTCCCGCCTGATGGCATAGGAATTCACATTCACATCATCCGGCAAAAGGGCCAGCATATCATCTTTTGGTTCTTCATTGTCCAGACGGTCCAGCATCTCCTGAACCACAGACTCTGTATCATCCTTCTCCGGACGGAAGGAATCTCTCTCAAGCCCAGTCTCATCCACATTCATATAGTAAATCAGATAACTTCCTTCTTTTGGCTGTTCTCCCTTGCTGTTATCCTCCACTTTGATGTGAAACATATCACATCCCCCAAGACTGAAGCACAGGATGACCGTCAGCCAAAAAATAATCCATCTTTTCATCTCAGTACAACCTCCTACGATGGAATATAAGACAAAGGAATTCTCACGGAGAATGTGGTTCCCTCGTCTTCCTTGCTGAATACTTTGATCACACCATGATGCATCAAAATTGCGCTTTTCGTAATTGCCAGGCCAAGACCTGTTCCTCCGATCTCTCTGGAATGGGACTTATCCACCCGGTAAAATCTCTCAAAGATTCTCTCAATATGCTCCTCCGGAATTCCCATTCCTGAGTCTGCCACGGTCACATAAAAATACTTATAGTCCGCATCCAGGGATACCCGAACCCATCCATCGTCCACATTATACTTGATGCCGTTCTCCACAAGATTACTGATCGCCAGTGTAAATTTAACCTCATCCACATCGGCTTCCACCGGACGGAAACTGTCCAGTATCAAATCAATATTCCGCTTATCCGCAATCGGTCTGAGTCTTTTTAAAATTGCTTCCAGCAGTTCATTGATGTTCAGATGCTCCACATTCAGATCCGAAGCCTTCTTATCCAGCTTCACCAGAGAAAGAAGATCGTTGATAATCTTATTCTCCCGGTCAATCTCCACCGTAATATCCTGCAGAAACTCCTGGTAGAGTTCTTCCGGAACATTCTCCTGTCCCACCAGAGAATCCGCCAGCACCTTCATGGATGTCATCGGTGTCTTCAACTCATGAGACACATTGGAGACAAATTCCTGTCTGGAGTCATCCAGCACTTTCATACGGTTCAGCATCTTATTGAACGCATCCGTAATCAACTCAGTCTCCGTATAGTCAGTAACCGAAATTTCATCCTTCTGGTATCCGTCTGTCAGATCCTCTATCGCCTTCGTCACTCTGGCCAATGGCTTCACAAGAAATCCGGAAAGCACATATCCCAACACGACTACCAGAATGGAAATGATTCCCAGAATCAGAATTTCCCTCTGTTCCAGAACATCGATACTGGTGGCAATTTCATTGGTGGATGCACTGACGAAGACCACTCCGTAGATCTGATCATCATCCTCTCCCTGAATCGGAAAAGCCATCTCCAGGTACTGACTGTCGCGGTTATACTGGGTACTCACCTCTCCCTGATAACAGCGGAAGACATCCTCCGAGATCAAAGTCTTTCCTTCATCCAGGTTGTATGTGTCTTTGATAATTCGAAAGTCCAGATCCAGCACCATCACCCGGCCGCTGTAGACACTGGAAAACATCTCCAGCTTACTGTTGATGGACACTGAACTGGGATCTTCCATGTAACCTTCATGAATCAACATATCCGATATAATATCGCACTGGTTCTTCACGTTGCTGATACGCAGCGCAACCGCCCGGTCCTCATAGGTACCTATAATTCCGGCAGCCACTATCACACTGGGGACAATTCCCAGGATAAACAGAATAATCATGATCCGGAACCGAAGGCTTCTAAAAAATTTTGATTTTTTTCTGTTCTTTTTCATATGCATTCCTCTAAGTCAGAAACGCAGGAGAACTCCCTGATTCAGAATTCTCCTGCCCTCATTTCTTCTATCAAGCCTGGAAATAATATCCGACTCCCCATTTTGTGTGCACGTATTTCGGCTCGCTGGGGTTCTTCTCAATTTTCTCACGCAGTCTTCGAATATGTACGTCCACGGTTCTCACATCACCAGGGTACTCGTAGCCCCAGACGATGTTCAGCAGATTCTCTCTGCTGTAGACTTTGTTAGGATTAAATACCAGAAGCTCCAGGACATCAAATTCTTTCGCCGTCAGGTTAATCTCTTTCTCTCCAATGAAAACTCTCCGGCTCTCACAGTCCATACGCAGATCTCCTACCTGAACGGTCTTTGCCTTCTCCTGGGTTTTGGCCTCCTGATGCGCACGCCGCATGATTGCTTTGATACGAGCCTTCACCTCCAGAATATTAAAAGGCTTGGTAATATAATCGTCTGCCCCATATTCCAGCCCCATAATTTTGTCCATATCCTCTCCTTTTGCCGTCAGCATCACAATGGGCACATCGGAAAATTCCCGGATCTGCTGGCACACCTCCAGGCCATCCACTTTCGGAAGCATCAAATCCAGAAGAATAATGTCATAATGATTCTTCTTCGCAAGCTCTAAGGCTTCTTCGCCGTCATATGCACAGTCCACTTCCATATCATCTTGTTCCAGACTGAAACGAATTCCTTTCACAATCAGCTTCTCGTCATCTACTACCAAAACCTTTTTACTCATAATCTTCTCCTATTCTACTGCAATCTGGTCTTCAATACGGCTGTATATTCCTTCGCCGATGCCGCTGACTTCCATAATCTGTTCCGGACTGGCGAAACCGCCCTGCTCTTCCCGGTAGGCAATGATTGCCTGGGCCCGGGCTTCTCCGATCCCGCTTAAGGTCATCAGCTCCTGTGCATCCGCTGTATTGATATTCACTCTGCCGTCTGGTTCCGGTCCAATTCCGCTCTCTTCCTGGCCGGCTGCCAGCTCCGGCTGAAGCTCTATCTCCTCCTGGGTAGGTACCCTGATCTGCTGTCCATCTGTGAGAACCTGTGCCTGATTCAGCGCAGACACCGCTGCCTCGCCGGTAAAACCTCCGGCCATCTCGACAGCCTGATACAGGCGGCTGCCTTCCTCCAAAAAATAAACTCCTGGGTTCGCCACAGCTCCGCCCAGGTCCACACAAATTTTCACATTCTCCTCTGTTGGTTCCTCCCTGGAAGTCTCTGCTGTCTCTTCCTGTTCTGCCTCTGTCTCTTCCTCGGTCAGAACAAGCTCCTCCTCTTCCTGTCCGCACCCTCCCAGGAATGCGGCAAAAAGAAGAGAGGCAATCACACAGCACAAAATTCTTTTAGAGTTTATACGCATTTTGTCTTCTCCTTTACAAAAAATTTTGTAAAGTCCCCGACAATTATACATAACCATTTTTATTTTAACGAATTTATCCGATAATTACAAGTAGGCAGTCAAAGATTCTTCCCTGAAACTTTTCATTTTTCCCATTTAAAAATTACAATCCCCACAATGGCAAGAGCCATACCCAGAAGCTTCTTCCACTCAAAGGTCTGCCTGTCCACGCCAAATAATCCAAACAATTCGATGAGATAGGCCACCGCCAGCTGGGAGATCACAATCAGCATGGCTGCCTTCGCAGGCCCCAGCTGACTCATACTCTGGATGACAGTTACTGTTATAAAAGCTCCTATTACCCCTCCCAGAAGGGTATACTTATTCTCCACCTGGAACAGCGCTCCCACACTCTGCCTGCCATTATAGAGCCATGCGAGAACACAGACTGCGAACGCTGACAACTGAACCCATCCTGTGGACACCCACAAGCTGGTCTGTTTCGTCACCTCCGTGTTAAACACTCCCTGAATACTCATCAAAGCTCCGGAAAGCAATGCTGTCAAGATTCCCATCACCACAAATTCCTCCATCTCCAGTTTTTTTACTTACAGCATATACATTTCCCGGCTCTTTTATGCATTTCTTCTTACTGATCATCTCCGGTGAGCCGAAGCACATCCCGGATCTCATCCACATCCATGTCCAACAGTACCGCCAGTTCTTCCAGACTGAATTTCTTCTCTCCTTCCTCAGACAGCTCTCTCACCGCTGCTTCCAGCTTCCGCACCTTTTCCACCAGAGCTTCATCCTGATAATTCTGCTGTTCTTTCATCCGCAGCGTCTCAAGAAGTCCCTGACGTACCTGCTTTTCCAGCCAGCGCTCCGGGTCTCCCTCTGGATGCCATGCCTGCAAAGCGGCCATAAGCGCCATATTTCCTTCCTGTATCATATCTCCCAGAAAATAATCTTTTCTGTGCAGTCCTGTGGCAATCTGGATCACCCTTGGCAGGAACAGTTCCGCTATTCTCCCTGCCGCCTGCTCTTCTCCTCTGTCCATTGCCTGGCAAAGCTTCCGGAACTCTTCCTGCCCCGCAGACGCGACTCCCTCCAGGCTTTTCTCGTACTCCCTGAGATACTGTTCTTCCTCCGCGCTGAGGGGATCTGCCTTAACAATATCTGCTTCCTCCTCTTCTTCCTTCTGAGAAGGCTGCTCTCCCTCGCAGGAGATATTCAGCGACTTAAAATAAACCAAAACCTTTTCCAGCTGTCCTTCATCCAGCTGATTCTCGCCCATAAATTCCCTAATCTGCGTCAGAGAAATCTGATTTCCCTGCTCTTTTGCCACAGATACCATGCGGGCTAATTTTTCCTGAAATGATTTCACATCCATGTCTTAACCTCCCGGATTGTATAGAATAAAAAGAGCTCTCAACACCTGTGGTGCGAAAGCCCCGTTCAAAATTCAAATTTTTATTTCCAGACTCGCTCGCAAATCATAGATCACTCGACTTTCACGCGGCTGTTAAATTTATCCAGTGCAAGGGCTGCGACGATTCCCACTGCCAGACAGATCACATTCACCACACACTGTCCCGGGGCCATAAATCCGGAGACTGGAATGATCATGACGGTGGCTGCAATCACAATACCGATAATCCCGTGAAACGCAATCGAATAGAAATTGTCAAACAGTGCGTTGATTGCCTTCGCCAGACAGATGACTGTCACAACCGCACCGATTCCTCCCGGAATCAAGACTCCCAGATTAAAATGTCCGATTCCGTCAATAAACGGTGTGTACAGACCCAGCGGCATCAGAAGCGTTGAAAAACTCATCCCCGGCGCAATCACACTCAGTGCCAGACAGAAACCGCAGAATAAATACCAGCCAAAACTTGGCGTGACTTCCAGAGAAAACATTTTCAGTCCGATCAACAGCGCAAAAATCACACACATACAGACAACCATCGAAACGTAAGATCCCTTGCTGCGCCCCTGTTCTCCTGCCTCACGAAACAGGGAAGGAAGCATTCCGCCGATCAGCCCGATAAACAGACAGACCGAAGGATCCGGATATTTCTCCAGGAAAAACGCAAGAATGTTCGCCACACCCAAGAATCCGATCAGCCCGCCGACTGCAACGGGAATCAGCGGCGGCACATGTGACTTGAAATGCTTGAACGGATTGGACAAAAGCTCCATAATTGGCTTGTAAATGCCGAAAATGACACTCAGTACCCCTCCGGAAATTCCGGGGAGAACTGCTCCCAGTCCGATCAAGGCTCCCTGAACGATACGAAACACAATCTGCAGCGGATTGACTCTGCTGTTTTTTTCATTACTCATAAATTAAAATCCTTTCCTCGGCAGCCTCCTGGTTTGAGACATTTCTGCCCTTTAATATATGATGAAATCTTCCGGAACAGAAGCTTTCTCACTGCTTATCAAAATACTCCTCAAGAAACTCAATAAATGTCTCCATCTCCTCCTGGGTTCCCACCGTTATCCTCAGATACTGATCGATACGCGGTTTTGCGAAATAACGCACATAGATGTGTCTCTTTCTCAAAGCCTCAAACAGCTCTTTTGCAGGACAGGATGGATGGGTCACGAAGATAAAGTTCGCCTTGGAATCCGCAAACTCAAACCCCAGTCTCTTAAGTTCCTGTTTTGTCCACTCTCGCGTCTTCTGAATCTTTGCCACAGTCTCCTGGAAATATTCCCGGTCTGCCACACAGGCCGCTCCCAGAAGAAGGGACGGGCGGTTCATGGTATAAGAATTGAAAGAGTATTTCACATCATTCAGATATCGAATCAGCGTCTCGCTTCCGAAGGCATATCCGATACGCATACCTGCCATCGAACGTGACTTTGAGAATGTCTGTACCACCAAAAGGTTGTCATATTTCTCAATCAAAGGGAGAGCAGACTGTGCCCCGAAGTCCACATAGGCTTCATCCACAATCACCACCACGTCCTGATTAGCCCGGACAATCTCTTCGATATCCTCCAACGGCATCTGAATGCCCGTGGGGGCATTGGGGTTTGGAAAGACGATTCCTCCGTTCTGGCCCATATAGTCTTCCTTTACAATCTCAAAGTTCTCATTTAATTTCGGGCAGCGATAGGGAATCCCAAACAATTCAGCCCAGACATCATAAAAAGAATACGTGATATCCGGAAACAGAACCGGCTGATCGGAATTAAAAAATGCCTGAAACGCCATGGCAAGCACATCGTCAGATCCGACTCCCACAAACACCTGCTCCTTCTTCACCTTATATTCCGCGGCAATTGCCTCTACCAGCACATTCGCCGTGGGATCCGGATACAGGCGCATCGCCGACAGATCCATTTCTTTCCATGCCTGAAGAACCCTCGGAGACGGCGGATACGGATTCTCATTGGTATTCAGCTTAATCATATCCGGCTCATCGGGCTGTTCTCCCGGAGTGTACGGAATCACTTTTCTCACATTTTTTTCCCATGTTCTCATAAAGATACTCCTTTTTATACCCGGCATTTTCGCTGCCGGAAGAAAATCCACAGTCGTTGTTTATGTCTGTTGCTATTGTAAATAGATTCTCCCGGTTTGTCAAAGGATAAGTAAAAAAAGTGACCGAAAGCTTAAAAACTTTCGGCCACTTTTGCAGTTTTTTCTCAGATTCCAGCCTGTTTCAGCAGTTCCGGAACTTTTGACTCCCATCCAAGAGCCATGATATGTACACCCTGGCAATAAGGTTTACATTCTTTGATGATACGTGCGGCAATCTCCACACCTGTGATGCCTGCTTTGGTCTTTTCTTTGTCTTTCTTCAGCTCATCAATCATTTCCTGAGGAACATGAATACCAGCAACATTGTCATTCATGTATTTTGCCATACCAGCAGATTTCGGGATTACGATTCCCAGCTGAACTGGTTTGCCAAACTGTTTTGCTTTCTCCATGAATTTGATGAATTTCTCTGGCTCGTAAACAGCCTGTGTCTGGAAATAATCAGCGCCGGCACGAACCTTGCGCTCCATTTTTGCGAGCTGTGAATCCACAGAATCGCTGCACGGTGAGACAACAGCGCCCTTCGCAAATTTCGGAGGCTCGCCAACCAGTTTATTTCCTCCCAGGTCTTCTCCCTCTTCCAGTTTCTTCACTGTGTGAATCAGAGAAACAGAATCCAGGTCAAAGACTGGTTTTGCCTGCGGATGATCACCCATCTTTGTGTGGTCACCGGTCAAAAGCAGAAGGTTCTCAATTCCAAGCATTGCTGCGCTCAGGATATCAGACTGCAGCGCAATACGGTTTCTGTCACGGCAGGTTATCTGGAAAATCGGTGTCAACCCTTCATCTTTCAGAGCTTTACACGTTGCCAGAGAGCCAAGGCGCATAACGGAGGACTGATTATCTGTCACGTTAACAGCCGTAATACCGCTCAAATAAGTTTTCGCTTCTTCCAGCAGATGTTCAATATGAATTCCTTTTGGCGGACCTACTTCCGCAGAAACTACAAATTCACCACGTTCAAATAACTCAGTAATTTTCATTATACATTGCTCCTAATCTTATAAATTTCAACAGTTTCTCTATTTAGACACTTCATCATCCGTTGCGAAATTGCGGATCTGGGTTGGACATTTCAGTACATCCAGGCGTCCCAGCTGAGCCAGGCGTCTGTAGATGCGCTCCCATCCACATTCCATATCTCCGTCCACTTCGCATTTTCCGTTTTTCGAACCACCGCACTGGCCATTCACCAGACTCTTGGAGCAGGCAGTAATCGGGCAGATTCCGCCAGTCAGATTCAAATAGCACTCTCCACACTGATCACAGTCATATTCAAGCGGTGTCACTCCCTGATATCCAGGCAGCGGATAAGTATCACAAGCTGCGCATACTTTCTTCTCCTCGAAGTACTCAGCAATTGTCTGAACACCAACTCCGCAGGAGAGTACCAGCACCACATCCGCAGCCTCAATCTCGCTCATATGTTTCTCGAGGCGTAATTTCATATTATCAGGATTACAGATATAATCCGTTGTAATAACTCCTGTCAACTTCCCGTCAGCAGCCAGTTCCTTCTCAAGCTCTACGGCTTCTTTTTCCGGGAAATGAACTTCTTTGCATCCATGGCAGTTGATGACGAAAACTTTCTTGCCGTCCACCAGTGATGCGATAGTCTCTTTTGATTTTAACTGAGTAATTAACATATCACTTCATCTCCCTTACCGCACTTTTTCCGGCTTTAATCTTGCTAACTAATGGAATCTTTGAGGAACAGATATATTCACAGCAGCGGCACTCAATACAATCCATAACATTCTTGTCCTTCATACCCTGCCAGTTCTGCTCGTCCGCATATTTTGCAAAATACAATGGTGAAAGTTCCATTGGACAGACATCTACGCAGCGTCCGCACTTGATACATGCCTCTTCCACTGTGTGATCCGTCTCAATGGCAATGATACCGTTGGAACCTTTCATGATCGGAACATTCACGTTCGGGAGATCGAATCCCATCATCGGTCCGCCGGATTTGATGGTGACATCCTCATCCGTCACACCGCCGCAGTAATCGATCAGATCTTTTACGTTGGTACCAATCTTCACAATGTAGTTGCCCGGCTTCTTAATCTTCTCGCCAGTCACAGTCACAACACGCTCAATCAGAGGCATACCCTTCTGAATTGCGTCTGAGATCGCCTTCGTAGTACTGATGTTGCTCACAACACATCCCACATCTGCAGGCAGTCCTCCACGTGGAACCTGTCTGCCCATGACACGTTTGATCAACATTTTCTCAGCACCCTGAGGATATTTGGTCTTGGCTACCACAACCTCGATATCACTGATATCCGCAGTCTTCGCCTGCAGCAATTCAATGGCATCCGGTTTGTTATCTTCAATGACAATAATACCTTTCTCGGCACCTACTGTCTTAATGATTGCCTTCAAGCCGTAAATGACATCATCGGCAAACTCCAGAAGCACTCTGTGGTCTGCTGTCAGCAGAGGCTCACACTCGCAGCCGTTCAGAAGAATCGTATCCACTGGTTTGGCAGGTTTCAGCTTCACAGCAGTCGGGAAACCTGCGCCGCCCATGCCGACGATTCCGGCCTCGCGAACGATGTCGACAATCTCATCCGGTGTCAGGCTGTCAAGATCTTTATTCGGTTTTACAGATTCGTGCAGAGTATTTTTTCCATCTGACTGGATTACTACAGACAGACACTCTCCTCTTGTGGCATGAGGACGCGGCTCAATCGCGATGACCTTACCGCTGACACTGGAGTGAATCGGGCTGCTGATAAAGGCTGCAGCTTCTCCGATCTTCTGTCCGACTTTCACAGTGTCTCCCACCTGAACGATAGGATTTGCCGGTGCACCTGCATGCTGAGACAGAGGAATTACCACCGTCTGTGGCTCCGGGAATCTCTCCAGTGCAAGATGTTCACTGAATTCTTTGCGCTCTGAAGGATGAACACCACCATAGTAACCATCAAGTCTGTTCTCACGGATTGATTTCACATAATCCTGAACAACCTTGAAGTTCACTTTGGAGTAATCTCTCACCTGTACAGGCTGGTCTAAAAATTCCTGAAGGCGGCCCTGTTTTTCCAGTCTCCTGTAAATTTTCTCCCATGCACAGTCTTTTTCTCCATCCACTTCGCATTTTCCGTTCTTTGCACCGCCGCACTGTCCATTGACTAAGCTCTTGGAACAGTCTACGATCGGACAGATTCCGCCAGTGATATTCAGATAACACTGCGCACATGCATCACAGCTCTTCTTGGTCAGCGCCATTCCGTGATGCCCCGTATAATTCAGAGAATTGCTGGCCGCAAATACGGGTTTTCCTGCTAAATCGGCAACTGTCTGGATTCCCAGACCACAGGAAATCACAAAAATATTCTCCGCTCCATCCGGAATCATATCCTGCAATTTCTTCTCTGTCTGGACCTTGTTGCACAAAAAGTCGACTTTCGCAGTGCCCACAACGTTCTTGCCCTGCTCAGCGACAATTTTCTCAAACTCCCCACAATCTGGTTCGTCAATGGTCTCAAATTCTTTGAAGCACTTGTTACAAGCAATGATAAACAGATTATCCTTATCGGCCAGCACTGATACCAGTTCATCATGCTCTTTCAACTTATACTTGGTATAGTTTTCCAATTGCTCACCTTCCTTATCAATTGATTCGCAAATCTTGTGCTTACCTGCTCTTGTCATTTTTTCAACCCTCTGCACCATGAAGAAAAATGGTCATAAGCAAATAACTTAGTTCTGCACCTAATACACGTTTAAATATAACATATATTAGCTATATTATCTAGTCCAAACGTGTATTTGCACGAAAAAATATACATTATGCGCAAAAAATATTACCTCAATTTTACATCCGCTGGCTATTTTCACACAGGCAGGCTGTTCCAAAGGCATAAAATCCCATACCCTACAAAGGGATTCGGATATTTAGTAAATTCCGGAAGGGGCACTGCTCCTTTCTGCAGATATGCCTTGAGCTTCTCACCATACAGATAGGGATCATTCCCTTTGGCAATGCCCCATTCCATCAAAAGAGCAGCGCTGCCCGCCACAAAGGGTGTGGCAAAGGATGTCCCTGTGACATTCCCATAGCCGCCTCCCGGTCTGGGAGCGAGAATATCCACGCCTGGAGCTGCTAGGTCCGGCTTTAAATTCCATCCCTGGAAATCTCCTCCGCGGCCGGAAAAATCTGCGTAGGCCAAAGAACGGGAGTCATAGGCTCCCACAGAGATCACCTTTCTGGATGTGGAGGGAATGGTAAGTGTAAAATCCGGGGAAGGCTGGTAGAAACCGGTTCCCGGATTCAACACATTTCCCCCTGGAAGCCACAAATCATACCTGCTTTCCTGCGTACTCCTGGCTGTCAGGACAATCTGCCAGATTCCCTCATCCACATAGGATTCCCTTGGAATAAAATCCACATAAATCTCCTGAGCCAGCTGGTAAGGGCTTGGTTCCCCGTAATAGATCAGCAGCTCTGTCTGCCCCAGCACATACCTTTGCGTCCCCAGCCGCTCACTGAGAGGCCCCACTCTCTCCCCTGAAGGATGGGCCAGCTCGATATCAAAATCCTGCACATACGATTTCCAAAGCTGAAGATTGAGCACCCTCTCATAGGCTGTAACTGCAAGTTCAACCCGGGCGCTCTCCCCTCTTTTTAAACTTCCGGAAGTATGGAGAGCCTGATTCCCATTATTCCCGGTTCCCACACAGATGGAACACCTCCCCATGTCCGCCACCTGATCCAGGTAAGTCTCCAACAGCGAAGTTCCCTGGTGCGCCCCATAATTGTTCCCGAAACTCAAATTGATAGCGATGGGTTTTTGCATGAGCAGTGACTGCCGCACAAGATAGTCCACCCCCTGCATCAACTCTGTCGTGCGGGGAAAGGAATTTTCCCTGGCAGTTCCCAGTTTTACCACCAAAAGATCACTCTGCCAGGCAACACCCCGTTTTGTTCCCTCAGAAGCCCGCCCGTTGCCCGCGGCGATCCCCAGAACAGAGGTACCATGACCGCTGAGATCCCTGCTTGGAACCACCTCATACCCCTCATCCGCCGGCAAAGACAGTGCCTCATTGATATCCTCCTGTGTATATTCCGCCCCCATCCGGTACCCTTTTGGCGGTGTTCCCGATCCAGTCTGATCCCAGAGCCTTAGAATTCTGCTGCTCCCATCCGCATTGCAGAAATCCGGATGCCGATAGTCCACACCGGAATCCACAATTCCCACCAGTATGTCTCTCCCCGTCAAATTATAAGGTTCTCTCTGTACCTGGAAAATACAAGAAGCTTCTTTTCCCTGGCGTGCAGCGAAAAAAAGCCTCTTTGGTTTCTCTATATATTCCACCTCTGCCATATTGGCCAACTGCCGGATTCCACTCTCGGGAAGAGTCACCACCGCGTATCCATTCAAAAGCGGTACCACCGTGACCGCATCATTCTCAATCTTTGAGATATCTCCCGTATATTTCACAATCACCTCCCACAGACTGCTCTTGGAATCATACCCCACATTCAGATCCAGGGACTTCTCCCTCTCCCGCGCACTGGAATCCATCGCAAGCCCCAGCAAATTGTCAATTTTCTGACTGGTCAAACAATCATCTCCGCCATTTTTTATTACTATATGATTTTCTGGCATCATAAAGACGCAAAAGAAAAAAGCTCTCCATCCCGCCAGATAGAAAGCTTCTCTTCTCTCAGTATTTTAAAAACGCAAAAGGATCTGTCTTCTCATCCAGAAAATGCATCAGCATATAGGCGCACATGATCGCCACATTTTCCTCCCGCAGAATCCTCCTCACTTCCTGCCGGTCTGCCAGGACGATCTCAATCTCCTCGGAATCCTCCTGGCCTTCTTTTGTCACAGTTCCGCTGGCATAGCCATAGACAGTGGCACAGGACTCATCCGTCATTCCAATGGTAGTGAAATATGGCTTCTCATAGCTGGAATCCACAGGGATGGGATCCAAAGTCAGCCCCGTCTCTTCTCTCAGTTCCCGTACAGCTGCTTGATGAAAGTCTTCTCCTGACTCCACCAGTCCAGCCGGAAATTCATAGATATAATCATCTAATGTGTAACGGTACTGACGTACCAGAACAACCCGGTCCTTCTTCTCTCCATACAGACTGTAAATGATCACGCCATCCGGCTTATTCTCATGCGTCTTCAGCTTCAGCGAAGAGACATCCGCTGCTCTGGAAGCCACATTATACACCACCGGAGTATTGTGAATGCTGGTCGCTTTCAGCTGATAAAGATTCACATAGGACAAATCGGTAAGTTTCCGCACGTCATTTATTACACCCATTTTATCATCAGTCTCCTCTTAAAATTACTCGAACTCTCTTGTAGATAAAAAATACAATCAGCGAGACAATCACATATTTAAACAAATTAAAGGGTACCAGTATCATCACTGCAAACGCCAGAAGATTATCCACAGACGCATGTACAGACTGTGCCATCTCCACAAAAGCGCTCACCGGCATGCCGAAAGCCTTGCCATAGACTGGAAGCAGTACAAAGGTATTAATCAAACATGCCAAAACCGTCGTCAGGACTGTTCCAACTGCCATGCCAACCAAAGCGTGTACTCTGGTTTTTTTGTGGTGATAACGGTAAATCAGGCCTGCCGGAATCACAAACGCACATCCAAAGATGAAATTCGCCAGTTCGCCCACACCAGCCGTAGTGCTGCCATGGAGCACAAAATGCAGAAGAATTTTAATCAGTTCAATCACCACGCCAGCCACAGGCCCCATGGCGAAAGCGCCTACAAGAACAGGGATCTCTGAGAAATCCATCTGGTAAAACGGAGGCGCCAGAAACGGCAGAGGGAACTCAAAATTCATCAGAACTCCTGCCACTGCTCCCAGCATCGCTACCTGGACCAGATTTCTCGTCTTGCTGCGGTTCATCACTTGGGTGTTTCGAATTACTTGCTCACTCATGTCACTCTCTCCTTTTATAAAAAATGATAATAAATAAAAGGAAATTCTTGTATCAAGAATAGAGTTGCTTTCCGATGGATATCTGAAACAGAACAAAAAAAGATGCCTCCAAAACGATCTCCGGGCATCTGAAACATCCATCTATGTTCTCAAACTTTCTTCTCTCATCCAGACTATACTGTCGGTTTTGGAATTTCACCAAATCGGCCCGAAGGCTCGCGGACTGTACCGCCGGTAGGGAATTTCCGTTCGGATATCTGTTCTTCACGAATCACCCTGCCCCGAAGAATTTCTTTTTATTCTGTGATTATTATAAAGCGTAATCCATAAAATTTCAAGATTTTCTTTGCTTGAAAATATCTCTGTCATATTTTTTCATAAATTATCACTTTGACGTGTCATATTTTTATATCATTTCAACAAAATTTAAAAGACTGTCGATTTTCCCATTGACATCCACACATTCAGAGCTATAATTAAGAAAAATCAAACAAAGCAAATCGAAGAACAGGACAGGACTTCCCTGGCAGATATGTTTTCAGAGAGTTTCCGGTTGGTGTGAGGAGGCAGCATAGCCACAGAAGTTATCCCCTGCGATGAGCCAAGGTGAACCATTTTTTAGTAACCCTGGCCGGATTTCCACCGTTATCCGGAAGCCTGTTAATCCATCGGAAGCTGAAATTTTCCTGACTTGCTGTCAGGTTCCGGAACAGCCAGAAGAGGGACGACGGGACTGAGAGACCGGCACTGCCGGTAATAGAAGTGGTAACGCGGAGCAAATTTCGTCTTCTGTCAGAGCAATCTGACAGGAGACTTTTTTATGTACGAAAGATCTTTCACCGCATAACAGGTTTTCTGCCGCGTCACAAAGTGCTTTTAACAGGAAGGAGTGTAACATATGAACACATTAATCATCGTACTGATCGCTGCCGTATGTCTGGTGGCCGCCTACGCACTGTACGGCCGCTGGCTGGCAAAAAAATGGGGAATTGACCCAAAAGCAAAGACTCCCGCAGTCCTCCACAATGACGGACAAGATTATGTTCCCACAGACGGATGGACTGTATTCGCCCATCAGTTTTCCTCCATTGCGGGGGCAGGCCCTGTCACCGGAGCCATCCAAGCCGCAGCCTTTGGCTGGCTGCCTGTCTTGCTGTGGATTATTCTCGGCGGCATTTTCTTCGGTGCAGTCACCGATTTCGGCGCCCTCTATGCCAGTGTGAAAAATGACGGCAAATCCATGGGCCTTTTGATTGAAAAATACATCGGCAAAGCCGGGCGAAAACTTTTTCTCGGATTTTGCTGGCTGTTCACCCTCATCGTACTCGCCGCATTTGCAGATATGGTGGCAGATACCTTCAACGCTTATGTTGTGGCAGACGGAGCACGGACACTTTCTGAAAGTGCCAAAGTAAACGGCGCAGCGGGAAGTATCTCATTATTTTTCATCCTTTTCGCAGCAGTCTTCGGACTGATTCAACATAAAATGAAATTCAGCGGCTGGAAAGAAGTCGTTCTCGGACTTGCCTTCACACTTCTTTCTTTTGTATGCGGCATGAATCTTCCGCTGATTCTTGGAAAAGAGGCATGGATCTACATTGCTTTCATCTATATCTTCCTCGCTGCTGTGCTCCCCATGTGGTTTGTCATGCAGCCGAGAGATTACATGTCCACATTCATGTTCGTGGGAATGATCGCCGGTGCTGTTCTCGGGCTGATTTTCGCCCACCCGACTATGAATCTTCCTGCATATACCGGATTTCAAAATGAAAGCCTGGGCACTTTGTTTCCTATCCTGTTCGTGACTGTCGCCTGCGGAGCTGTATCCGGATTTCACAGCCTTGTCTCATCCGGAACTTCCTCTAAGACCGTCTCTAATGAAAAAGATATGCTCAAAGTCGGATATGGAGCCATGGTTCTGGAAAGCTTTCTCGCTGTCATCGCCCTTTGCGTTGCAGGCGCCGCTGCCGCCTCTGACGGTACGGCTGCAGTGGGAACTCCATTCCAGATCTTTTCTTCCGGTGTCGCCGGTTTTCTTGAAATTTTTGGAATTCCAGTCTACGTGGCACAGAGCTTTATGACGATGTGTGTATCAGCCCTCGCCTTCACTACTCTGGATTCCGTAGCCCGAATCGGACGTATGTCCTTCCAGGAACTCTTCAGTGTGGATGACATGGAACATGCCGAAGGTTGGAGAAAACTGCTGTGTAATAAATATTTCGCGACTTTAATCACTCTGTTTTTCGGTTACCTCTTAACCCAGATCGGTTACTCTAATATCTGGCCTTTGTTCGGAAGCGCCAACCAGCTGCTGAGCGCGCTGGTACTGATCACGCTCTGTGTCTTCCTCAAAGTAACCGGAAGAGAAATGCGCACATTGGTTCCTCCCTTTGTCATCATGCTGGTCGTGACATTCACCGCATTGATTCAACGGTTCTTCTCCCTCATTCACGCTTTTACCTCTGGTACCGGTGTCTTTATGGTAGAAGGCCTCCAACTGATTGTTGCCATCCTTCTGATGATCCTAGGCGTAACGATTGTGGTAACCTCCGGAAAAGAACTGATTAAAAAAGATCCTGCAAAATCATCCATATCTGGTGAGCTACATCACAGCCATAATTAGTCAAATGCCAGACCACAAAAGATAACCGTGGTCTGGCATTTTATATCAGAGATCCTCATTTATATTTTTGAAGAATTCCAGCGGCTTCTCATTATGTCTGCGCAAGAGTTCCAGAAATTCTTTCTTTTTTTCTTCCTGAAGCAGGATATTCAGCTGCTGATGCTCGTTCAGACTTATCTGGCGGATCTTCTCATCCTCCTGATATTGATAAACCCAAATGCCAAGCTGCATCTGAACGTCCATAGCAAGTTTCTTTAATTTCTCATTGGAACATTCCTCAATCAATCTATAATGGAATTCCATGGAATATAGGTAAAAATCTTGTTCTTTTCCCTCCTCCATAAATTGCTTTTGTTTCTCCACAATCTCTCTGATTTTCTTTTTCAATTTGGGTGAAATCGGATTTTGGAAAACCAGTTTCAAGCCCTCCTCATTCAAGATCGTATTAGTCTCAATCAAATCCATAGTCTCTTTGCGATTATATTCCGCCACACTGGGCCCCACATTCAGTTTACTCTCCAAAAATCCATTTTGAATCAATCGGTTCACAGCTTCACGCATGGGTGTTCTACTCACACCAATTTCTTTGGCAAACTCCTCAATATTAATACGGTCTCCCGGCTTCAGCTCTCCTTTTCGGATTTTATCAATGATCAATGCATATGCCTGCTCAGACAAAGACTGTCGGACTACTTTTTTTCTCATCATTACCCCTCTTACCGTTCCCATTCTTATGTTTTTACCATCATCAAAAATACGGCACAGGTAGAACAGCATATCCCCCTCGTGCCGCATCTTTATCTATTATAACGCATTTTGTTATCAGAAACCACTGTAAAATCCGAAATTCTTTTTCCTGTTTCTCACTCCTGTTTTCGTGTTTTCTCTCCAATCTCCAGTCCTTTGCGAAAAGCTTCTTTATTTAAGGGAATCAACTGTGCCTTTTTCCCTAGTTTCTTCTCAATCGTCTCAAGAAGTAATTCCGGAGGCAGAATCTGCGTGTATCCCACATAAACTCCTAGCATAATCAAATTTAAAACTTTGGCATTTCCCATCTCCAAAGCCATCTCTGTCACTGGAACTTCCACCACATGGATATCTTCCCTCTCAATAGATCCATGGACAATGGAACTGTTCACAAACAAATTGCCGCCTGGCTTTAATTTACCCAGAAAACGTCTCAGTGATGGCTCATTCATCACAATCAGGTCTTCCATGCTATCTGACACAGGTGCGCCGATCATATCATCTGAGATCACCACATAGCAATTGGCTGTCCCTCCTCTTTGCTCAGCCCCATAGGAAGGAAAAAAAGTTACATTCTTATCCGTATTTTCACAGGCACAATTAGACAAAAGCTTCCCCAGAAGCATAACTCCCTGTCCTCCAAAGCCTGCCACCAATAGATTTCTTTCCATATTAATCTCCCTCCTATTTGTCTCGTATTACACCCAGAGGATATTCCTTGAGCATTTTTCCCTCCAGGAAATCCAATGCTCCCAAAGGATCCATCCCCCAGTTGGTAGGACAAGAAGTCACAACCTCTACCAAGGAAAATCCCTTACCGTCTATCTGATTTTGAAAAGCTTTTTTAATAGCTGCCTTTGTTCTGCGTACATTTTTGGGATTATTACAGCTGGTACGTTCCAAATAGACAGGTGCAGTTAATGTATTCAAAATCTCGCACATATGCATGGGATACCCATGTTCCTTAGCATCTCTCCCTCTTGGAGCCGTAGTCGCCTTCATTCCCAGTAAAGTGGTCGGAGCCAACTGTCCACCTGTCATCCCATAGATACCATTATTAACAAAAATAACTGTGATATTTTCCCCTCGGTTTGCCGCCGACATAGACTCCGCAAGACCAATGGACGCCAAATCTCCATCTCCCTGATAAGTAAATACAATCGTCTCCGGATTGGCGCGTTTCACCCCTGTTGCCACTGCGCAAGCCCTTCCATGGGGGGAAGTGGTTACGTCATACGTCACGTATTCCATGGCCAGACCGCAACATCCCACCCCCTGTACATTCGCTACCCGTTCTCTAATTCCCAGTTCTTCAATAACCTCACCAATCAGTTTGAAAATTGTACCGTGCATACATCCAGGACAGAATCCAGACACCATGTCATCCCGAATTCCAAAAGTTCTCTTATATACTTTTTCCATCTCAATTCCTCCTGTCAAAAAAGTGCTTTTGCTGCCTGGATCACAGCTTCCCTAGTAATCAGTTCCCCTCCGGACCGCAAGCAGGTAGCAATCAAAGCCCGATCTTTCACGCCTAGCTTCACATCATAAACCAATTGTGCAGGGATTGACATCTCCACATCCAGAATCGCTTTCACCCTAGAATAATCCAATCTTTCAAAAGAATCATAAGGAAACGGCGACACCGTCTTAGGCCGGATCAGGCCAACCTTATAACCTTCTTTTCTCATAAGATTTACAGCAGATTTTGATACCCGTCCAGAAATTCCAAACGCTGTAATCACTACTTGTGCATCCTCTATCAAATACTCTTCCACCTGAATGTCCTTCTCCCAACTCTCGTAAAGTTCGGCATTGCGAATACAACGCTCCTCCTGCCCAGACCAGCCGCCCGGAAGAATCAGCGCACGCTCTTCATCTTCTCTGTGGCCCACAAACGCCCACTTATGGTGTGCCTCTTTCAATTTTCGTACCTCTTCTTCACTTCTCATCGGAGGCAGCACTACAGGCTCCATCATGGTTCCCACAACACCGTCTGTGAGAATCAAGACCGGATTGCGGTCTCTCTGGGCATAATCAAAAGCTGCATAAGTCATGTCCACCGCCTCCTGCACCGTAGCTGGGGCAAAAACCATCATGCGGAATCCCCCATTTCCACTAGCCTTGGTTGCCTGAAAATAGTCCTGCTGAGAGGGTTGAATAGAGCCGATTCCCGGACCGCCTCTCGACACATTAACATAAACCATCGGAATTCTGGCAGATGCCATAAATGAAATTCCTTCACTTTTCAAACTAATTCCGCAGCTGGAGGAAGAAGTCATCGCCCTTGTCCCAGTTTGCGCTGCTCCATATACCATATTGACGGAAGCCACCTCACTTTCACCCTGTACAAAGTTCCCGCCCACTTCCGGCATCCTTCTCGCCAAATACTCTGGAATTTCATTTTGAGGAGTAATCGGATATCCAGCAAAAAAGCGGCATCCAGACCGTATTGCTGCCTCAGCGATGGCCTCACAGCCTTTCATAAATACTCTCTTCATGTCCTCACCTCCGTTATTATTTATAAATCTCAATCGCTGCTTCCGGGCACATCAGTGCGCAGGACAGACAGGCAACACAGGCTTCCTGGTTCTTCACCACCACATATGGATACCCCTTTGCATTCACATGTTCTCCCACTTCCAACACCCGTTTGGGACAAAATTTCACACAATAGCCACAGCTTTTACAGCTCTCTGCTCTGATCTCCACTTTCGCCATATCAAAAACCTCCTATTGCCACTTACTCATTTTTATGTCATATACCTTCATACTGCATTCGCAGTTTTAGGGGGAGGACCAAGGTATCTGTCTTCTTCCGGATCTCCTCACACAAATCTTCCCTGACACACAAATATCTCACTGGTAAGAATTCCTGAATCATATTCAAAACATTTTGATGTCCCTCTAGAATCTCCTGCACCTTTGTTGTACTCCCCAGATTGGGATTGCTGATTATGGTTACTTTCCTGATACTTGAAACCTGAAGAATGGACGAGAGCGTCTGATCAATAGACTTAACATCTTTCGACCAGGGACGGTAAGGATTAATCACAAAACAAACTTCTGTATCCTCCTGATTCAAAAGTCTGGAGAATCTTCCAATCATTCGTGCCCCTGTATGATTTCCTCCCACATCCAAAATTGTATAGCATTTTTCTTCCTTTAGACATGGTTCCACACCGCCGACAATTGTGGGAGTATCCAGGAACTGTTGTTCAAAATGTACTATCACCCCTTCTCTCTCCAATAACTCTTTCACATCCCTAGAACGGAACAAAGGCTTAGTTTGATCCAAATCAAAAAAATGTACTTCTTTTCCATCCGGACTTTGTTTTGACAGCACACAGGCCAGATTCACTGCAATCTCACTTTTACCACTTCCTGACTCGCCCAAAAGCACAAAATTTTTCTTCTTCATACTCTCTCCCCTTAATTTCTCCCTGTCCATGCCGCACATAGTATCAAAGAATTATATTTTTCCTCAAAACTGGAACCTCTCGATGTGAGTACAATAGGAACCTTTGCTCCCAGTACACAGCCCGCCATTTTTGCTCCGGCGAGACAAGTCAGAATTTTCCCTATAATGTTTCCAGTTACCATATTGGGGACAAGCAGGAGATCCACGTCTCCGGTTACCGGGCTTTTGTAGTTCTTCGCCTTCGCTGCCTCCCTGCTGAAAGTAAGATCACAGGAAATAGGGCCTTCCACGTAGCACTCACCAAACTCACCTTTTAGTGCTTCTTCTTTTAACGCCGCTCCATCCTCTGTCTCCGGCATCTTGGCGTTCACTTTTTCCACAGCTGCCAGACAGGAAACCTTCGGACAGGAAACTCCAATCTTATGAAAAAATCCTATCCCTTTTTTCAGGATTTCCTTTTTCTGCCCATAATCGGGATTGATCACCATTCCACTGTCAGTCAATCCCAAAAGTTTAGGATACGAAGGCACTTCTATTAAAGCCATATGACACATCAGCCCGCCCAATCCGATTCCGTTCTCCTTATTGACTACCTGGCGAAGCAAAGTCTCTGTCTCTAGCTTTCCCTTCATCAGAAAGTCCCCTGTTCCCTGCCGGATCAATTCTACCGCCTGGCAGGCTGCCTGCTTTGTGTCCTCCGCCTTGACGATTCTCTCTTTTGCAACCGAATATCCCAATTCCTTAGCCAAAAACAAAATCTCTTCCGTCTTCCCTACCAAAATATAATCCAAAATTCCTTCATCACTGGCACGGAATATAGCTTTCAGAGCATGGGCATCCTGCGCCGCCGCTACAACAACACATTTCTTTCCACTAGTCTTAACTACTTTTGTCAATTCTTCGAAATTTTTATAACTCAAAAGCTCACCTTCTCCCTCATCAAGAGATGCGGTTTTTCTTCCCCATGAAGAACCCTGAGGATCCCTCCTGCCAGAGCTTCCATCTCATAAGTTCCTGCGATTACACTCACTGGTGCCAGAAACTCCACGCGCCGTCTCAACTCCTGTGTAAAACTCTGAGAGTATGCCATTCCGCCCGTGAAAATGATTTTGTCCACCTTCCCGCAGGTCACAGCTGTCAGAGAAGCAATATCCTTTGCTGTTTGAAGTACCATTGCGTCGAAAACCAATTTTGCATGAGAATCCCCTTCTTCAATTCTCTTCTGTACATCCCGCAGATCATTAAATCCCAAGTAAGCCACAAGACCTCCTTTTCCCTTTAATCTTTTTTGCATTTCTCTCTCTGTATATTTTCCTGAATAACATAGACTGACAAGAGGCCTCACAGGAAGTCCTCCAGATCTCTCCGGTGAGAAACCACCTTCATCGTCTCCCACAAAATCTAGAATTCTTCCATCCTTCACCAAATTGACTGTGATACCTCCTCCCAAATGGGCTACTATATAGATGACGTCCTTAAATGACTTCCCATCTCTTCGTGCCTGTTCAATACTCACTGCACGGCTATTTAAGACATGAGTGAGAAATGGTTTTTTCACCTCTGGAATACCAGTAAGCGTATAAATCTCCTCTGGAACTCCACATCCGCATACAGGATCATAGACATATGCCTTCACTGCATCGGGATCCTCCATCTTTTTACCTTTTTTCTCATTTGCCTGCACCGCGATACCATAGCCGATAACGGGTGCCAGATTAGCCGGATGAGGAATTACCGCATGATAAGAAGCATTCGCAAAGGTCTCGTCTATCAGATACGCACCAGATTCCAATTGTCCGACCACACCGCCTCGACAGGCAATGGCATCTAAATCTTCCGGTGATAGTTTCTGGTCTTTTAGGTACTCCATAACTACCCTTTTTCGGAAATCCAACTGTTCTGTTATAGAGTGAAATTTTTTCAATTCTTCTCCGCTGTGCAAAATCTCTCTCATATCCTCCTGATGATTTCCACGGAAAATTGCTGTTTTCGTGGAAGTAGAACCAGGATTAATCACCAAAATTATCTCTTCACTCATGAAACTCTCCTTTTCCTAGGTATTCTTTTTCTTCTCTTTTTCAGAATCTGCCAGTTCCCCATAAAGCATGAGTCCCATCTGACTCATAAAAATCAGATGGGACTTTTTGGTTCTTCAGATTACACCAAACAGTGTCAAGGAAAAGACAATAATCACAACAGGAGAGAGATATTTGATCACAAATCCTAGACACTTCGCCCCTGTTGATTCTTCATCCATTCCAATCGTCTTTAGGAAGTTTGGAATTCCCCAAATCCATCCAACAAAAATAGACATACAGAATGCACCTATCGTCAAAAATACATTGTTTGTAATCATATCAAACAGATTAAATGCTGAGGTCGATACCGTTGCCGGAATTCCAACAATACATACCAAAACCAAAGTTCCCCACAATGCTTTTTGTCTTGTCAGATTGAATTGATCCATCAAAAATCCCATAACTGCCTCCCATCCCGCAATTCCGGATGAGAACGCCGCAATGAAAAATGCAATATAAAATAAAGTACCCCAGATCACCCCGCCGGCCATCTGATTAAATACATTTGGCATTACCACAAAAACCAATCCGGGCCCCTCTGTCACACTCAGGCCAAAGGAATACACCATCGGAAAGATCATCATACCTGCCAGAACTGCCACGAAAATTACTGCACAGCTGATAATCGCAGAATTTTTCACCACATTCAATTCTCCCTCTTTTTGGTAACTTCCAAACACTAAAGCTACCGCCATGGCAATTCCGAGAGAGAAGAAGACCTGTCCCAGCGCTGACAGAATGGTCTCCATGGAAAAACTGGAAAAATCCCAGGTAAAGAAAAATTCCAATCCTTCGGTCGCTCCGTCCAAAGTCAGCCCATAGACTGTGACAATCACCATAATTATCGCCAGTGAAGGAAGAAGTACTTTCGCAATTTTCTCAATTCCTGCCTGAAGATTCTTACGAACCACCAACATGGTCAATATAATATTAATGATAATCATCAGAAACACATGGGGATAATCTACAGACATAGCCGCATAATGTTCTGCAATCTGTGCGCTGTCCATTCCTATGTAAGTCCCGGTTAATGTAGTATAAATATAATGGATGATCCACCCATATACGGGAAGTGTATAGCCAATTACCAGAATAATTGCCGCCATATTCACCCATCCTACAATTCCCCATGCCTTTTTCCCGGAAAGTTTCTGATATGCCTGTACCGGACTCTTCCTGGAAGCGAGCCCCAGGGAAACTTCTGCCGAAAACAGCGGAATTCCGATTACAATCATGAGGATAATATAAGTGATTAAGAACAGTCCTCCTCCAAGTTCCCCGCACAAATAAGGGAATCTCCACAAAGTACCGACACCCACGGAAAATCCGATTGTCACCAGCAAAAATCCTAACCTGGATCCAAAACCTTCTCTTTTATTTTCCATCCCGCTCCTCCTTTCACCGATACGCGGTAATTCTCATCGCAATATCTCACACATAAATCTTACTCTCTACAGAGCGGTATGCATTTTCTGTCGGGGTAATTCCCAGCTCTTTTGCTTCCTGCAGATTGATCTTTGTTCTCTCACCGCACACCTGATAAGCGCGATCCATCAATGCCTGTCGGTCTGCGTTGGCACCGTCCCGGTACATCACAGCACCTGACATTACACCTCCGATATTCTGAATCCAGCACTCTTGATAAAGAATATCCCTTGCCGCAAGCCTCTTAGCCAAAATAATCTCTTCTTCAATATTGGTTGCATGCAGCTGATTATTCGCTGCTCCAAATACCATCTTCACCTTCAGATTATCAATCACCTCTTCTGTGAGGAAGCCACCAATCGCACATGGGCACAGAATATCTGCCTCCACATTGAGAATTTCATTGGCATCCACCACTTCGATATTTGCCTCTGGATACTTCTCCTTCAATTGTTGAATCGCCTTCGGATCCAAATCACATACAATCAAATCTGCTCCGTTTTCGATCAGATAGCCTGCCTGTGGGAATCCCACAGCCCCAAGTCCCATCACGGCAATCTTTAAACCTTCCAGACTATCCTTGCCAAATTTAAATTTTACAGCCTCTTTCATTGCTGCAGTCACACCCCAAGCAGTGGGATCTCCAGATGGTCCAATCGGATTATTTTTAAGACCTGCAGTAATATAGCAGGTAAATGGAGCCATAGCGTCTGCCAGCTCAACAGGATATCTCATATCAGGTCCAGTAAAGAAACGCACACGATCCAATGCGTAGGAGAGAAATCCCAATTCTTTTTGATCTTCCAAATCCACAGGATCTGCCTGTACTGTAATCTTACCACCACCATAATGAAGACCTGCTGCTACATGCTTATGACTTTCCGCCCGTCCCAGATTCAACCCGTCAATAATTACTTCTATCTCCGGTTCGTCTTTTTCATGCCTGCGGATTCCGCCTGTGTAAATGGCATGATCTTTATTATTCTTTCCCAGCACAAAACTGTGAATATTAGCGGTAAACCGCATATCCTTGTAAGAGCTGTAGAAGCAGTCCATCCCGAAGAACTTTCCTCTTCTGAGCAGTTCAAACACCTCATTTAGATAATCCGTCAGTCCATATTTCTCGAACATAGCTCTCGTTTCTTTGTTATTAAGTCGTACATCATTTTCTGTAAGCATACTTTCCATATAAAAAGTTTTATTGTATTGACTCCAGTCAATATCCGGATCCCACTCCTTAGCCGCAATGATATATTCTTTATCTGTTCTGTAATCATAGCGTAATCTCAAGGATGTTAAACCTTCTGCGATTAATGGTTCATAGAGACTTCTCTTCATAGCGTTTCCTCCTTTTTATTTTCACGGTGTTTTGTTGTCTTTATCCTACCACTATTACATGTAATATGCAACATGTAATCTTGATTTTTCTTTAAATTTATGTTTTAAATAAAAATAGGCAGAACTTTTTATTCATTTACCCTAAAAAGAATGTTATAATAAAAACAATCTTTAAAATTCCACCAAATATCATAGGAAAGGATTAGACATTATGAACAGACAGAAATTAGTTTTCCTTGTATCTCTGTTATTGATGTTTACCGCTGGCTGTTCCGTTCCTGTTTCATCAGAATCGAAGCCAACGGTTTACTCGGAAGTATCAGAAGAAGAGGCAGCCCAGGCAATTCCGGATGAAGCCTCCCTGGACTCCTTCGATCTGGATGAAATCCCGGAATATTCTGGAGAAGCCTATGTGGAAGTAAATGACAATGTTCCATTCTTCCAGGAATCGGAACTTAGCACCGTTTCCTTTGAGTCTTACAGTCAGCTGGATGATCTGGGAAGATGCGGAACTACCTGTGCCAACGTAGACCCAGACACAATGCCCACAGAGGAACGGGGCAGTATCAGTCAAGTAAAACCAAGTGGGTGGCACACTGTGAAATACGATTTCATCGACGGAAAATACCTCTATAACCGCTGCCATCTCATCGGCTATCAGCTCACTGCTGAGAACGCCAATGAAGAAAATCTTATCACCGGCACCCGTTACATGAATATCGAGGGAATGCTCCCCTTTGAAAATCAAATCGCGGATTATGTAGAAGAGACAGACAATCAGGTACTCTACCGTGCCACACCGATTTTTGAAGAAGATAATCTGGTAGCGGACGGCGTTTTGATGGAAGCCATGTCTGTGGAAGATCAAGGAGAAGGGGTCTGTTTTAACGTTTATGCCTACAACGTTCAACCCGGAGTAGAAATCGATTATGAGACCGGAGAAAGCTCTATAGACGAATCTGCTGTTCCCGCCTCTGAAGAGAAAGACAGTGAAAAAATCACCTACATTTTAAATACAAATACCATGAAATTTCATCTTCCTTCCTGTTCCAGTGTCTCTGAAATGGATTCCCACAATAAAAAGACATTTAGCGGCACCAGGGAGGAGATCATCGAAAAAGGCTATGAGCCCTGCGGGAGATGCCACCCATAAAACCGCTGCATAGCATCTCCCGCAAAATTTTAAGATTGTGATATTTTTTGATTATTTTTCTTTTCGGTACCATCCGTCCCAGACAATCCGTCTGTAATTTTCCTGATCTGTGTCCCCTTCTGTACTGAAACACAGAACTACCGAATCCGATCCAAGATCCACAGCCCTGCGGAAATCTTCAAGCTGTGGATCTCTCATCAAATGATAAAGCAGCCCCGTGGTCACTGCGCCGCTCTCCCCGGAGACGATACGCTCATCAGTAACCGCAGGGTTCCCCAAAATGCGCATGCCATCCGCCGCCACATAATCCGGACAAGAGAAAAAGTAATCTGCGCAATGCCTTAAAATCTCCCAGCCAACCGTACAAACTTCTCCACAGCACAAACCAGCCATGATGGAAGCCAGATCTCCCTCAACTTTATGGAGACTTCCATCTGCTGCCTTCGCTGTCTGAAAAAGGCAGTCCGCCTGATTCGGTTCCACAAGAATTAACTTGGGCATATCCGCGCCATAAAAACTTTGCAAGAATCCGCTGACACCACCTGCCATCGCTCCCACTCCTGCCTGCAGAAAAATATGGGTTGGCCTTACACCTTGCAATTGCTCTGCTGCTTCCAACGCCATCGTCATATATCCCTGCATGATCCAGGAAGGAATTTTTTCATATCCCGGCCAGGCAGTATCCTGTACCAAAAACCATCCGTTTCTATCTGCCTGCTCCTTTGCATACCGCACCGTATCGTCATAATTCAGCTCTGTGATCTCTGCCTTTGCTCCCAAAGACCGGATATTGTCCAGACGCTCCTTCGAAGAACCTTTCGGCAGATACACCACTGCTTTCTGTGAAAGTTTTTTTGCCGCCCAGGCAATCCCCCTTCCCTGGTTCCCGTCAGTCGCTGTCACAAAAGTAAAGCTGTCCGCCTCAATCCCGGAGACTTCCTCCAGACAAATCCCCTTTGCCTCTGCAATTACCTTGGCTACGGCATAACTTCCGCCCAGTCCTTTAAATGCATTCAATCCAAAACGATAGCTCTCATCCTTCACATAAAGTCTAGATATTCCCAACACCTCAGAAAGATTCTTCAATTCCCGAAGCGGCGTAGGAGTGTACTCCTCTAACTGACAGTGAAACGCTCTCACTTTCTGTGCCTCCTCGACACTGAACATCTCACGATAGATACTTGGCTTTTTGTCAGAAGCAAATTTCGTCATCTCAATACATCCCATATCTTCATCCTCCAACTTATATATTTTCGTATCACCTATATGCAGTATATCAATATATCGCTGATAATACAATAAAAAACATGCTTTTATCTCAAAATAAAAATGAAAGCTTTCCCGGCATAAAAGAACACCAGACAATGCTCTTTTCAAGCTTTGTCTGATGTTCGTATGTTTTCTTCTCAATGTCTTACTTTTTCTTCAAGAATTTCTCGGTAAATTCCTGCGCACTGACTGGTTTGCTGTAATAATATCCCTGGCCGTAATCACACTCCAGCTCCTGGATGAACCGATGATTCTCCTCAGTCTCTACTCCTTCCACGACTGTGTCAATTCCCATTCTCTTTGTCACGCGGACGATCTGCTCCATAATCAATTTGACTTTTAGATTTCCCTCCTGTGCCACTTTCATGAGAAATCCCCGATCCAGTTTCAGTTCATCGATCTCCAGATCCGCCAGTGTATTCAGAGACGAATAACCGCTTCCGAAATCATCCATGGAAATCCGGATTCCCTTTTCCTGAAGCTTCCTAAGCCTGATGTTGAGCTCTTCCACATTCTCCAGGGCAAGCCCTTCCAGAATTTCCAGTGTAATCTTCTCCGCAGGTATCCGATATCTCGCAATCAGTTCTTCCAATTTCTCAATATAATCTTCCTCATAGAATAAGAGCTTGGATTGATTCACAGATATACCAACTGGCGATAATCCCTGGTCCATCCATTCCCGAATCTGTCGGCAGGCGCATTCAATCATATACATATCCAGGCGAATACAAAAACCATTCTCCTCAAAAAGAGGGATAAACTGATCCGGAAAAATCATCTTTCCCTCTCCTGTGATCCATCTCACCAAAGCCTCCGCACTCTCCATCTTTCCACTCTTGAGATTCATTTTGGGCTGAAGATAGAGCCGAAACTCCCCGTCAAGAAGAGCCTGTTCCATATGGCTCTCCACATAATTTTGCATAATCTCTTTTTCGTGAAGCTGTTTGTCGTAGAACCAGATTTGATTCTGTATTCTCTCCCTTGAAGTATCCAGCGCAAACATTACCCTCGTCATCATCTGATCAGCTGTGAGATTCTCTCCATCTGCTGCCGCAACTCCACAGTACAGACGAACCTGGTAATTACTGTGTCGTTTCTTGGAAAGTGCTGAAATCTGCTCTATCATCTGAGACAGTCTGTCACGGATCCTCTCCCGGTCCGGACCTCTTAGACACAAATAAAACAAATCCGCCGTATTCCTGCAGAAGAACTCCTCCCTGTCTAAACATTCATCCAAAAGCTGCCTGATCTCACATAAGAGCAGATCCCCTTGCTTTCTTCCAAATATTTCGTTGATAAATTTGAACTGATGAATGTTCAAAGCCGCCACATACAGTCCTCTGCCGGTTCTCAGAGTACCCTCCAGTTCTCTCACAAAAAAGCTGAGATTGTATGCACCTGTGAGAGAATCATGACATGCCTGATACATCAATTCCTGACTGTTTTTGCGCACCAGGCGATATCCATATACCATAAAAAACACAATCAAAAATACTGCTCCCAGACAGACCGCTGCCATTGTCCGTACAATCTGATAGGCTGCCTGATTACTGGTCTGCAGCGTATTGACACAGAATAAATACCATCCGTTAATTCCAATGGGCTCCAGAAAAAACTGATACCTTTTTCCCTCATAGCGAAAATGAGCAAAAACTTCCTCTCCGTTTTCCAGCGATTTTTTCACCTGGCCGCTCACGTCTCCGGATAGATAAGGTCCATCAAAGATGGTGGCCAAATTCTCCTTCACCACAGAACGGGAAGACCGGATCAAGAACTCCCCTTCCTGTCCCAGCAGATGAATATATCCATTGCCTCCCATCACGCCGTTATCATTGAGAATGTCCGTAAAAATTTTAATTTTATTACTGGACAGCAAGGCTCCCTCTACTTGCCCGTCACTGCCGTAAATGGGAATACCATAGGCAAAAACTTTTTCTCCGGTATAGCTTCCAGTAAAAAGCCTGGACATGGACGCTTCCCCTGCCCAGGCTTTGTTGATGACTCTTTGAACTTCTTCTTCCAGAGAAGACACTTCCACCTGCGTGTGTGTCTCCTGATCCAGAACCGCAACCGTCCCTGCCTTATTTTTTGGAAAAAATCCCATTGTCACGAAATCATTTCTCTGATTCGCCTTGCTCAGAATCTGAATAGCTTCTGTCTGATCCGTTGTCCCATTTTCCTCAATCAGAGCCGCCACCGTATCAAGAAGCTGAAAATCCGAAGCCATCTGCTTTTCCAGACGCAATTTATACTCCAAAGCCTCAAATTTCATCTGCCTTCTCACCGCCACGTCCAGCGTTGAACGAAGATAGAACACCAGGCCTGCCACCGTCGCAACAAGCACAAACCCGATTACAACTATGAGGCTAATCGTTCTCCTCACACGTTTTTGCATCATTTTCTCGTCCATAAAGTCTCTCTTTCCTGTCTTTTGCTTCTTATCTGCGTAATCCAATCACATCTTCCTGCTGTCAACAATATGGCTCAATTATAAAACGGCTGTATTTTCGTGTAAAGGCAAAAAACTATTCTGGAAAAAGTTATACAAGCGCATGGAGATTTTTCAGCGAAAGATCCAGAATCGGAGCAGAGTGAGTCAAGGCACCGCTGGATATATAGTCCACTCCGATATTTACCAGCTGCTCTACATTCTCCCGTGTCACATTTCCGGAACACTCCGTCTTGGCACGTCCGTCAATGTACTGCACTGCCTCTTTCATTTCCTCTATGGTCATATTGTCAAGCATAATGATGTCAGCACCTGCTTCCACCGCTTCCTTCACCATATCCATATTCTCGGTCTCCACCTCGATTTTGCGGACAAAAGGAGCATACTCTCTGGCCATCTCCACTGCTTTTTTCACACTGCCTGCTGCTCCGATATGATTATCTTTCAGTAAAATTCCGTCTGAAAGATTGTAGCGATGATTATAGCCGCCGCCCACTCTCACTGCATATTTTTCAAAAATTCTCATATTCGGTGTCGTCTTACGGGTATCCAGAAGCTTCGTCTTCGTTCCTTTCAGAAGATCTGCCATCTTTCTGGTATAAGTGGCAATTCCACTCATTCTCTGTAAATAATTCAGAGCAGTCCTCTCACCGGAGAGGAGAACACGGATATCCCCTTTTACTATTCCCAGAATCTGGCTCCTTGAGACAAATTCTCCATCCTCCACATAAAATTCCGCTATTGTATGAGGATCCAGAAGGGTAAAGACTCTCTCAAACACTTTCAGTCCGGCAATCACGCCATCCTGTTTGCACATGAGGGCCACCTCTCCCGCTTTTCTCTCACGCATCACCGCATTGGTAGTGATATCCTCGCTGGTAATGTCTTCCTCCAATGCCTGCATAATCAATTTATCCGCCTTTACTTTCATGGTAATCTCATTCATTGCGCTTTTTTCACCCTTTCTATTTCTTCAAGCACTTCGTGACGATACACCGCTGCCAGATTATCCTTCTGTTCCTGAATCTTCGCCCCCGTCTCCTCTGCCAGGCTTCTGATCTCTTCCCGGGAAATCCGGGCATCCTCCCACTTCCCGGTCAGATCCAAAGCCGCGCGTTTTGCAAAGACCAGACTCTCCAGCAGAGAATTGCTGGCCAGACGGTTCGCCCCGTGTACTCCATTGCAGCTGGTCTCTCCCGCTGCATAGAGATGTTCCATTGTAGTCTTGCTGTACCGGTCCACATGAATTCCTCCCATGAAATAATGCTGAGCGGGTACCACCGGAATCCATTCTTTTGTCACATCATACCCTTCCTGAAGACATCTCTCATAGATATGGGGAAAATGCCGCAGAATGACATCTTTTCCAAGTACTGTCATATCCAGCCACACATACGGCTTACCATCTTTCTCCATTTGCTTGTGAATCTCCTGGGTGAGAAGATCTCTGGGAAGCACCTCGTTCGCAAAGCGCTTTCCATCTGCCCCGTAGAGCTTCGCTCCTTCTCCTCTGACAGATTCCGAGATGAGAAAACGCCTTCCCGGCTTTTTGGAATACAGCGTTGTGGGATGAATCTGAATATAATCAATATGTTCCAGCTGAATGTGATGTCTCAGAGCAATCGCAAGGGCATCTCCGGTCAGGTGCGGGTAATTCGTGGAATTTGTGTACAGTCCTCCGATTCCGCCGCTGGCCAAAATCGTGTAATCTGCCTCCAGACTAAGAAGTGTTCCATTCCCTTGTTCAGCTACCACACCATAGCACTGGTTATTCTCCTCCAGAATATCCAGCATCGTAACGTGATCCAGAATTGTCACATTGGGCAGCTTCTCCACCGCAGCCAGAAGTTTGCTGGTAATCTCTTCTCCTGTGATATCTTCATGAAACAGAATCCTTGGTTTTGAATGGCATCCTTCCCTTGTGTAATCCAGTTCTCCGTCTTTTCTGGCAAATTCCACGCCATAGCTGATCAACTCATTGATCACTTCCCGGGATGAGCGGATCATAATCTCCACAGACTCTCTGCGGTTCTCATAATGTCCCGCCTTCAGCGTATCTTCCATGAAACTGTCAAAATCATTTTCATCTCTCTGTACACAGATTCCTCCCTGCGCCAGGAAAGAATCGCTATGACGGACCTCATCCTTGGTAATCATCAGAACCTGTTTGTCCCTTGGAAGGTGCAGTGCCGCGAACAGTCCGCTGGCTCCGGTCCCTACAATCAAAACATCTGTCTTTATTTCTTTCATTTTACAACACTTCCCCTCATTTTGCCAGCTCCAACATTTTCTCAAGAGCTTTATCTGCCTTCTTTCGGATTTCATCAGAAATCAGAACCTCGTTACTCTCATTTTTCAGACAGTCCAAAACTTTTTCCAACGTCACTTTTTTCATGTCTGCACAGCACTGGCAATCCTGTACCGGATAGAAGCACTTATCCGGATTTTGTTTTCTCAGTTCATAAGTGACTCCCATCTCTGTGCCGATCAGAAATTCCCGGGCGTTTGAATCTTTTACCCGGGCAATAATCCCGGAAGTACTTCCCACATAGTCTGCCAGCTCCACCACTTCTCTGGAACATTCCGGATGTACATAAAATTCTGCCTGCGGATGTGCTTCCTTGGCTTTCTTCACCTGATCCACTGTAATCAGATGGTGCACCGGACAATAACCATCATTGAGAATCACTTCCTTCTCCGGCACCTGATCTGCCACATAACTTCCCAGATGACGGTCCGGAATGAAGAAAATTCTCTTGTTCGGCAGTGCTTTGACCACTTTCACCGCATTCGCCGAAGTCACGCACACATCCGAACAAGTCTTCAGCTCGGCTGTGGAATTAATATAACAGACTACCGCGAGATCCTCGTAAGCCTTACGCATCCTGTGAACAGTTTCCACATCTGCCATGTGTGCCATCGCGCAGTCGGCGGTCGGATCCGGCAGCAGCACCTTCTTGTCCGGGTTGAGAATCTTCGCACTTTCTCCCATAAAAGCAACTCCGGCAAACACGATGATATCCGCGTCTGTCTCTTTTGCTTTCTTGCTCAGATAAAAAGAATCTCCTATATAATCCGCACATTCCTGAACTTCATCCGGCACATAATAATGGGCCAGAATCACTGCGTTCTTTTCTTTTTTTAATGTCTGTATTTCTTCTCTCACTGTACTCATCTTATTTTCCCCCATAGGTTATTTCTTCCGAATTATACATCTATACTTTACATATGACAAGTCAGTTACTGAAATTTGTACGAGAAAAACAACAAAAACACAATCTTATGTCGAGGGGAATGTATATTGACAAAACGAAAAGACGGTGTTATTTTAAAGGAAATTATCAGAAGGAGGCAAAATCAAAAATGAATCGCAGAACAATCAAATCCTTGATTCAAGGGTTCATTTTATGTCTTTTTCTTCTGATCAGTCTGCCTCTGAATGACTGGACATCTCTGGAAGAAGCAGTTAGCCAGAATTTTACCGTCTCTGACACAGAAGAGGCCGGGCAGCCCTCACAGTATATCACCGAGAACCCGGATGATACCTTACTGGCCCAGGCTTATGCTCCTGTTACGGGAAATCTGACTTTAGAGTTGCGGTATCGGCCTATCTCCTTCCGGCTTTTTGTCATGTGCACATTTGCCACAGGTTTTTTATTCAGAGCAGTTCTTTTTCTACCTGAGAAAGAGCGCTATTTTGCGTGCCTTCAGGTCTCTCTTTTCTATCCCGCACGTTTTCTGTGCGACTTGTCTGTCAGACATAAAAAAGACGGAAAACAACGCCTTTGCGCTGTCTGATATCCTTGGATACATATCCCTGTGAATTGGATAAAATAGAATTATTATTTTGTGCTAGGAGTATCAAGAAAATGATTATCAAGAAGTTAAAAAGTCAACCGCCTGGACGTTTGATTACGCTGGGATTTTTGGCGGTTATCTTAATTGGAACTTTATTGCTTCTCCTGCCGGTCTCTGTGAAACCACAGGCAGATGTTACCTTTATTGACGCCCTTTTCACTTCCACAAGCGCAGTCTGTGTAACAGGTCTGATCGCCATTGACACGGCGGACCATTTCACTGTTTTTGGTCAGGCTATGGTTGCGCTTCTGATACAAATTGGCGGTCTGGGAGTGACCTCCGTCGGCGTCGGCCTGATTATTGCCGCCGGCAAAAAAGTCAGCATCAAGAGCCGTATCCTGGTGAGAGAAGCTTTGAACGTGGACAGTACGCAAGGAATGGTGAAACTGGTCAAAGCCATCCTCACCATGACTTTACTGTTCGAAACCGCAGGTGCTATTTTAAGTTTTCTGGTATTCAGCCAGGATTACTCACCTTTGCACGCCCTTGGAATCAGTGTCTTCCATTCCATCGCCGCATTCAACAACTCTGGTTTCGATATCCTCGGAGGACTGCAGAATTTAATTCCCTATCAGCAGAATGTCCTGCTGAATCTGACCACCTGTGGTCTGATTATCTTTGGAGGTCTCGGTTTTCTGGTAATTCTGGATATCGGAAAGCACCGCCGGTTCCGGAAGCTGACCTTCCACTCAAAGATTGTGATCGTCACCACACTTGTGCTGATCGCAGTGGGAACTATTTTGCTGAAAGCCACTGAACCGATTTCCTGGCTGGGTGCCTTTTTCCACAGTGTATCTGCCAGAACCGCAGGTTTTTCCACCTACGCCATCGGAGATTTCACAAACGCAGGTTTGTTCGTCCTCTGCATCCTGATGTTCATCGGAGCATCCCCGGGATCCACCGGAGGCGGTATCAAGACCAGTACCTTCTTCGTCTTGTTCCAGTCCGCCAAAAGTATGTTTTCCAAGAAACCTGCCGGTGCTTTTCACCGCAGTATCGCAAAGGAAAACATCGCAAAGTCATATATGATCATGATGCTTTCTCTCGCAGTGGTCTGCATCGGAACTTTTCTGATGTGCGTACTGGAGCCTGACTGTACTTTCATACAGCTCATGTTTGAAGTTGTCTCGGCTTTCGGCACAGTAGGACTTTCCACAGGAATCACTCCCACACTGAGTGTCGCAGGCAAGCTGGTGATTATTGTCATCATGTTTATCGGACGGCTGGGTGCTTTTACTCTGCTGTCTATGTGGATCGATCATCCGGAACCAAACATCCGTTATTCACAGGAATCAATCTCAATTGGTTAATTACAGAACCAGAAAGGAACTCATATGTATTCATTTGGAATTAATCGCAAAGAAAAAAATACTGCTCCCAAGGAAGCTACTTCCTTCGGAATCATCGGACTTGGACGTTTTGGCAGCGCTTTGGCCATGACACTGGCAGAAGCCGGAAAAGAAGTGATTGTCATTGACAGTCATGAGAATAAAGTAAAAGAAGCTCGTCAGTACACAGAGTATGCTTTTATCTGTGACGATCTGACAACAGAGACACTGACTGAGACCGGCATCCAGAACTGCGATGTGGTAGTGGTCTGTATCGGCGAAAAAATTGATGCCAGCATCCTGACCACCATGCGTGTCGTAGAACTTGGTGTCCCAAAAGTCATCTCAAAAGCAATCAGTCTGGAACACGGAGCCGTATTGAAGAAGCTGGGCGCGGATGTGGTATATCCGGAAAGGGATATGGCGCTGCGTCTTGGGAAACGTCTGGTATCCAGAAACTTCCTGGATTACGTCTCCCTGGACAACAGTATCGAAATCCGTCAGATCAAAGTGACAGACCGCTGTGTGAACGCCAGCATTGAAGAACTGCAGATCCGTCCCAAATATAACCTGAATATCATCGCCATCGAGAGCAACGGCCACACAAATATCGAGGTATCTCCCCAGTACCGCTTCAGCGAAGGGGATGTGATCGTTGTCATCGGAAAGATCAACAACATTGATCGCTTTGAACAAAATTTATAAACTGAAGGAGAAAATTTATGGAAATCTCATTTTCCTATTTCTGGCAGCAATTGCTCTCTAATCCGGCATTGTTCGTCACTATTCTACTGACTCTGGGAGTCATCTTTGTCAATGGATGGACCGATGCTCCGAATGCAATTGCCACCTGTGTCTCCACCAGATGTCTGGGCGTTAAAAAAGCCATCTGGATGAGCGCAGTCTTTAACTTTCTGGGTGTCTTCATTATGACACAGATTAACAGTTCCGTAGCCTCCACCATCAGTAATATGGTAGACTTCGGAACAGATACCCGAAGCGCACTGATCGCCCTGTGCGCGGCACTGTTTTCCATTGTCATCTACAGCGTAACCGCATCCGTTTTTGGAATTCCCACCAGTGAGAGCCACAGTCTGATCGCAGGTCTCACCGGATCCGCCATCGCAATCCAAGGCGGAATCGACGGCGTAAATATGGACGAGTGGGTGAAAGTACTCTATGGACTTGTACTGAGCCTGATTCTCGGTTTTCTCACCGGATGGGCCGTGTGTAAAATTATCACCCTGATCTGTCAGGGAATGGACCGGAGAAAGACAAATTTCTTTTTCAAAAACGCTCAGATCTTTGGAGCTGCTGCCATGAGCTTCATGCACGGCGCCCAGGACGGACAGAAATTTATCGGTGTGCTCTTTCTGGCCATAGCTTTTTCCAACGGCCAGAATAATGTGACCGGAATGGTGATTCCCATCTGGCTGATGCTGCTCTGCAGTTTTGTGATGGGATCCGGCACCAGCGTGGGAGGAGAAAAAATCATCAAGTCTGTCGGCATGGATATGGTAAAACTTGAAAAATATCAGGGATTTTCAGCCGACCTGGCCGGTGCTCTGTGTCTGCTCTACTCCAGCGTTTTTGGAATCCCCGTATCCACCACCCACACGAAGACCAGTGCTATCATGGGTGTGGGTGCGGTGAAGCGTCTGTCCGCCATCAATTTTAATATTGTAAAAGACATGATGCTCACATGGGTATTCACTTTTCCAGGCTGTGGCCTGATCAGCTTCATCATGGCCAAGATTTTTATGAATATCTTTTAATTTAGTTAAAGAAAGGAACGACTTGATTCTATGTCCAAAAAACAAGATGCTTTTTATTTCCAGAACTTTATAGAGTGTGCAGAGGCTGCCTGCAGCGCAGCCAAGCTTTTGAAAAAGACTCTGAATGATTTTCATATTGAAAAAATTTCTGACAGAATCTCAGAGATTCACCAGATCGAACACGGTGCGGACGAGAAAAAACACCTGATTGTGGATAAATTGGCCAAAGCTTTCATTGCACCCATCGAGAGAGAAGATATCGTCGCACTCAGCCAGAATATTGACGACATCACCGATAAGATCGAAGATGTGCTGATCCGCATCTACATTAATCATATTGAAGAAATTCAGCCTGACGCGATCTCCCTGATGGAAGTTGTTCTGAAATGCTGTGAAGAAGTGCGGACTCTTCTGGAAGATTTCGCAGACTTCAAACATTCCAAGACTCTCAAAGATCATATTATCCGCATCAATGCACTGGAGGAAGAAGCCGACCAGCTGTTTATCTCCAGTATGCACAAGCTCCATGCGAATGCGGACAAAAATCCACTGCACATTATCGCTTGGCGGGAGATCTACGAGTATCTCGAGAAGTGTTCCGATGCCTGTGAACATGTAGCTGATCTGGTGGAAAGTGTTGTGATGAAAAATTCTTAATGCCGCATATTCCAGAAACAAAAAATGCCACGCTTCCGAAAAATCCGGATTCGTGGCATTTTTTCATTCTTATTCAGTTTCCAGCTTTCTTACCATCTCTTCTGACCGCTCCCAGTGCACCTTCGCCAGCTCCGATACCTTTGCCTCATCCCGGTTTTCTAGGGCCTCAATCATTTTTTCATGCTCCTCAATGGAGGTACTCATGGAAGCATCCCGAAAGAATTTATATTCCAGCCGTTGAATATGGATCCACAGAATATTGCAGAAATCCGCCACATATTCATTGCCGGCAGCCTCAAGAATACAGTTGTGAAAGGCTTTGTCTGCCCGGAAAATATCCATAGGACTTTCCTTCCTCTCCACACTGTCACAAAATTCCCGGTTTCGGCGTCTTAGAATTTCAAGAAATTCCGGTGTCACATTTTTCACGGCCAGCTCAATCGCCAGTTTCTGCAGCGCAATCATCGGCAGATACCATTTTTCTATATGTTCAATCTCCAATTCCGTGACGATCGTAGCTCTTCCCGGATAAGATTTCACCAATTTCTGTGCCTCCAAAAGCTGCAGAGCCTCCCGGACCGGAGTGCGGCTCACATTAAAATATTCCGCGATCTCCACATCCGAGACTTTCTCTCCCGGCTTAAACTGACCTTCTATAATCCAGTCTTTGACTGTCTCGTATACTTTCTGCTTTGCTGATCTTCTGTCAAAAGACAAATCTCCTGTCGGCAGTGGCATAAGTCATCCCTTCTTTCCTCTCAAATAATAGCAGAATTTCATCCTTCATGCCACCCCTAAAAGCAGAAAACCTACAGGAATTAAATATTAAGCCTGTTCTGCAGAAGCTGTCCGCCCCTTTGCATACAGATAATAGACAGCAACTCCAACAGCAATGATGACAATCATCGGCAGAATCAGTTTCGGTTCATCCATCAGTGTGATCAGTAAGATAAATCCGCAGGACAAAATCTCCAGGATCGGCCAGACATAGTAAGCAGCACCTTTCATTTTAAAAGCTGCCTGCTCATATTCCTTCGGCAGACACTTCTTGATGCGGATGGACGCATAAGCTGAATGTATCAAGCTCACCATGACAAACGCGGTAGCCATATCGATATATTCCATGATAGATTCGCTCAAAAAGCTCAGAGCAATTGCAACCACCACAGCGAACCACACAGCTACAATCGGCACGTTCCGGCTGCCTGAAGTCCTGGAGAAGATTCCCGGAAGATTGCGTTCCTTGGACATATTGTGCAGCTCATTGGTCAGACTGACATACATTCCATTCAAGGTTGAAATAGTTGCAAATAATGCGCCAAGAGTAATAAACGCTGTTACCAGAGGCATTCCAAACTGCATGGACGCAATGCTGACGGGTGTATCATTACCCAGCTCCGTATAAGGAATCATTCCACACAGAACCGCAGTCATTCCACAGTATAAAAGTGTCACCACAAGCATACACAGGAACATGGCTCTTGGCAGATTTTTCTGCGGATTTTTCACATTTCCCGCCCACTCGGTCATGGTATTAATTCCCACAAATCCGAAATACGCAGGAATAATCTCTCCAATCACAGGTGCGCTTCCTTCCGGAAACATAGGTGTCAGATTTTCTACCTCGACGTGGGAAATTCCCATGACGATAAATACCAGCATTGCTGCCATAAGTATTACTACGATAATATTCTGGAATTTTGCCGCTGCGCCGAATCCAAATGAGTGAATACATCCGAAAATCAAAAGGGCGATCACCGCAATAACATAGACATTCACTCCCGGCAGATAAAGGCGAACATATTTCGCGATCGTGTGTGCGCAATAGGGCAGCCAGATCGTTGTCCAGATAATATAAAGCCAGCCATACATCAAAAGTTGCCATGCCGCAGGCTACAAAGGTAACCCGTTCCTTGTCATTGGTTCTGCCAGGTTTCGTTCCCTCAATCACATCTCCTATGCTGGTGGAATCTTTAAGAGCCGGCATTTTTCCTGCGTCAATCAAAGTATAAATCGGTCCCCCGATCACGCCGCTGTAATAAGCATCCTTGTCACCTGATTCGATTGCCTCCTGCACATAAGCCTCATGGAGATGAATATTGTCATAGATCAGTTTCGTATCCATCCAGAAGGAGTCATCGGTCTGCATCGGTCCGGTGATTAATACGGTCACGCCCTCTTTGAGCCATTCATCTTTCACATACAATGGTTTCAGACGGGAAGCTGCAACCGTCACCACATCCGCATCTTTCAATGCATCCTGCACATCTGAGGTAATACGTCCTTCCACTTTCAGCTCTTCTTTAGCCCAATCCAGGAATTTCTGAGCAGCTGCCTCAAGAATGTCATAACATACAATTGTCTTTGCCTCTGGCAGCTGAGACAGAATATTTCTTAAACAGGAACGATTGATCTGTCCACAACCTAACACTGCCACTACTTTGGAATCTTTTCTTGCCAGATGCCGTGCCGCAACTCCCGGGACAGCCCCTGTTCTTGCCGCGCTCAGAAGATTCGCAGACATGAATGCCAATGGTTCTCCTGTATCTTTATCGTTCAAAGTCACTGTCAGTACAGATCTTGGCAGTCCCTTTTTCGGGTTCTCTGCATTGGAGCCATACCACTTATTGCCGCACACATCAAATCTTCCGCCCAGATAAGCAGGCATTGCCACGAATCTCCGATCCGGTCCAGCTACCGGCATATTAGGGAAGGGAGTCTCTTTAGGAAATACCAGACCCAGGCCATGGCTATTGTGGTTGCTTCCTCCCATCAGATAATCTCCCTTACTTAAGAGACGAAATACTTCCTCTGCATTGTCAATGCACTTCACTTCATCCAGCACACCTGCCTGAATAGTATCCTGTTCTGATAAATAAAGAAATTCTGTTTTGTGACTCATTTTTCATATCTCCTTTCACCTGTGAAAATTTTTCTAGCTGATTCCTTCATCCGTTCTCGCTTACGCCATAATATACAGAAATATATTGCATATGTCAACTTTTCTGACGTAATTTTTTGATAATTTCGTATATTACACAAATTATCCCTTTTTATTTTGTTTCTTTTCACGAAATTCATTATTTTATTTGACATATGCGATATATTGGATTACGATTAGATCATATTAACAGTAACAAAAGATTCCTCCCCATCTGTTTCACCAAATCGCTTCTATATCTAATTTGAAATGGAGATTCTTTATGAACAAAATCAGAAATTATGAAGATTTGACTTCCCATGGATGCAGCAAATCACGGGAAATTGTATTGAATATAGCGGAACAGACCCTAAACCGCCTGGATTCCTATTCACGCATCAAAAGTATTATGCGTCTCGAAGGCGATATATTGCATATAGATTGCAAGTCATGGGATCTTTCCAAAAAACGCCATGTCTATCTGCTGGGCGCCGGCAAAGCCTGCAATCACATGGCCATGGCTGTGGATGAAATCCTAGGTAACCGCCTCACCAGAGGAATCGCCATCGTCAAAGTGGCTGAACCGACCGATCATTTCCAAAATACAGAAGTCTATGTGGGCGGCCATCCTCTCCCCAACCAGGCTGGATACGAAGCCTGCCTGAAGATTCTTGACCTTGTGGATCATGCCGGGCCAGATGACCTGTTTATCGTAGTCATCAGCGGCGGAAGTTCTGCCCTGATGAGTTGTCCGATCGAAGGAATCACATTGGAAGATGAAATCAAGACCACTGACGTCATGCTCAAGTCCGGTGCAGGCATCTATGAGATCAATGCCATCCGTCGCCATATCTCTGCCATGAACGGAGGTATGCTGGCAAAACGTATTCAAAATGTAGGTGCTGAACTGATTGGTTTCGGCATCAGCGATGCTGTGGGAACTCCCCCCACAGGAGATATTGGAGTTCCTTACAAAAATTATAAAAGTACTCCCATGGGTCCTGACCAGACAACTCTCGACGATGCCCGCAGAGTCATCCGTGATTATGATGTGGCTGACCGTCTCCCCAAGAGTGTGGTGGATTATCTGATGAATGCAGGACCGGAATGTGAAACCCCGAAAGCTTTCCCCGATAATACCTATTATCTTCTGAATACTCTGCCCGACTCCTGCATCTACGCAAAGGAAATCGCAGAAGAGATGGGGATTCCCGCTATCATCCTCTCCTCCTTCCTGGAAGGCGAGAGCAAAGACGCCGGCACCATCTTCGCCTCAATTGCGCGAGAGATTCAAGCCTATGGAAATCCCATCAAGCCTCCCTGTGTAATTCTCAGCTCCGGGGAAACCACCACACAGATTTTGGATAACCGTCTGATCACCGGTCATGGCGGCCCTGGCCAGGAACTGACCTTAAGCTTTGCCATAGCTGCTGCCAAGACCAAAGGTGCCTGCATGTTCTCCATAGACTCGGAGGGAACAGACGGCACGACTCCTGTGGCCGGCGGAATCTGTGATTCCACCAGTTATCAGACTGCTCTTGAAAAAGGCATTGATGTCCATGCCTCGCTGCGGGGCCATGCCTGCTACGAAGCTCTCCAGGCCATTGGAGATACTGTATTTACGGGAAATACCGGAACCAATCTCTGTGATTTTAATATTTTATATGTTCCTGAAACGGAGGAGTAAAGATTATGAGTTCAAAAATTAAATCCATACACGCACGCCAGATTGTAGACTGTAAATGCCGTCCTATGGTAGAAGTCGATGTTGTCACAGAAGACGGCGCACTGGGACGGGGATGTGCCCCCACCGGATCTTCTGTGGGCAAATTTGAGTCTTTTGTACTTCGAGACAACAACCCGGCAGAATATAACGGACTGAGTGTCCACCATGCCGTCGACAACGTCAATCAAATCATCGCTCCCGCTTTGATCGGAAAGGATGTGCATAATCAAAAAGAAATTGACCAGATTATGATTGATCTGGATGGAACCAGCGATAAGAGAAAACTTGGCGGCAATGCCATCTATTCCACTTCCATCGCCGTTCTGCGGGCTGCGGCAAAAGCAGAAAACCTTCCTCTGTATAATTATCTCGCCAATGGGCCCATAAAGACTGTCCCGGTTCCCAGCTTTAACATTATCAACGGCGGCCACTATGAAAACCTGACACAGCCTTTCAATGAATTTATCATTATGCCCTACGGCGCATCCACCATCTACGAAGCTGTGGAAATGGGAATCCGTACCTTCCAGGAACTGGAGAAAGTTATCACCCGATATCTTGGCCACAAACCATCTGTTGCCCCCTCCTATGGTTATGTATCGCCTTCCGAAGATCCGGAAGAGAATCTCAAATTAATCGCCCAGGCAATCGATGCTTGCGGTTACACTGGCAAAATCGGATTCGCCTTCGACTGTGCTTCCAGCGAGATGTATGATAAAGACAGCAACACTTATCTGTTAAAGGGAAAACGTGTGGCCGCTGAAGAGCTGATTGATTACGCAAAATCCCTGACAGAAAATTATCCTTTTGTCTTCATTGAAGACCTCCTGGACGAAGAGGACTGGGACTCCTATCCAAAGGCTCATAAAGCCATCACCCGCACAGTTCTGCTGGGAGACGATTTCATTGTCACAAACATTGAAAGGCTGAAACGCGCCTATGAGCTTCAGGCCATTGATGGATTTATTCTCAAGCCAAATCAGGTGGGAACCATCTCGGAAGCTTTAGATACCTTCCGGTTCGCGAAAGAACATCAGCTCTTTGCCACCCCTTCCGGGCGCTCCGGCGGTGTCGTCGGCGATGTGGTGATGGATCTTGCTGTGGGTCTTGGCATTCCTTTCATCAAAAACGGTGCTCCCCGCTCCGGAGAGAGAATTGACAAACTGAATTTCCTGATGCGCGCATGCGATCTGAATCCAGGCTGTCAGCTGGCAGATATCTCATCTCTTCTGAAATTTTAGATAACAAACGGGTGCAGACTTTCCCCAATGAGTCTGCACCCGTTTTTTTGGTTTTATATTTTTTAATCATCCAGGATCATGCTCAGACCGATCCGTTTCTTCTTCAGATCCACAGAGATCACTTTCACTTCCACAATATCTCCCACACTGACTGCCTCCAGAGGATGTTTGGTGTAACGTTTCGTCATCTTAGAGATATGCACCAATCCGTCCTGGTGGACACCGATGTCCACAAATGCTCCGAAGTCAATCACATTTCGCACAGTTCCCTTCAGGATCATGCCTTCCTTCAGATCTTCCATCTCCAAGACATCTGTCCTTAAGATTGGTTTCGGCATCTCTTCGCGGGGATCCCGGGCAGGTTTTTCCAGCTCTTTCACTATATCTTCCAGAGTAATCTCTCCGATTCCCAGTTCTTCTGCCATTGCCTTCTTATTTTTAATCTGTCTGGAAATTCCATCCAAACTTCCTTTGGCAATATCCTGCGCCGTATAGCCAAGCTTCTCCAACAGCTTCGTGGCAGCTTCATAACTCTCCGGATGTACACTGGTGGCATCCAAGGGATTCTCTCCTCCGGTGATCCGTGTGAATCCTGCACACTGTTCAAAGGCTTTTGGTCCCAGTTTTGATACTTTCAGCAGTTCTCTCCGGTTGGAAAAGCTTCCGTGTTCTTCCCGATATGCCACAATGTTCTTCGCAATTGCCTTGGAGATACCGGAAATATATTCCAGAAGGGGAGCTGAGGCGGTATTCAGATCCACTCCTACTTTATTCACGCAGTCTTCCACCACGCCGCCCAGGGCTTCTCCCAGTTTCTTCTGATCCATATCGTGCTGGTACTGTCCCACGCCAATGGACTTCGGATCAATCTTCACAAGCTCTGCCAGAGGATCCTGTACACGTCTCGCGATGGACGCAGCACTTCTCTGTCCCACGTCGAAATTCGGAAACTCTTCCGTAGCCAGTTTGCTCGCGGAATACACAGAAGCACCTGCCTCATTGGTAATCACATACTGCACTTTCTTCTGGGGGATCTCTTTTAACATATCCACCACAACCTGTTCAGATTCTCTGGAAGCTGTCCCGTTTCCGATGGAGATCAGCGTAATTCCATATTGGTCAATCCATTCTTCCACCTTATCTTTTGCCGCCCTGATTTTCTTCTCATTCGTGGGCGCTGTGGGATAGACCACTGTGGTGTCCAGCACTTTGCCTGTGGCATCAACCACCGCAAGTTTACATCCGGTACGAAAAGCCGGATCCCATCCGAGAACCACCTGTCCCACAATCGGCGGCTGCATCAACAGCTGCTTCAGATTCTTTCCAAATACAAGAATTGAGGCATCTTCTGCCTTCTCTGTCAGCTCATTACGTATCTCCCTCTCAATTGCCGGAGCAATCAGACGTTTATAGGCATCTTCCACAACTGCTTCCAGAACAGGAGAGGTGAAAGGATTGTCTCTTAGAATCACTTTCTTCTTCAGATAACGGAGAATCTCTTCTTCCGGGGCCTCAATCTTCACGGTCAGGAATTTTTCTTTTTCCCCGCGGTTCAAAGCCAGAACTCTGTGTCCCGCAATTTTGGAAATCGGTTCTTCGTATTCATAATAAGACTCATAGACAGACGCAGCCTGCGGATCCTTTGCCGCAGAGAGAATTTTTCCTTTTTTGGCAGTCACATTTCGAATATGCATCCGGTAATCTGCCTCATCTGACACAGCTTCCGCTATAATGTCCTTCGCCCCGGCAATGGCCTCCGCCGGTGTGCTCACTTCTTTCTCCTCTGACAAAAATGCCTGGGCCTCTTCTTCCAGCGGTCTGTCAGTCATCTGAAGGCGGATCAGATTTGCCAGAGGCTCCAGTCCCTTCTCCTTGGCAATGATTGCTCTAGTTCTTCTCTTCGGCCGGTAAGGACGGTACAAATCCTCCACAACCACCAGAGTCTGTGCCGCCTGAATCTGTGCTTTCAGCTCCTCTGTCATCTTTCCCTGATCTTCAATACTGGAGATTACCTGCTGCTTCTTGTCCTCCAGATTACGCAGATAGACCAGTCTCTCAGAAAGCTTTCGAAGCTGCTCATCATTCAATGCCCCTGTCATTTCTTTTCTGTATCGCGAAATAAAGGGAATTGTATTTCCCTCATCGATCAGTTTCACAGCAGCCTCCACCTGCCACCGTTCCACGTTTAATTCCTGGGTAATTACCTGAATAATATCCATAATATTTCTTTCCTCTTCTTTCCGGCCGCCGCAATATGAGGGAATGACTGTCCGATTTCCCTCATTTATCAGTTTCCATATACGGCAGCTGATTTCTCTTACTGTACAATAGCAATGACCAGTGGTTTTGTCAACACCCAAATCCGAGTGCAATCCCTTGTCAGTCCAGGCAGAACATGCTACAATGGCAGTAACGTTTTGGGACTCAATATTAGAAATGGAGTATCGATTTATGAGAAGAACGAACAGACAGTTAAAATTTATGGCAAAAAATGTGCTTCGAGGCAACTATACCCTGCCCATCCTGGCTAACATCATTATAAACGTTTTGAGCGCGGCCGCAGGTTCAATGACATCCACCCTGTTTCCCACAACCTCTGGAATGTCCTCTGTACTGAGCCAGCTCTTTTCATTTATTATCACAGTTATCTTTTCCCTGTTCACCGCAGGTTTGATTTATATGTATCTGAACATCTCACGCAGACGTCCTTACAGTTTTTCTGACTTGATTTATCTGTTTTCAAACAATCCGGACCGGATTCTGATCGTCGGATTCGTGCTGGCTCTGATCAACGCCATCATCTCGATCCCATCTGTTCTGGCAAACCGTTTTCTGTATACAGATGATGTGATGAACGGAGACCTAACCGCCGCACTTCAATACCTTTACACGACACTGCTGGTTCTCCTTGTGACACTCGCTGTGTATACGATTGTTACACTGCCCCTTACCTTTTCTTACGCGCTGCTGATTGACCGGCCGGAACTGACCGCAAAAGAAGCTATGAAAATGAGCATTCATCTCATGAAAGGTAATTACTGGAGATACCTGAAACTGTTGATCAGCTTTTTCCCTCTGTATGTCCTGTCAGCTTTTACCTGTTATATTGCCCTGCTCTGGGTTGTTCCCTACCAGGGAATCACGGAAATTTTTCTATACCGGGAGCTGGCCGGTGATCTGGACACGGATCACTTTTCCGCGAATTCTCCCTTCTCCGGGCAGATTCCCAATCCGCAGGAATATAATGATTACAATTCAGAAGCTTAAATATAAAAATTCCCGGAATTCCGGGAATTTTTATATTTGTCCTATTCTTTACTCATTCGGGCGATAAAATGCCTCATGTACCGCATTCATCGCACGTTCTCCGTCCTTCGCGGCCACAATTACCGTGATTCGGATCTCGGACGTGGAGATCATCTCCACGTTAATATTCTCATTATACAAAGCCTCAAACAGCTTCGCAGCGACACCAGGGTTGCTTACCATTCCCGCACCGACCACTGAAAGCTTCGCAATCTCAGTATCTGCCTGAATGCTGTGAAAAGTAAGACGTTTCTGGTTCTCCCGCAGTACCTCAACTGCCTCATCCAGATTATCATGATCCACTGTAAATGAGATATCCTGTGTATCTCCATGGCTGACAGACTGAAGAATAATATCCACATTCACATTTTTCTGTGCCAGGCAGTTAAACACTTTGAAAGCGATTCCCGGCTCATCTTTTACACCCTGGACAGTGACCCGCACAGCATTTTTATCTAAGGCCACACCCGTAATCAACATTCTCTCCACAGACACTTCCTCCTTTACCACAGTTCCTTCTGAATCATTCAGGCTGGAGCGCACCACCAACGTCACTCCGTACTTTTTCGCCATCTCCACTGAACGGTTATGCAGAACACCTGCACCGGAAGTGGCCAGATCCAGCATTTCATCATAGGTAATCTCTTTTAATTTTCTCGCAGTCGGAACTTTTCTCGGATCTGCGGTATAGACGCCGTCCACATCTGTATAAATCTCACAGGCGTCCGCATGCAGAGCAGCCGCCAGAGCAACTGCCGTTGTGTCGGAACCGCCACGTCCCAGCGTGGTGTAATCGTTAAACTGATTAATCCCCTGAAATCCTGTCACAAGTACGATTCTTCTTCTCTCAAGCTCTGTGATAATTCTCTCTGTGTCAATTCTCTTAAGACGGGCATTTCCATGGGCACTTGTTGTGTGCATAGCTACCTGGAACGCGTTCAGTGAGACAGCTGGAATTCCCATATTGTCCAGTGCCATCGCCATGAGAGCAACTGAAATCTGTTCTCCCACTGTATACAGCATATCCATCTCTCTCTTGGGGGGACGGGGATTGACATCTCTTGCCAGATCCACCAGATCATCTGTAGTCTTTCCCATGGCAGAGAGCACTACCACCACATCATTTCCCTTTTTATATTCCTGCGCACACCGCTTTGCCACATTGTAAATTCTCTGTTTATCCGCCACAGAGGTGCCGCCGAATTTCTTAACAATCAGCATCTCTCTCTCCTCCATCTCAGCTCTATGACAGCAGGTAACTCATCATGTCCCACCCGTGTTCTTTTCTGATGCCGTTCTCCTGTGCCTCTCTCTCGTTGTAATGCCAGGTCTCATTCCTGGGCGCAGTACTGTCGTAGATCATATAAGGAACCGGATCAGACACATGGGTTCTCAGACTGATCGGTGTCGGATGATCCGGCATAATCAGCATTTTATATGCCTCATTGCTGGCATCCAGGCCCTCTTTCACAATCTTGATCACTCTTTGATCCAGATTTTCAATCGCCTGGATTTTCCGCTCAATGCTGCCCTGATGTCCCATCTCATCCGGAGCCTCCACATGAATGTAAGCGAAGTCATATCCTTCTTTGGTCAGAGCGTCCACTGCTGCCTGGGCTTTTCCCTCGTAATTCGTGTTCAAGCCTCCGTTGGCGCCTTCCACAATCTTTCTGTCCATCTCTGCTCCCACGGCAATTCCCTTCAACAGGTCCACCGCAGAAATCATAACTCCTTTTTTGTGATACAGTTTCTCAAAGGAATCCAGTGCCGGGCGGGTTCCCGCACCCCAGAACCAGAAGCTGTTGGCCGGATTCAGGCCTTTTGCCTTTCTCTCCAGATTAATGGGATGATTTTTCAGGATCTCATAGCTTCTCTTCTGCATTTGAAGCAGAATTTCATCCTGCGGAAGGTGGGGCCCAATCACCTGGGTGAGAACATCATGGGGAGGTACCAGGTCCAGAACCTGTCCTTCCTTCCAGACCATACAGTGCCGATAACTGGTTCCCACATAGAACTGATAGGTCTCGTTCTCCAGCTCCCGGCAGACTGCTTCCATCAGAATTCTCGCTTCCTCCGTACTGATCTCATCGGAACTGTGATCGATAATTTTCTGTTCCTCGTAGGGCAGATCTTCCTCAGTCAGCGTGACAATATTGCACCGGTAAACCACATCGGTATCTTTCATATCCACACCGATACTGAGCGCTTCCAGCGGAGAACGTCCTGTGTAATATTTCCGCGGGTCATAGCCCAGTACAGATAAGTTTGCCGTGTCACTTCCAGGACTCATCCCATCAGGAATGGTCTTTACCATACCGATTTCTGACATTTTTGCCAGTTCATCCATCATAGGAGTGCTGGCCGCCTCCAGTGGAGTCTTCCCATTCAGTTCATCGATGGGATAGTCTGCCATCCCATCTCCCAACACAACCACATATTTCATTGTATATCACCTCAATCTTTTACGCGGATCATTTGTACAATTCTGCCCAGTTCTTCTGCTTTTTTCTGATATTCTCCGAAGCTCATCTGTCCAGTGACAAAACCAATTTCCCCTTCTTCGATCTGATCCATCACATGATCCAGCGGTCCGAATACACTTTCAGCCTCAGCTTCCGTTCCCTGGAATCTGACGAAATAACGACCCACCACATTGTCCACACTCATCAGCTGCATATTCTCTTCACTCAGACCATAAGTCACATTTTTGTGAAGATTCTTGGCCTCCTCGATGATGTCCGCTGTCACTGCGCTGGCTGTCGGAAGTTTTCCGGCACCGCTTCCATAGAACATCGCGTCTCCCAGCATATTGCCATGTACAAAAATTCCATTGAACACATCATTGACACTGTACAGCTGACTGGATGGTCCCACCAGATAAGGCGCCACAAGTGCGTACACCTGATCTCCTTCCCGGCGGCTGGTTCCCAGAAGTTTTATAGCCATTCCCAGCTCTTTCGCGTATTTCATATCCACAGCGGTAATCTTGGTAATTCCTTCTGTCGGAATATCCTCATAATTGATAAATTTTCCATAAGCGATAGAGGATAAAATTGCAATCTTACGGCATACGTCATGACCTTCAATGTCTGCAGTGGGATCTGCCTCCGCGTATCCCTTTGCCTGTGCTTCTTTGAGTACCTCGTCGAAATCGCTGCCTTCTGTGCTCATTTTATAAAGCATATAATTCGTAGTTCCATTTAAGATTCCTGTAATCTCATCGATCACCTCAGCCGTCAATGCATGATACAGGGGCCGGATAATCGGAATACCACCGCCGCAGCTTGCCTCGAACAGGAAATTGATATTTTTCTCTCTGGCAATTTTGCACAGTTCCTGGCCACACTGAGCCACCATGGCCTTGTTGGATGTGGCAACAGATTTACCTGCTTCCAGAGCGCGCTTCGCAAACGTATGGGCAGGCTCGATTCCACCCATCACTTCCACTACAATATCCACTTCCGGATCATTGACAATCACTTCATAGTCATGTACCAGAACCTCTTCCACCGGGTCTCCCGGGAAATCTCTGAGATCCAGCACATATTTCACACAGATCTCATCGCCTGCTTTCTCCTTAATGCTGTCACGGTTGGTTTTGAGTACCTCATAAACTCCGCTTCCCACTGTACCGTAACCTAAGATTGCAACCTGAACCATATTTTCCTCCATTCCATGTGCTTCTTCACCCGCATGTTTTATCTTTTATAAATATTTATTTTCGGCATATAGCAAGTGAAAGGACTTTTTCGTCCTTTCACCTTTAATCTCTGCCTAAAATTTTTAAATAATGAATCCCTTCCTGAGCATCGATTTTCTCCACCATCGCCTGGGCATCTCCCTCGGTGGGAAGAATCCTCACACTCAGAGTTAAAGTGGCGACTCCATTGATCGGGATACTCTGATGAATCGTCAGGATATTGCCATGAAAATATGCAATAATCTGCAAAACGTTGGACAAAAGTCCCGGCTCATCATCCATCTGAATGATAAAGGTGAGTGTCTTTCCCTTCGTCTCTTCATGAAAGGGAAAGATATCATCTTTATATTTGTAAAAAGAGCTTCTGCTGATCCCCACCTGCTCAGTCGCCTCCTGTACAGTGGCGGCCTTCCCTGTGTCCAGCAGTCTCTGTGCCTCCACTACCTTAATCAGTACTTCCGGCACCGCTCTTTCCTTTACCACATAATATTTCTTCTTCTCTGTCGCTTTTCCCATATAATCTTCCTTTGTTTGTCTGTTAAAAACAAATGTTTACACTAGGAAGATAGTAGCACAGAATCTCTAATTCTGCAAGTCCTTTTTCGACAGAGCCGACCATTTCAGATACGCATTGATGAACGGATCGATGTTTCCATCCAGCACTGCGTCCACATTTCCACTCTCCTCGTTGGTTCTGTGGTCCTTTACCATGGTATACGGCTGAAGAACATAGGAACGGATCTGATTGCCCCACCCGATCTCTTTCACCTCACCTCGTATGCCGGAGAGTTTCTCCTCATTCTCCTGCTGCTTGAGCAGATACAGCTTTGCTTTCAGCATCTGCATCGCCTTGTCTTTATTCATGTGCTGGGATCGTTCATTCTGGCACTGCACCACAATTCCTGTGGGCAGATGTGTGATTCGTATGGCCGAAGAAGTCTTATTGATATGCTGTCCACCCGCACCGCTGGAACGGTAGGTATCAATCCTAAGATCTTCATCCCGGACTTCAATATCCACATCCTCCTCGATGTCCGGCATCACATCGCAGGAGACAAAAGAAGTCTGTCTCTTTCCCGCAGCGTTAAAAGGCGAGATACGAACCAGACGGTGTACCCCTTTCTCTGACTTCAGATAGCCATAGGCATTCTCTCCCCGGACCTCAAAAGTCACTGACTTGATACCCGCCTCCTCACCATCCAGATAATCCAGTACTTCCACCGCAAACCCTTTTTTCTCTGCCCAGCGCGTATACATACGGTACAGCATGCTCGCCCAGTCACAGGATTCTGTTCCGCCGGCTCCGGCATGAAGTGTCACGATGGCATCATTGCTGTCATATTCTCCGGCCAGAAGCGTCTTGACACGAATTGCCTCAAAACTCTTCTCGAATTCATCCAGCATTTCCTGAATCTCCGGAATCAGATCCGGATCATTCTCCTCATACCCCATCTCGATCATGGTCTCCATGTCTTCCATCTGGCTTTCCAGATCTTTGTAGGTCTGCAGGTCATCTTTCATATACTTAAGTTCTTTCATTTTCTTCTGGGATTCCTCTGCATTGTCCCAGAAATCGGGAGCTTCCATCTCCCTTTCTAATTCCTCGATTCGCTTCTCCTTGTTAGCCAAGTCAAAGTGAATCCCTCACTTCCACTAATGGTTCTGTGTAAGAATTCAAAATCGTTTTGAACTGATCTAACTCAACCACAGCTTCACCTTCTTTCTCTTTTTTTCAGCTAAAAGCTTCACCGTTTTATTATACGTCTTTCCAGGGAATGGGTCAACGAAGATTTTCTTCTTTCCTCTTGTATTTCCCAATTATTTCGGTTACAATAAAATTGAATCTTGACAAAAATACTGCATTTTAAAAAGGAGGCCGGACATGCAGACATACTACGAAATCTTAGGTGTCTCTCCTGACGCCACTTTGAAAGAAATCAAGAAAGCTTACCGAAAACTGGCCAAAAAATATCACCCCGACTCTGCGTCCGAATCTGAAGAAATCACAAAGAAATTTCATGAAATATCTGAAGCTTACTCCGTTCTCTCAGATGAAAAAAAGAGAAAGCAATATGACTACATGGGACATTCCGCATACAAAACCCATTACCGTACGTCTTACACAGACACCAGCTCCGGCACAAAGGACGGCCACTGCGGGGCCTGTGCCCAGGGACAGAAACCAGAGGAAGAAGGGCCGCCTGAAAAGAGTATCCGGATTGCCGTCTGGCTGGATCTGGAGGAAACCCTCACCCCGTGTACAAAGACCGTCACTTACACTGAACGAATCCCTTGTCCTCAATGCCGGGGAGAACAGCCGAACATTCCTTCCATGGAATGTCCCGACTGCCAAGGGACCGGACGGAAAATACAATACCAGACCCGCTGGGGAGAGAAAAGTCCCACAAGAACTTTCTGCAACCGCTGCAAAGGAACGGGAAAGATACCTTCCAGTCACTGCTCTCTTTGCAATAATCTCGGATACATAGAAAAGACCTGGCACTTTCAGATCCGTCTTCCATCCGGTACCTATGAGCGGCAGTATTTCTTCCTGGAAGACATCATGGTCAATGAATCTGATTTCATAGAAACTCACCGGCAAAAAGACCCTTCCCGTCTCTATGTCGTTGTGGTTCTTCTGAAAGAGAAAAAGGGATTCCGCCGGCAGGGATTTCATCTGTACACGGATTTGGATATTGATTTTCCGACTCTTGTTCTGGGCGGTACCATCCCGATTCCCACCATAGAGGGCACTCTTCTGTACGACCTTCCCGCGGGACTGCAGAATATGAAAATCCGTCTGGTCAATCACGGACTCATACGTCCCACGAAGATGGGCGGTCGGGGAGACCAGTATGTAAATCTTCATATCCAGATTCCCCAGAATCTCAATGATCTGCAGAAATTCACCCTGGAAGCTTTCCGCAATGCCATGAATATGAGGTAGTCTCCAAAAAATAACAGGACCAATGCATTCCCGCACTGGTCCTGTTACTTTTAAAATTTATTATTTTTTCCGTCCACAGCATTGTTTGTATTTCTTACCGCTTCCGCAGGGACAGGGATCATTCGGATACACTTTGTCGGCAGCGCGCTGTACCGGTTTCTTGGCACTGCTGTCATCTTTGTTTGTACCTGTCACCTGAGCTACTTGCTCTCTCTCAATCTTCTGCTCCACATGAACATGATACAGCAGACGTACCGTGTCTTCCTGGATACCGTTTGTCATGGCGTTGAACATCTCATAGGCACTCATCTTATACTCCACAACCGGGTCTCTCTGTCCATAAGCCTGCAGTCCGATACCCTGACGGAGCTGCTCCATATCATCGATATGAGCCATCCACTTGTTATCGATCACTTTCAGAAGAATCACTCGCTCCAGCTCACGGATCTGCTCAGCCTCCGGGAACTCTGCCTCTTTCATCTCGTAAAGCTTCACAGCTTCCTCTTTCAACTGATGCTTCATCTCATTTTTCTTCTTGACATGCAGTCTCTCTTTTGTGAGAGGCTCCAGCGGAATGATCGGCAGAAGAACGGAATTCAGCTCATTCAAATCCCATTCTTCCGGGTCCACATCATCAGAACAGCACATATCTACCGTGTTGTCCACTATATCCGTAATCATATGGAAAATGGAATCTCTCATATTATCGCCGTCGAGAACTTTTCTTCTCTCTTTGTAGATAATCTCTCTCTGTTCATTGTTCACCTGGTCATAATCCAGCAAATTCTTACGAATTCCGAAGTTGTTGCCCTCGATCTTCTTCTGTGCCTTCTCGATGGCACTGGAAAGCATCTTATGCTCAATCTGTTCATTCTCAGCCACTCCCAGAGAAGTGAATACTTTCATCAGACGTTCTGAACCGAACAATCTCATCAGGTCGTCTTCCAAAGAGATATAGAATTTAGATTCACCCGGGTCTCCCTGACGGCCGGAACGTCCACGGAGCTGATTGTCAATACGTCTGGATTCATGGCGCTCGGTACCGATAATCTTCAGTCCGCCAGCTTCTCTGGACACATCATCCAATTTGATATCCGTACCACGGCCAGCCATGTTGGTGGCTATGGTCACTGCCCCTGCCTGTCCGGCCTGAGCGACAATCTCTGCCTCAAGTTCATGGAACTTGGCATTCAGCACATTGTGGGGAATTCCCTCTTTCTTCAGCATTCGGCTGAGAAGCTCAGAAGTCTCAATGGTGATCGTACCCACCAGAACCGGCTGCTGTTTTGCATGAGCCTCTTTGATCGCTTCGATCACAGCGTGGTATTTTTCCTTCTTGGTCATATATACCGCATCGTCCAGATCAATACGCTGTACCGGTCTGTTGGTCGGAATCTCAACCACATCCATGCCGTAAATATCACGGAACTCCTTCTCCTCTGTCAGAGCGGTACCGGTCATACCTGCTCTCTTCTTATACTTATTGAAGAAATTCTGGAAAGTAATGGTCGCCAGAGTACGGCTCTCTCTTTTTACTTTCACATGCTCTTTTGCCTCGATTGCCTGATGAAGACCGTCTGAATAACGGCGTCCCGGCATAATACGTCCGGTAAACTCATCTACAATCAGAATCTCATCATCTTTTACCACATAATCTTTATCACGGAACATCAGATTGTGAGCCCGAAGAGCCAGATTGACATTGTGCTGAATCTCCAGATTCTCCGGATCCGCCAAGTTCTCAATGTGGAAGAATTTCTCTACCTTCTTCACACCTTCCTCTGTCAGGTTTACAATCTTATCTTTCTCATTTACAACGAAATCTCCGGTCTCTTCAATCTCCTCGCCCATGATGGCTGCCATCTTGGTCATCTCTCCGCTGGCTTCGCCTCTCTCCAGCTGTCTGGCCAGAATGTCACAGACTTCGTAGAGCTTGGTGGATTTTCCGCTCTGTCCGGAGATAATCAGCGGAGTACGCGCCTCATCAATCAGAACAGAGTCGACCTCATCGATAATCGCATAGTGCAGGGAGCGCTGTACCAGCTGCTCCTTGTAGATTACCATGTTGTCTCTCAGATAATCAAATCCCAGCTCGTTGTTGGTCACATAAGTGATATCGCAGGCGTAGGCCTCTCTTCTCTCATCGCTTTTCATGCTGTTGAGCACACAGCCTACTGTCAGTCCCAGAAATTCATGGACTTTGCCCATCCACTCCGCATCACGGTGAGCCAGGTAATCATTAACCGTTACGATGTGAACGCCTTCACCTTCCAGAGCATTCAGATAAGCAGGCAGTGTGGACACCAGGGTCTTACCTTCACCGGTCTTCATCTCTGCGATACGTCCCTGATGGAGAATAATTCCACCGATCAACTGCACACGATAATGTTCCATGCCCAGAACTCTCTTAGCTGCCTCACGCACAGTGGCATAGGCCTCCGGAAGAAGATCATCCAAGGTCTCTCCCTCTGCCAGCCGGTTTTTATATTCTCTGGTTTTACCCTTCAGTTCTTCATCGCTCAGCTTCTGCATGTCCGGACGAAGTGCTTCGATTTTATCAACAAGTTTGGATATTCTCTTAACTTCTCTCTCACTTCTTGTACCAAAAACTTTCGAAATTACACTCATTTAAATAAACGCACCTTCCTAGTTATTTACAAAAACTATCTACATTCTATCACTTTCCACTTATGAAAACAATAAATAAATATTGAACAAACTGTAACTTCGTTCATCAAAGGTCCCCTTTTCTTTATTGCTCTCATTCCTATCATAATAAAAGCTGTTGCAGGAAATTGCAACAGCTTTTATAAAAAACTTTGTACACTTTAACTAAGAGGCGGTCCTTTCAACACCTTCTGTCAATATTCCGGCTCGATCAGTCCGTAGGTATTGCCCTTTCTCTTATATACCACGTTCACTTGATCCGTCTCCGCATTGCAGAATACGAAGAAATTATGGCCCAGCAGCTCCATCTGAACGCAGGCATCTTCCGGATACATGGGCTTGATGTCAAATTTCTTTGTCCTCACGATTTTAACATCATCGTCTTCCTCATAATCCTTCTCCAGGAATGCTTTCTGGAAATGGGAACCACCTTTTTCTTTGTTTACAATCTTCGTCTTGTATTTTCTTAATTGTCTCTCAATTACTTCTTCCACCAGATCAATGGATACGTACATATCATTGCTTACTTGTTCCGAACGAATGATGTTTCCTTTCACAGGAATCGTTACCTCAATCTTCTGTCTGTTTTTTTCCACACTCAATGTCACAATAATTTCCGTATCCGGGGTAAAATAACGCTCCAGTTTTCCAAGCTTGTCCTCCACTGCTGTCCTCAGTCCATCGGTAACTGTCAGATTCTTTCCGCTTATAATAAAATTCATATGTCCAGCCCCTTTACTGTTTATTCACCTGAGATTTCTATCTGTTCTCTTCATTCTCCCTGGCAGGTTCACTCCCAGATCTCACTCCGCCAAAGTAAAATTACTCTCATCAGGCTGTCTATATTATACCACAATTCTGTACAATTAACATCACTTTCCGTTACAAAAAGCTAAAATTTCTGTAAACGGCAGCGATCCTCCAAATAAATCCAACGCACTTCCCACAGTCACATCCACATGGCCGCAGCCAAGGGATTCCAGTTTTCTCAGATTATCCATGCTTCCCACACCCCCTGCGTAAGTCACAGGATGTTCTGTATACTGCGCCAGCCGTCTCACCACTTCTTCCTCAATTCCTCTGGCCTTTCCTTCCACATCCACTGCATGAATCAGATATTCATCACAGTACCGCCCCAGTTCTCGCAGAGTTTCCACTGTAAAGGGCACCTCTGTAAACTTCTGCCAGCGGTCCGTCACAATATAATAGTCATCCCCTTTTCTCCGGCAGCTGAGATCGAGAACCAGATGCTCTGGCCCTGTGACCCGGCTGATTTTTTCCAGATTTTCATAGGAAATCTTTCCATCGGAAAACACATAGGAAGTCACAATCACATGGCTGGCCCCAGCATCCAAAAATTCCTGGGCGTTCCCGGCATGGATGCCGCCTCCCACCTGAAGGCCTCCTGGAAAATTTTCCAATGCCAGAAGGGCCTGTCTCTTTGTCTCCGGATAGTAGGCAGAGCTGGCAGGATTAAGCATAATCACATGTCCTCCCAAAAGGCCATAATCCTGATAAAGTCTGGCAAAATAAGCTCCATCCTGCTGGGAGACAAAGTTTTCCGCCGCCTGATCTCCTTCATCTCTCAGACTTCCTCCCACAATCTGTTTCACCTTTCCATTATGTATATCAATGCATGGTCGAAATTTCATCATTTTCACATCCTCTCATGCATTGATAATACCATGCACATTCAGAGTGCGCAAGTCATCCTTTATGGTCACCTGGAGCTGGAATCATCGGCTGTTCCGCTGGTATTTTCCTGGCCATTCCCAGATTCTCCGTTATTCGTATCATCTCCGTCAAAGGTGTCCTCCACGGCATCGCCGACGTCTTCCACAGCATCACCAACACCGTCTCCCAGATCTTTCACGCCATCTCCCAGATCCTCCGCCGGATTATCCGTCGTATCCCGGTCGGTATCTTCCGTGGTGCTGTCATTTTCCTGTTTATCATTTTCATCGACAGAATCATCCGTTCCCGTGGCATCCTCGGTGGTCTCCTGATCTTTGGAATCCGTCTCAGACGGATCCCCGCAGCCTGCCGCCATTGCCAATGCCAGAACCATACTGCTGCACAATAAAAGCTTTCTCATTTTTCTCATACTCAGATCTCCTTTTCCAAATTGTACTTTCGATAGAAGTAGTATGTTCCAAAGAATCTTTTCTTATGCACTTTTTCAATTTAAAACAAAAACTGGATCCGCCGCCGAATCCAGTTTCTTCTATATATAATGTATCATCCATTAATGACGTCTTTCATATCATATTTGCCTGCTGGCTTTCCTGCCAGGAATTTCGCTGCCTCCAAGGCTCCTTTTCCAAAGACCGCTTTTGAGTAGGCAGTGTGTTTAAACTCAATCACCTCATCCGGTCCTGCGAAGATAATCTCATGTTCTCCCACAATTGTTCCGCCCCGGACTGCACTGATGCCGATCTCCTTGTCATCCCGTTTCTGTCTCACCTGACTGCGGTCATATACATAGTGATATTGACCGCCCATGGCATCGTTCAGGCTGTCGGCCAGAGCCAGCGCCGTTCCGCTGGGAGCATCCACTTTCAGATGGTGATGTCTCTCCACAATCTCCATATCAAAACCTGCTGCTGCCAAAACCTTCGCTGCCTCCTGAATCAATTTGAATAAAGTATTGATTCCCAGAGACATATTCGCTGACCGGAGGACAGCCACTTTTTTGCTGGTCTCCTCCACCTTCGCCAGCTGTTCCTCACTCAAACCTGTGGTGCACAGCACCAGAGGAATCTGACGGGCAGCACTGTAATCCATCAGTGCATCCACTGCGCTCGCATTGGAGAAATCAATAATCGCATCCGCCTCAACCTGGCAGGCATCCAACGTCGTAAAGACTGGATATGCATTCTCCCGATTATCCGCCACATCAATTCCTGCCACAATCTCTGTCTGCGGATCCTGGGCTGCCAGTCCGCTGATCACCTGACCCATATGGCCATTACAGCCATGCATGATAATCCTTGTCATTTCACTCTCTCCTCACTAAGCCAGCTTGATTCCGAACTCAACCATAGCCTTTTTCAGTCTCTCCAAGTTTGCAGGTTCCATCTCTGTCATCGGAAGACGAAGCGGTCCAACTTCCATTCCCATCAGATTCAAAGCAGTTTTGACAGGAATCGGATTCACTTCACAGAACAATGCTTCCACCAGATCCATTGCCTTAAGCTGAATCTCACAGCTTCCCTTCACATCGCCCTCCAGATACTTCATAACCATATCATGAGTTTCCTTCGGCGCCACATTGGACAGAACAGAGATTACACCGTTGCCTCCGAGGGACATAATCGGCACGACCTGATCGTCATTACCGGAATACAGTTCTATACATCCATCCGCCAGTGCCATCAGCTTCGCGATCTGGGAGATATCTCCGGATGCCTCTTTAATACCCACCACATTCTTGGTATTTTTTACAATTGTCACAGCGGTGGCCGGCTGAATATTACATCCAGTACGGCTGGGCACATTGTACATAATAATCGGTGTGGAAACTGCCTCGGAAATCGCTGTATAATGAGCAATCAGGCCCTTCTGTGTCGCCTTATTATAGTATGGCGTCACAATCAAAAGAGCATCCGCGCCATAGGACTCTGCCTCTTTTGACATAATAATTGCTGTGTTCGTATCGTTGGATCCTGTTCCGGCGATTACCGGCACCCTTTTTGCCACTCTCTCAATGGTGAATTTAATCGCAGCCATATGCTCTTCATGTGTTAAAGTGGAAGACTCACCGGTCGTTCCGCAGATAATAATCGCATCTGTACCGTTCGAAATCTGAAATTCAATCAATTCCGCAAGTTTATCATAATTAATCTCTCCATTTGGAAGCATTGGGGTCACAATCGCTACACCTGCACCTTTGAAAATTGCCATATCGTTTTCCTCCTTAAAAAGATAAATAGAACAATAAAACACCCTATTGCTGACGAAAAAAGAGGCCGACCCACGTCCGCCTCTAAAGAATCTGATATTGTCTCTTTAGATAGCGCACCATCTTACGATGACAGTCACACAGTTCTTAACTGTGCGCCCAAGAACAAATCTGCCAGGAAATCTGTTCTTTCGGCGTTTTCCCCTTTCATCTGCCTTCCTCTGCGCCTGCCGCATCCGACAGCATACTGATGAAAAACGCAACCTCTATCTCCCATACCTATAATTGCTGTAACTATAGCATGATTCTTTCTAAATGTCAATGTATTTATTTGCAAGACTCTTCTGTTCCAGGTGCCATCGACTCCAGAACCGTGATACAGTCTGCCACGGGCTTGATCTCCTCCGGGCAGCGGTCTCCTGTCAACACGACATGCATGGTATCCACCATTTCCAGCAGCCGTTTCAAGTCTTCCACAGCCATGATTCCGTGATCCACAACTCCGAAGATCTCATCGAGAACCAACATATCACATTCCTCTGTGGCAATCACCTTCTTGGCAAAATTCAATCCGTTCCGGATGTTATTGATCTCCTCGGATTTTTCCTGGTCATTCAGATTCTCATAACAGGATTTCGACTTCTCAAACCGGAACATTTTCAAGTCCAGCTCCTTTAATCCCTCAATAAATTCCAGCTCATCGCTCTCCTTACCTTTCAGAAACTGAATGATGATTACACTCTTTCCCCGCGCACACTCGCGGACACTCTGTCCCAGAGCCAGAGTTGATTTTCCCTTCCCGGTACCGCAGTACACTTCTACAAGTCCTTTTTTCATATTGCTTCCTTCTTAAAAACTCATATGTGGCTTCTCCCCGGAGCATTGCCGGCGGAATAAATTTCTTCTGATACCATAAATTAGGTATATATTACAGCAAAATGCCCGAAATTGCAAGCTTTGGCCCTTTTATCACTCCAAATATTCCAGTTTGCTGACAGATACCTCATAGGCAGTTCTCTTTTCCATCTCATTTTCACCAATTTTTTTCATATAATCCCTGCTCTGAATTCTTCCCCAGAGCAAGACATGTCCTCCCACCTCAAAAGCTGAGGCATAACGCGCATTTCTTCCCCAGCAGATGCAAGGTATGTAGTCTGACTTCCCGTATGGGCGGTTCACAGCCAGCAGAAGATCCGCGATCTCCCTCCCCAGAGGTGTCTTGCGGTACACTGGCGGCTTGCAGATGTAGCCATCCAGAAAAATCTGGTTTACCGCAAGAGAATCGTCTTCTTCCTCCACAAAGCTCAACTCTCTCACAAATACAGACAAAACCAGTCGATTCCGTTTCTCCTCATGCCGATTGTAGGAACGGAATTGTCCGTGCACCTGGATATACTCGCCCACATAATCCTGCGTCACGTCCACCAGCCGCTCTGAAACCATAAGCGGAATCCTGTCTTCCGAGTCACTCAGCCTCTTCACAAGAAGTTCCATCGTATAGAATCCTTCCCCGAAGACCTGATGGCTGAACGTAAAGTCCGTCGCGATTTTTCCCATAATAGATACCTGATTGTTTTCAATAATCTTATCTGCCATGATTGATAGTTCCCCTTCCTCTTAGTTGTACCATACGCTCTCAACAGTCCCATCCAAAGATGTTGCCTTCGCCGTTACGGTTTTCTATATATTTGTATTATCCCCCTCGCCTTTTTAGAACCAAAAATAAAATTTTTTTGTTTGACCTTGTAATCTTCCGAAAATATGATACACTTGAGAGGTTGACTCCATTTAATATGTAGAAAATTTTATGATCAAAACGGGATATCAGAAATAGAAAGGACTGTTAACCTATGAAAATCAAGCGCGATGATGTACGCAACGTGGCGATTATCGCCCACGTTGATCATGGCAAGACAACTTTGGTAGATGAATTATTAAAACAAAGCGGTGTATTCCGGGAAAATCAGGAAGTCCGTGAGAGAGTCATGGATTCCAACGATCTGGAGAGAGAACGTGGTATTACAATTCTCTCCAAAAATACGGCTGTCTATTACAAAAATACAAAAATCAATATCGTCGACACTCCGGGACACGCTGATTTCGGCGGCGAGGTAGAACGTGTTCTGAAGATGGTCGATGGCGTCATTCTGTTAGTGGACGCCTTCGAGGGACCTATGCCGCAGACAAAATTTGTTCTGAAAAAAGCTCTGGAACTCAATCTGAAAGTTATCGTATGTATCAACAAAATCGACCGCCCGGAGGCTCGTCCGGAAGAAGTTGAAGATGAGGTACTGGAGCTGCTGATGGATCTGGATGCATCGGATGAGCAGCTGGAATGTCCATTCCTCTATGCCTCCGCCAAGACAGGCTGTGCCATGGCAGATCTAAATGAGCCTTCCGACAATATGGTTCCTCTTTTTGAGACCATTCTGAACTATATTCCGGCGCCGGAAGGTGACCCGGAGGCCCCCACCCAGGTACTGATCAGCACCATCGATTACAATGAGTACGTGGGACGTATCGGTGTGGGAAAAGTAGAGCGTGGAACCATCCGTGTCAACCAGGATGTCATCATCGTCAATGAGCACGATCCGGAAAAACGGAATCGTGTCAAAATCAGTAAGCTTTATGAGTTCGACGGACTGAACAAGGTGGAAGAGCGTGAAGCCCAGATCGGTTCCATCGTTGCAATCTCAGGTATCGCAAACCTGCATATCGGAGACACCATCTGCGATCCGGAACATGCAGATCCGATCCCCTTCCAGAAGATCTCCGAGCCTACAATCTCCATGAATTTCATGGTAAATGACAGTCCCCTGGCCGGACAGGAAGGAAAATACGTGACCTCCCGCCACATCCGGGACCGTCTGATGCGGGAATTGAACACAGACGTCAGTCTCCGTGTGGAAGAGACTGACACGACCGAGTGCTTTAAAGTATCTGGACGTGGAGAACTTCATCTGTCTGTCCTGATTGAAAATATGCGCCGGGAAGGTTATGAATTCGCGGTCAGCAAAGCAGAAGTCCTCTACCATGAAGACGAGCGCGGCCGTAAACTGGAGCCTATGGAGATCGCCTACATCGATGTTCCTGAAGAATTCTCCGGATCTGTCATCCAGAAACTTAGCGAGCGCAAAGGGGAACTTCATGGTATGAGTCAGTTAAGTGACGGTACCTGTCGTCTGGAATTCGCCATTCCTGCCCGCGGATTAATCGGATTCCGCAACGAGTTCCTGACCATCACCAAAGGAACCGGTGTGCTGAACACCATCTATGACGGTTATGCCCCATATAAAGGTGACCTTCAGTACCGCAAACAAGGCTCTCTGATCGCCTTTGAGGCGGGTGAAGCCGTTGCCTACGGCCTGTTCTCTGCCCAGGACAGAGGAACTCTGTTCATCGGACCAGGCACCAAAGTATACTCCGGTATGGTCATCGGTCAGAACGGAAAAGCCGAAGATATTGAGCTGAACGTGTGCAAAACCAAGCATCTGACCAACACCCGTTCTTCCTCTGCGGATGAGGCACTGAAGCTGACACCTCCAAAAATTTTAAGCCTGGAACAGGCACTGGAGTTTATCGACTCTGATGAATTGCTGGAGGTCACTCCTTCCAGTCTCAGAATCCGTAAACGAATTCTGGACCCACGGGAACGGAAGCGTGCAAACATGAAAAAATAAACTATCACGTCTGTAAAACTTTATTTTATTAAAACTTTAAAATGATCCTAAACAATCCATCCCCATTTTCCTTTTTTCACCGGGATGGATTGTTTATTTTTCTTCGTTATTGATATTTAATTAACGTTATATTATTATCAATTACGTTAATTTTATCAGAATTTATTACGCAATATAATTAATTTTCATTTAATTATGTTAAATTTTTCTTTTAATTTCATATATTTGATTTGTTATTGACATTTTTCTAAAGATATGTATATAATAAAGCATAGTAAACGAGCAACCAGCTAGATATTTTTTTAACATTATTAGGAGGATAAGTTATGCCAAAGAAAGAAAACCTCGTACCTGTCATCGACTCTGTGGAAGCTCTGTCCGACAAAATGGCAAAAATGAGAGAAGCTCAGAAAATTTTCTCAACCTACACACAGGAGCAGGTAGATAAGATTTTCTTAGCTGCTGCCACAGCTGCCAACAAAGCACGTATCCCACTGGCCAAAATGGCAGTAGAGGAAACGGGAATGGGTCTGGTAGAAGACAAAGTCATCAAGAATCACTATGCTGCTGAATATGTTTATAACGCTTACAAATTCACAAAGACCTGCGGCGTAATCTCCGAAGATCCTGTATACGGGATCAAGAAAATTGCGGAACCTGTAGGACTGATTGCAGCTGTAATCCCTACCACGAACCCTACATCCACAGCAATTTTCAAGACTTTGATCGCTCTGAAAACCAGAAACGCAATTATCATCAGTCCTCACCCGCGCGCCAAGAAATGTACCGCTGAGGCTGCCAAAATTGTTCTGAATGCAGCTGTAGAAGCCGGCGCTCCCGAAGAGATCATCGGATGGATTGATGTTCCCTCTCTGGAACTCACCAATAAAGTTATGCAGGATTCTGATCTGATTCTTGCGACCGGCGGTCCGGGAATGGTGAAGGCGGCTTACTCCTCCGGCAAACCGGCAATCGGTGTAGGACCTGGAAACACACCCGCCATCATCGATGAATCCGCTGACATCCGTATGGCGGTCAACTCCATTATTCACTCAAAGACCTTTGATTATGGTATGATCTGTGCATCCGAGCAGTCCGTCACTGTGCTGGAATCTGTATACGAAGCAGCAAAAGCTGAATTTCTCAGAAGAGGCTGCTATTTCCTGAAGCCAGACGAACTGGACAAAGTCCGTTCCACCATTTTAATCAACGGTGCCCTGAATGCAAAAATCGTCGGCCAGCCGGCCCCGGTAATTGCCTCCATGGCAGGTGTGAACGTGCCGGAAAATACCAAGATTCTCATCGGCGAAGTGGAATCCGTGGACATCTCGGAACCTTTTGCCCATGAAAAACTTTCTCCGGTTCTGGCAATGTACAAAGCAAAAGACTTCGATGACGCACTGAACAAAGCTGCTCAGCTTGTCGCGGACGGCGGTTACGGCCATACTTCTTCCCTCTATGTGAATGTCAACGAGAAAGAAAAAATGGCAAAACATGCAGCTGCCATGAAGACCTGCCGTATTCTCATCAATACGCCATCATCCCAGGGCGGTATCGGTGATCTGTACAACTTCAAACTGGAGCCTTCTCTCACCCTTGGCTGTGGTTCCTGGGGCGGCAACTCCGTATCCGAAAATGTGGGTGTCAAACATCTGCTCAACATCAAGACCGTAGCTGAAAGGAGAGAAAATATGCTTTGGTTCCGTGCTCCTCAAAAAGTATACTTTAAGAAAGGATGTACCCCGGTTGCTCTGGATGAGCTTGGCACAATTATGCACAAGAAGAGAGCTTTCATTGTGACCGATACTTTCCTTTACAAGAACGGATATACCAAAAAGATCGAAGACAAACTGGATTCCATGGGAATCGTTCATACCTGTTTCTACGATGTAGCTCCCGATCCCACACTTGCCAGTGCAAAAGCCGGCGCGGCTGCCATGCGTGCGTTTGAGCCGGATTGCATCATTGCCCTCGGCGGCGGTTCCGCAATGGATGCCGGCAAAGTCATGTGGGTACTCTATGAGCATCCGGATGCCAACTTCGATGATATGGCAATGGATTTCATGGATATCCGTAAGAGAGTCTACACCTTCCCGAAGATGGGTGAGAAAGCTTATTTCGTGGCAATTCCCACTTCATCAGGAACAGGCTCTGAGGTGACTCCTTTCGCCATCATCACCGATCAGGACACCGGTGTGAAATGGCCGCTGGCAGACTATCAGCTGATGCCGAACATGGCAATTGTAGACACAGATAACATGATGAGCCAGCCAAAAGGGCTGACCTGTGCTTCCGGTATCGATGTTATGACTCATGCCATCGAGTCTTATGTATCCATTATGGCCAGCGATTTCACACAGGGCTTATCTCTGAAGGCAATCAAATTGGTATTTGATTACCTGCCAAGAGCCTACAAAGATGGAACCGACGTGGAAGCCAGAGATCACATGGCAAATGCTTCCTGTCTGGCAGGTATGGCCTTCGCCAATGCCTTCCTGGGACTGAATCACTCCATGGCTCACAAACTGGGAGCCTTCCATCATCTCCCACACGGTATCGCAAATGCAGTGATTCTGACCGATGTGATGAAATACAATGCGGCGGAAGTTCCTACCAGAATGGGAACCTTCCCACAGTATGAATATCCCCACGCACTTGCCCGCTATGCGGAAATCGGACGTTATGTCGGCCTGACCGGCAAAGATGATCAGGAAGTATTCGATAAACTGATCGCAAAACTGGAAGATCTGAAAAAAGCTATCGAGATCAAGCCAAGCATTCAGGCATACGGTGTGGATGAGAAATACTTCTTCGACACCCTGGATGCTATGACAGAACAGGCCTTCAACGATCAGTGTACCGGCGCAAACCCGAGATATCCGCTGATGCCTGAGATGAAAGAAATCTACACCAAGTGTTACTACGGAAAATAAGCAGCATCACAGTTTACATAACACACAAAGAGGCGAACTCCCATCTGAGGAGTTCGCCTCTTTGTGTGTTGAAAAAATATTATATAATACAGAGAGACCGGAAAACCCGGAGGGCGTACCTGATTTTCCGTGTCCTCTCTTTGCAGTTTATGATGGACGCCAGTGACGATAGCTTTTATGTTTGTTTCGGACACTTGGCAGGTGATAAACATGAGGTTCTTCCTCACCTCTCAGCAGTCTGAGTCCTCCAAATGCCAGCGCTTCCATTTCATTTTCACCTGGAAGGACCACGATCGGTGCGATAAAACCTGCATATTCCTCCACCATTGCGGTTAACATCTTGGAATGTGCAACACCTCCCGTCAAAATAACGGCATCCGTATTGCCTCTCTGAGCCACGCTCAACAAGCCAATTCCCTTTGCGATCTGATACGCCTGCGCACGGAAAATCAATGCCGCATGCTCATCGCCGTCTTTGATCATCTTCTCGATGACTCTGCAGTCACTGGTTCCCAGATGAGCATACATACCGCCTTTTCCACGAACCTTTTTCTTCATCTCAGCCCTGGTGTAATTGCCGGAGAAGCACAGTTCCACCAACTGCAGCCCCGGCACACTTCCCGCTCTCTCAGGCGAGAACTGTCCATCGTCATCTCCCAGTGAATCCACGATCTTTCCCTTGGAATGTACACTGATTGATACGCCTCCGCCCAGATGGGCAACAATCAGATTTAAATCTTTATAATCCTTGCCAATGGACTTTGCATATTTCAAAGCCATCGCATGGCTGTTCAGCAGGTGACAGAAGCTCTGTCTGGTAATCTCAGGGATACCAGTTACCTGTGCGACTGGGGTCAACTCACCTCCGGTCACTGCGTCATAGATATAAGCAGGGATCCCGAGGGGTTCTGCACATAGCTTTGCCAACATACCGCCAAGGTTTGAAGCATGGGGAGAACTGATATCACTCTCCAGAGCATAAAACAGTTCATCATTTACCGTATATCCGCCGGCATGGAGTCCTGGAACCAGGCCTCCACGTCCCACGATTGCGGACAGCTCTTCCATCTTCACCCCGTTTTTTTTCATAAATTCCTGGATGATCTTCATGCGGAAAGGAATCTGATCCGGAATCTGATCATATTTCCCCAGCTCCGCCGCGTCATGCTCGATATTCTCCTGCACAACCTTATTTTCATTCTCATAAATTGCCAGCTTTGTGCTGGTAGATCCAGGATTAATTATCAACAACTTGTATGTCATTGTCTACACCTCCGTAAAACTGAGGTTTAGAATAAATCTTTCTGCCAGTCAGCAAAAGAACTACCCGCTACCATCAGAATACTATAATCGGTTATACTGCCTCCATTCCCACTTTAATAGCCTTCAGGTTCAGATCCACAAACTGAGGTTTGATATTTGCTCTCAAAATGCTTTCCCAGTCAATCTGTTCCAGACCCATTGACTTAATAATGGTACCCAACAGAATGATATTGGCCGCTTTCTCGTTTCCGAGATCTCTTGCCAGCTCTGTCGCGTTGATTACAGTTGCTTTCGCATGTGCCTCGATAATGTCCAGTACATCATCCGGATACTCTTCCTGTCCGGTGATGACAGACATAGAATCGATCTGTTCGTTATTGACAACCAGCACACCGCCTTCTTTCAGATAATCCAGGGCTCTCAGTGCTTCCATTTTTTCGAAGGAAACGATGATATCAGCCGTTCCTTTTTCGATTACCGGTGAATACACTTCATCACCGTAGCGCACCTGTGAGGATACGCTTCCACCACGCTGAGACATTCCATGGATCTCACTCATTTTCACATCATAACCAGCTTCCATTAAGCCTAAAGTCAGTATTTTACTGGCAAGGATCGTTCCCTGTCCACCTACACCAACTAATAAGATACTCTTTGTCATCGTCCTTAATCCTCCTTCGAAATGGCGTCCTTCTTGCAGACCTGTGTACAAACGTCACATCCTACGCACTGTGCACGGTTAATATGTACTTTCTTGTTTACCTTATCATAGTTCAGAGCCGGGCATCCTGTCTTCAGACAAGCTTTACATCCGATACACTTATCCGGATCAATCTTGTTCTTGGTCTTGAACAGATTGTCAAACTCATCCAGGTCAGCCTGAGAGAATTTCTTCAGTACACATGGCCATCTGGTGATGATTACAGACGGTTCATCTTTGATTGCCAGGCATTTATCGATCGCCTCGTCAACCTCTTTCAGATTATTCGGATTGATTACAAAGACATGTTTGATGCCGATTGCTTTTACCAGATCCTCCAGAATAATCATGTTCGCCGGTTCCCCTTTGGCATTAAATCCGGTACCTGGGTTCTGCTGATGTCCTGTCATACCAGTGATACGGTTATCAAGGATGATATTAATCGTATTGCTGTTGTTATATACGGTATTGATCAGAGAGTTCACACCTGTGTGGAAGAATGTGGAGTCACCCAATACAGTCACTACGCGGCGTCCGGTATCTCCCATATTGAAAGCTTTCTGGGCTCCATGTCCCAAACTGATGCTGGCACCCATACATACGGTGGAATCCATTGCTTTATACGGAGCTCCTGCTGCCAGAGTATAACATCCAATGTCACCGCTGATCATGATGTCTTTCCTCTTGCCAAGGCGGTAGAAGAGTCCACGGTGCGGACATCCTGCACAGAATGTAGGAGCACGGTTAATCAGCTTGCTGTGATCAAATTCGATCATCTTCGGTTTCTCTCCGCCAACTGCCTCGCGCACAACATCCGGAGTCATCTCGCCCCATTTCGGGAAGATATCTTTTCCGATGCACTCGCATCCGATCATCTTTACGAAGTCTTCAATGTAAGGATCATTTTCCTCGAGAATATAAACTTTATCCACCTTGCTGCAGAAATCTTTGATCAGTTTTGCAGGCAGCGGATTCGTGAATCCCAGTTTCAGGTAAGAAGCTTTGTCTCCCCATACTTCTTTCGCATAGTAATAGCAGATTCCGGAAGCGATAACGCCCACGGAGGTATCTCCCATCTCCACGCGGTTAAACGGAGAAGTCTCACTGTACTCAGCCAGAGTTTTCAGTCTCTCTTCCAGTTTCACACGCATTGGTCTCGCGTTTGCCGGCAGACAGACATATTTTGCCGGGTTCTTCTCCCAGTTTTTGATCGGAACTTCCACACGGTCATGAATCTCAACAACGGATTTGGAATGACATACACGTGTGGTCATACGGATCATAAACGGTGTGTCATATTTCTCGCCCAGTTCGTAAGCGGCTTTCACCATATCCAGACATTCCTGGCTGTTGGAAGGCTCCAGCATAGCCAGTTTTGCTGATCTTGCGTAGTTACGGTTATCCTGCTCATTCTGAGAAGAATACATTCCTGGCTCATCCGCAGTTACGATCACGTTTCCTGCATTCACACCCATATATGCCCAGGTAAACAGAGGATCCGCAGCCACATTCACACCCACATGCTTCATAGATACGATACTTCTCACTCCGCCGATTGCCGCGCCGATTGCAGACTCCATGGCAACCTTCTCGTTGGGAGCCCACTCTGCTGTGATTTCATCGTAAGTAGCAATATTTTCCAAAATTTCCGTACTTGGTGTGCCGGGATAAGCTGACGCAAAACGTACACCCGCCTCATAAGCACCTCTAGCGATTGCCTCATCGCCTGTCATTAATTTTTTCATTTCCTGCTTTACCTCCTTCATTCGCTGTGGTTTACTTCTTCACCATACAAGCACAAGCCAAAAGTGAATAATATTTTTCCTCAAATGTTGCACTTCTGGAGTTCAATGCGATCGGACACTTCGCTCCCACTACACAGCCGGCCATCCGCGCGTTTCCAAACATCAGCAGAGATTTCACCATAATGTTTCCAACATCAATATTGGGAACCAGGAAAATATCCACCTCTCCGGTCACCGGACTGTCAAATCCTTTAATCTGTGCGGACTCCTTGCTCACTGCCAGGTCCATGGAAATCGGACCTGCAAAATCGCAGTTCGGAATCTCTCCTGCATCCGCCATCTTCTGCAGTTCAGCCGCATCCACTGTGGCCTGCATCTTGGGATTCAGCACTTCCACTGCACACAGCGCTGCCATCTTCGGTCTCTCATAGCCAAAGCCCCGGAACATTTCAACCGCATTGTTAGCGATGTCTTTTTTCTTTGCCAGATCCGGATATAACATCATTCCACCGTCCGTCACCCCAACGACTTTGTGGTATGTTGGAATATCCAGAAGAGCCACATGAGACATTGCCTTTCCGGTTCTGATTCCTTTTTCTTTATCCACTACCCCTTTTAACAGAGTGGAAGTCTGCAGAAGTCCTTTCTGAATAAAATCAGCTTTTCCTTCACGAATTAACTGGATCCCCTTCTCCACTGCATCTTCGTCTGTTGGACTGTCAATCACATCTGCCGGGTCAATTTCATGTCCCAGGGATTTTCCGATCTCGAGAATTTCTTTTTCTTTTCCCACAAGAACATAGTCCAGAATACCTTCATCCTTTGTCTTCAAGACAGCTTCCAGTGTATGCGCATCATGTGCCGCAATTACCACAACCTTGCATTTTCCCGCAGACTGCACTTTATCCCGCAGCTGTTCAAAGTTTTCTATAACCATTTTGGTCGCCCTCCTTCGAATTATTCAGAAAACACTCCTTGTTTCAGACTTTACAGCCTCTTTTTCTACGCTTCTTTTCACGAACTTTCTCCCAAAAACCGGATTTTGTATATCCATTTTCAGGAAACCCCCATTAGTTTTTGCTCTTTTTGTTTTATTTTCAAATCGTGCACGATCCTATGGTTTTATTGTAACTTTCTCCTATAAAAAAGTCAATTATTATATTTCTTTTTTTGCATTTTCTACGTTTTTACCTTTTTTTCTTTCCCTTTTTCAGTAATAAATACTAGTTTTTCTTAAATATTTCTTAATTTTTCATCCTCAGAACCCAAAACAAAAGCTGCTGTAAGTTTGAATTTTACTCACAGCAGCTCTCAATTTTCTGATATTTTACATTTCCCGAACCGGACGTTCACTGTATTTGTGAGCGTCTTCCAGAACCATGTCTTTCACTTTCATCAGACGGATCTGTGTACTTCTCTCATTTTCATCCAGTTTCATGGTAATGTATTTGATATTTTCCTGTGCCCTGGGGATGATCACATGCTCCAGAGCATTTACCCGACGTCTGGTCTTCTCGATCTCCGCTGACATCAACTGACAGGCTTTCTCACACTCTGCCAGTTTCAGCATATCCGGAAGAATATCCGCCAGAGATTTCACCGCTCCGTCCAAATCGCTGGAGGTAAAGGCAAAACCATAGGAATAGATATCATTCGCATCTGCCGTCCTGGTCTTATATGAAAATGTGGGAATATTTACACTCATGACATTCTTCTTGTCCGTCTCCAGATAGACCTCCTGCTTCGGCGCCATCAGCGCTGTATTCAGAGTTTCCTCTGACATTCCTGCTTTGGCGATGACAAAGTTCACATTAGCCGAGCGGATCCCCTCTTCCACTTTCAATCGAAGTGCCATATTCTCACGTGCCAGATCCAGAAATTGACGCATCAGCTCATCACGTTTATCCTTCAGAAGCTTATGTCCCCTCACTGCTGTCACTAATTTCTTCTTCTGTTTGGTTAACTCCATTCGGGTCGGGTTCACCTGGGTAGATGCCAAATTCCTTCACCTTCTTTCTTCTATGACGAGATCTGTTGTCTTGACGAAACCTCTACGCACTTATTTGCCATAGTACATATCCAGGTATTTCTCATCAATACGTTTCAGCTCGCTTCTAGGCAGAATCGAAAGCAATTTCCATCCAATCTCCAGTGTCTCCTCAATATCACGGTTTGCATTGTATCCCTGGGATACATATTCTTCTTCAAACGCATCCGCAAATTTCGCATAGATCAAATCGATGTCAGACAATGCCGCTTCACCCAGAATTGTCATCAACTCTTTGGCGTCTTTTCCACGGGAGTATGCAGCAAACAGCTGGTTCATCGTATTGGAGTGATCTGCACGGGTCTTGCCCTCGCCGATACCTTTATCTTTCAGACGGGACAGGGAAGGCAGAACATCGATTGGCGGCGCAATACCTTTTCGGTACAAATCACGACTCAGAATAATCTGTCCCTCTGTGATGTATCCGGTCAAGTCAGGGATCGGGTGAGTCTTATCATCCTCAGGCATGGTCAGAATCGGAATCATGGTGATACTTCCGTTCTTGCCTTTCTGACGTCCTGCACGCTCGTAGATAGTAGCCAGGTCTGTGTACATGTAGCCCGGATATCCACGGCGTCCCGGAACCTCTTTACGTGCCGCGGAGACTTCTCGAAGCGCATCTGCATAGTTGGTGATATCTGTCAGGATAACCAGCACATGCATGTTCTTCTCAAACGCCAGATACTCCGCAGCAGTCAGAGCCATCTTCGGTGTGGAGATACGCTCTACAGCCGGGTCATTGGCCAGGTTGATGAACAAAACGGTACGGTCAATCGCTCCGCTCTCCCGGAAACTCTCAATGAAGAAGTTCGATTCCTCAAATGTGATACCCATTGCCGCAAATACTACGGCGAAAGGTTCCGAAGTTCCACGTACTTTTGCCTGTCTGGCAATCTGTGCTGCCAGCTGCGCGTGGGGCAGACCGGAAGCTGAGAAGATCGGCAGCTTCTGTCCACGAACCAGGGTGTTCAATCCATCAATGGCAGAGATTCCTGTCTGAATAAACTCCTCCGGGTATACACGGGCCGCCGGATTCATCGGCAGACCGTTGACATCTCTTCTCTCATCCGGAAGGATCTCCGGCCCATCATCAATGGGACGGCCCAGACCGTCAAATACACGGCCCAGCATATCCTCTGACACGCCAAGCTCCATGCTTCGGCCCAGGAAACGGACTTTGCTGTTTGACAGGTTAATACCGGTAGAACTCTCGAACAACTGAACCAATGCATTGCTTCCATCAATCTCAAGCACCTTGCAGCGGCGGATATCTCCATTGGCCAGCTCGATCTCACCGAGTTCATCGTAAGTAACATTCTCTACGCCCTCTACCAGCATCAAAGGACCTGCAACTTCCTGTATGGTTCTATACTCTTTTGGCATTTTACTGGTCCTCCTTTCCTACCAAGCCGGCAATCTCTGCCGTCAGTTCTTTGTCTACTGCTTCATATTCGCCGGTAAGGTTGTCTTCCAGTGTATATTTATAACGTCCGATTTTCTCACGGACAGGCAGTTTCACCAGATCATTGATCTGCACGCCTTCTTTCAGGGCAGCTGCCCCCTCCTCATAGAATGCCAGCACCAACTTCATCATATAGTGCTGTTTTTCCAGAGAGGTATAAGTATCTACCTCATGGAAAGAGTTCTGATGCAGGAAGTCCTCACGGATAGATCTTGCCGCCTCCATCTTCAGACGGTCTCCCGGAGACAGTGCATCCATACCTACCATCTGCACGATCTCATCCAGCTCAGCCTCTTCCTGAAGCAGTGTCATCATCTTCTGTCTCAGGCTCATCCAGTCGTCAGACACATTCTTGTCAAACCATGGTCCCACATCATCCAGATACAGGGAATAACTGGTCAGCCAGTTGATAGCCGGGAAATGACGTTTGTATGCCAGAGCGGAATCCAGTCCCCAGAACACTTTTACAATACGCAAGGTTGCCTGAGATACCGGCTCGGAGGTATCACCGCCAGGCGGAGACACGGCACCAATCGCAGTCAGAGCACCTTCCCGGTTGTCGCTTCCCAGACAGATCACATGTCCGGCTCTCTCGTAGAACTGAGCCAGACGGCTTCCCAGATATGCCGGGTAACCTTCCTCACCGGGCATCTCCTCCAGACGTCCTGACATCTCTCGAAGTGCCTCTGCCCAACGGGATGTGGAGTCTGCCATCAATGCCACAGAATATCCCATATCACGGAAATACTCTGCAATGGTAATTCCTGTATAGATAGATGCCTCACGGGCTGCCACAGGCATATCCGAAGTGTTGGCAATCAAAACGGTACGCTCCATCAAAGGCTGTCCGGTCTTCGGGTCTTTCAGTTCCGGGAACTCATTCAATACGTCGGTCATCTCATTTCCACGCTCGCCGCAGCCGATATAAACCACGATATCTGCCTCCGCCCATTTTGCCAGCTGGTGCTGAATCACTGTTTTGCCGCTTCCGAACGGTCCCGGAACGGCTGCCACACCGCCTTTGGCAATGGGGAACATGGTGTCGATAACACGCTGGCCGGTCACAAGCGGAATCTTCGGAGCCAGTTTCTTCTGATAAGGACGTCCTACACGCACAGGCCATTTCTGAACCATCGTCAGCTCTTTGTCCCCATCCTCTGTCTCAAGTACTACAACCACCTCGTCAACGGTGAACTCTCCAGCCTTGATATCTTTGACTTTACCTTTCATATTCGGAGGCACCATGATCTTTTGCTGTACCAGAACGGTCTCCTGAACTGTTCCCAGCACATCTCCGCCAGACACCTCATCTCCCGGTTTTGCAACCGGAACAAAATTCCATTTTTTATCACGTTTCAGGGACGCAACCTCGACGCCTCGTTTCAGACTGTTGCTTCCTGTCACTTTCATAATATCGTCCAAAGGACGCTGAATTCCGTCGTAGATACTGGAGATCAGTCCAGGTCCCAGTTCCACAGACAGCGGCACTTCCATGGATTCTACCGGCTCTCCCGGACCCAGGCCTGAGGTCTCCTCATATACCTGGATGGAAGCCTGATCACCGTGCATCTCGATGATCTCTCCGATTAATCGCTGATTACTTACACGGACCACATCGTACATATTGGCATCTCTCATGCCCTCAGCGATAACCAGGGGACCGGCCACCTTTTTTATCGTTCCTTTGCTCATTTGAACAAATCACCCACTTTCCTAATTTTCCTGTCCAAAGAGAATATCCGAGCCAACTGCCTGCTCCACCGACTTCTTGACTCCGGCCACACCGGCACCGGTGTTTCCTGACACACCCGGAATCTGAATAATTGCCGGGAGAAGCATCTCCCGATATTTCTCTATCTCCTTCTTCAACAGAGCCGCCAGGGCTTCTGTGATGTAAATCACCGCATAAGAGCCTTCTGCCAGCTCCTGCAGCTTCGTCTTTGCCTCCTCCGGATCAGATACTGGAAACGTATCCAGACCCAGCGCAGCGAATCCATAAATGCTGTCATACTCGCCGATTACTGCAATCTTATACATACATCTCCCTTACCCTTTCCCGGATAAATTCATCCGATAATTGATTGGCCTTGCCAGTCAGAATAATCCGTACTGTCTTAATCTCGTTCTCCCGGGCAAGCACATAAGCCACCAGGGGACCGATTGTAAAAGGATTGTAGAGCTGGGGATGAATCGTCTGAATAATCCGATTGTCACACCATCTCTCAAAAGCAGATGCAGATTCTGCCAGTGCCTGTGCTCCCTCCGCGTATACAGTGCCGCTCAGATATTCCTGAATGGCGTCCATACCGCTAAGCGCTGCACGGGACAACTGATCCACATTCAGGGAATCGCATTCTGCCATTGCCCTTTTCATAAATTCCATTGATTTCGCGGTTTTTTGTGAACGCACTGCAATCTTGATGTCAGCAACTGCCACAGTGGACTCTGCGTAATCACGGATAATATCATCCTTTGCCTTTTTACCGGCATCATAGATCGCATCCAACGCTGCCTTGTCCACCATAATGTCACACAGCTGACCGTCTCCGGTATGCAGAAACGTCTCATAGGCCTCCTGGGCCACCTGAACCATGCTTTCCGGCAGCCTGGAGAAATTTTTCTCAGAGATAATCTCCATCATCTCCTCGCCGCTGATGGCACAGTCACGAAAGAAGACATTCGGATGTTTCTCCCCTGTAGCCACTGCCTTGATTGCCGCCTTCAGATTGTGGAACAGATTCGAGTAGGTAAGCACGTCAAACACTGACATGTCATCCGCCAATTCTCTCATCAGTTCCCAGGTTTTTTCCCGTTCACGGGTCAAAATTGCTTCTGCATTCACAGGAGTGTCCATATCTCCCCAGCCTTTGTCCACCAGAAACTGCAGACACTGCTTCTCATCCTTGCAGGCCATCAGCTGATCGATGGTAGCCTGGGAAAAGAGTGACGTCTCCTTTGCACGAATTCGCGCTACCGCGTAGGTGTATTGTTCGTCATACATAGGTGTATACCTCCTTCTCGCGGATCTGCGCTTTTATGAAAATAATACTTTTTGTACCTGATCTTGTAATTCATCCTTTCTGGATGCGAACAGCGCCTTGAAAGAACAGTTCTCTTCCACCCCGCCGTACACCAGAACAAAACCGCCGTCCAGATTTTTCGGTTCCCGGGATAATTTCAGTGAACCGCCAGCGGAAGCTGCGATCTCCTGAATCTCTTTTTCAAATCCCCCAGGCATCTGATCGAGATCTTTCTTGGAAAAAAAGATTTCTCCATCCTGCGGAAGCACAAACTTTTTCAGCATTTCCCGGATCACCTGGAAATATTCTTCTCCTGATTTCTGTGTGAACGCTGTGTATGCCTTCTCCACAATGGAGGAAATAATCTCCTGTTTTGCCTCCAAAATCGAAGTTCTTCTCTTCAAATCCACGGAAGAGGCAACTCTCTCTTTATAATTCTGAACATCTGCATCGGATTTCTTCTCCCAGTCCTTCTGCAGGCTGTTCGCTGCCTCCCGCGCTTCACTCATGATCTTCTCTGCGGAAGCTCTGGCATCTTCCAGGATCTGACTGGCGGAACTATTCGCCTCATCCAGAATCTGGTTAATCATCTTATCTAATCCAGTCATTCTCCGCACTCCTTCTTTCTATTTTTTGTCACTCTGCCGCCGTTTTTATACCGGAATTGCTGTTACAGCCAAAATAGAAATCAGAAGAGCAAGGATTGCGTAGGTCTCAACCATTGCAGGGAACAGCATGGCTTTACCGAACTGATCCGGTTTCTTAGCCACAACACCGATTGCCGCTGCTGCTGTCTGTCCCTGTGCCTTACCGGAAATCAGACCTACAATACCAACTGGAAGACATGCTGCCAGGATCAGAAGACCAGTCTTCGGATCCAGTGCCGCTGCATTGCCGCCCAGAAGACCAATTTTAGACAAAGTGATGAAACCAACCAACAGACCATAGATACCCTGGGTACCAGGCAGAAGCTGGATGATAAGAACTTTTGCGAATTTACCAGGATCTTCGCTGACTACGCCGGCTGCTGCACGTCCCGCAATACCTACACCGATTGAGGAGCCTGCGCCTGCCAAAAATACTGCTACTGCTGCACCTAACAATGCATATACTAAACCTAACTGACTCATAAACTTGTTTCCTCCTTAACATCAACATATTTTGTTTTCGCTTTAAATGGTTGGAAAGGCCGTCCTCCTCCGTCATAGAATTTTCCGAAGAACTCTACAAACTGAAGACGATTCGTGTGCACATAGGCACCCAATAGGTTAATCGCCATATTCATCGCATGACCGATGATGAAGACGATGATAAACAGGATTGCGCCGGGAATTCCTCCACCCAGCATACTGCCCATCTGGTTGACAACAGAAGCAATAACTCCCGTAGCCAGTCCCAGAGCCAGCAGACGTGAATAAGAAAGGACATCACTCAGCCATCCGGTAACGTTATACAGATCATAAGCACCGAGTGCAATGCGCAGAGCCGGATTTTTATTCGCGCGGCCTGACATTAAGAGAATTCCCACTGCCCCGATGATGGCCAGAGCCTTCGCCAGGGTATTGACTGCCGGCGGGAACGAAAATGCAATCGGTGACATGGATGCAAAAATCTGGCTTGGCAGCAGCATCATGATCAGACCGATCAGGAAAACGTACCACAAAACCACATCACAGAAGAAATCCAGATACTGTTTCTGTTTCAGGCACAGATAACCTTTGATGCCATGTCCCACAAACAGATGAATCACTCCCACTAACATACAGAACATCAACAGCAGCATCGGGTCGTCCAAAGGCGCGAACCAGACTGCCGGGATTGTAATCTCACGTCCAAAGAATACTCTTGCGACTACAGTGACTGCATCTCCAAAGATACCGCCGAACATGATACCCCAGAAAATAGTTGAGATACCGCCATACAGGAACAGACGCAGTGTCTTCTGCATTGTCTCATCCATCCTCGGGAATTTCTTGATCGCAATTCCGCAGGCGATGGCTACCAGCACTCCGTATGCTGCGTCAGAGAGCATCAATCCGAAAAAGATTACATAAAATACAGACATAATCGCTGACGGATCAATTTCTCTTGCAGTCGGCATTCCGTAGGACGCCACAACCGGCTCCACGCAGCAGGTAAACTTGTTGTTTTTCAGCAAAATCGGCATCTCATCCGGATCTACCTCTTCCACGTCCACCACAAGATCGTATTTTTCTTCCATGCGCTTTTGCAATGCAGCCACATCTTTCTCCGGAACATATCCACTGATTAAAAACGTGCGCCGGGACTGGAGAACCTCACCCAATACTTCATATCTCTGTGCCCGGGCTCTGAAATAATCCGAAGCGATCTTCATACTCTGGCGGTCCTGCGCATAGTTTTGAATCGTCTGTTCAATCTGTGCACCCTCCTGTTCCAGGTTCCGGATCTCCTCTTTCAGTTCTTCTTTCTGCTGTGCCGGAGCTTTTCCTGACATCATGGAAGGTCTGGAAAATCCCATAGACCTCAGAGCTTCCTCCATCTGAGCTTTCTGTTCTCTCAGACAGAAGGCCACCACACATGTCTGATCCGGATCTGAAGAAATCACCTGAATATCCATCGCTTCCAAATCCGGTGCTTCCTTGGCAAGTCTCTCATAGATCTGATCCAAGGTCAGCTCACTGCCGAAACTGCCGATAAAAACAGCTGTCGTCTTTGTTCCCTGATACTCCATCGGCACATCCAGGGACAGCCAGGGTTCCAGTGATTCCGCCTGGTTTTCCGTCTTCACGATTCTTGCCTTATTCTCTGCCAACTGTTTCTTCAAATTCAGCAGTTCGTCGGCTTTTTCAAGAATCTGATCCTGCTGCTGCACAATCTGATCGTACTCTTCTTTCTCCACCAGAGCTCTGCCCTCCAGAGAAGCAAACATAGACGTTTTCTCCGGTGCATACTCCTGAAGTACATCGAGTGCATGATCAATCTGAACCGCTTTTTTGTCGAAATCCTGGCGCATTTCCTGCGTATTGTCCCGCCGAAGCGTCTCATCATTGACAGCAGACATGTCAACTTCCATGATTCCTAGTGCCTGGAGTTCTTCCAATATGGCTTTTCTGTTTTTCTTCATCGCGCAGATACTGAACCGTCGCATCTGCAATATTGCCATACCTACATACCTCCTTTACATAATGTTACTCACAACTACCCCCATAACCAATGTCTTTTACCCTTCTCTGGTTATGATATAGATCAGGCTTTCCGCCCTCATAGTTGTCTTTGTTGAATGCCGGCTAGTACAAATTTGCCAGCACAGCCTCGATGGCCTGTTTTTCCTTTGACGCCGCATTTTCTTTCAACGCAGTAATCTCTTTTTGAAGTTTCTTTTCCGTTTCCTCAGTAGCTGCTCTGACTTCCTTTCTTGCAGCCTCCATCTTCTGCTCTGCTTCCTCACGGGATTTCTTCAGCTGTTCTTCTTTCAGAAGCTTCGCGTCCTCCCGCGCCTCAGCCAGCAAAGATTCTGCTTTCTGCTGTGCCTCTTTTACAATTTTATCCGCTTTCTCCTCCGTCTCTTTTACAACATTAATAGTTTCCTGAATCATCTGATCACCACCTTTATCCATATAGATAAAATATTATCATAAATTTCACGATAACGCAATGTTTTCCCGGCATTTTTTCCATATTTTACTCGGTTCCGCAAAATTTTTTATATATTTTAACAATACTCTCTTCTCTGTTTTTCTCGCATTTTTCAGCACTTATAACACAAAAATGCAGGAAAATGTTGATAATCACACGTTTTCCTGCATTTTTATATTTTATCTCCAGTAAGTCATTTTTTTAACAACTTTCCGGTAAATTTTTATCTTTTGTCATTGAGATACCTTCTACATCAGATATCCTGTTCCTTCAAAATCTGAAAGATTCTCACTGTCAATCCACTGAACCTCAATTGATTTTTCGTTATTATCTTCTTTCTCATCTCCGAAAGCAGCACACAAAGCCTGCAGTACCGCCTGATATCCAATCTCATGAGGATTCTGGGCTACAAATCCAAGTTCCCATCCTTCACCTACTGCTTCCTGCTGTCCGGAAGTGCCATCCACACCCACAATCTTAAGATTCTCTCTGCCGGCTGCTTTCACACAGTCCAGCACCGTATCCACAACGTCACCGTTGGTACAGAAAATTCCCGACAAATCCTCGTTGCTGTCCAGAATCTGATCCACCTGATCGGCCAAATCCTCATTGCTGTTATCATAGACAGGATCCAGAACTTCTATACCTGGCATATTCTGCATACTGTTCTGAAAGCCATCAATACGCTCCTGGGAGGACTTTCCGATCTCACTGTGTGCCACAACCGCAACCTTGCCCTCATCATTCAATGCTTCCGCCATCTTCGCCGCCGCAGTCTTGCCAATCTGTGTATTGTCAGAGCCAACCACGCCGTCCACATTAGAATCATTCAGCCCAGAGTCAAAGATAATCACCGGTATGCCATTTTCATGGGCCGTCTGTACCTGTGCCGCACAGGAATCCGCGTCCACAGCGGAAAGACACAACACAGTCGGGTTCTCTGCGAGAACTGCATCGATAATGTTGATCTGGTCGGACGCATCCGCCTCGTTATCCGGTCCTTCAAACGTCAAAGTCACCCGGTCAGACCCTTCATATCCATATGCCTCATTCATCTGATCCACCGCGTCACGCATACCTTCCCGGATTCTCTTCCAATAATCACCTTTCAGTGATTTTGCGACAACCGCAATCCTGCTTCCTTTTTCCACCGGAATAGACAGATCCAGCTTCGGTGCCTCCGTCTCTTCCGTATTTTCAGGCACATTTGTCACCTGCGCGTCTCCCACTTTTGTCTCTTCCTGAACAGCTTCCGACACCACCTCATGTGTCTCCCCTGAGACAGACTGAGAACAGCCCGTATATGTCAGAGCCATCACAGCCGCCAAACACACAGCCGCAATTCTTTTTCTCATAGAAACTCCCTCCAGATATATGTTACACAAACTACTCGTGCTCTTTACAAAAACTTTACCTTATTATTCTTCAATCATTATACACTTTTTCGTTTTCTCGTCCAGAGGTTTTATATTTTTTTCACGAAAAATCCTTAATTTAATCCCACAGATCCCATTCTTTTCCGATTTCATACGCCACAGACAGTGACAGAGGTCCTGCCAGAAATCCCCAGGGGCCATACAGATAGAATCCGAAATAGACTGATGCCAGCACAATCACCGGGGAGACTCCCAGCTTTCCCCCAATCAGTTTCGGTTCCAGAAATTCCCTCGCCACACTGGTGACCAAATCCAGAATCACACACCCGGCTGCCATGGTAAATTCCTTTTGAAGAAGGAAATAAAAAGCTGCCGGATAAAGAAAAGTACCTGTGCCGATGACTGGAAGTGCATCCAACACTCCCAGAGCAATTCCAAACAGCAGATAATAAGGACTTCCCATCATCCAGAATCCCAGAGTACAGATGATCCCCACCACAGCCATAATCATCAGCTGAGCCCTCAGATATGCCGCAGTCGTCTGACCGAGCCGTCTGCTGATGCGCCGAATTCCATTGAGAACTGAAAATTCTCTTACCTTCTGCCGGATCTGATCCATCTCCTGTAAAAACAGGATTCCCGACAGCCAGGAAATCACCATTCCCGTTCCGATGGCTATCACTTTTCCCGCCTGGGAGAAAAGGCGCCACAAATTCTTGGGTGTGACAGAATCCGCCACATGCTCCTGGATTCGTTCTGCCTGTGCCAGAACAAATCCTCTGCTGACTTCTTTCTCAATCCCTGTCATCCGCTCTGCAGCCTGACAGCACTGATCCAACGCTTCCAACGCCCAATCTGAAATCTTTTGGATATTCTGAAAAGCCAGTCGCAGCTGCTGCCACAGCAAATTGCCGCACATCCATAAAATCCACAGAAACACAGCAAGAAGCAGCAACAGAATTGCCGTTCCAACCCAGTTCTTTTTCAAATGTATTTTCCTCTCTGCCCATGCTCCCATGGGATAGATCCAGACCGCCAGCAGCCAGCCAATGAAAAAAGGAACTGCGACAGGCACCAGATATCGAAATCCCAGGTACACTCCTATCACAATTCCCGCAATACAGAGCTTTCTTCTCAATTCCAGACTCATATCCACACCACACTTTCCAGCTTAGTATGGCATTTTCGCAAATTCCTTATTCAAAAAAGCTCTGAAAAACCTTCCCGTGGGGCCGAATCTCAAAATTCATCTGCTTTCCTCCCACGGGATGTACAAAGCTCAGACAGCATGCGCACAGTCCCAGCCCCTCCCCTGGAAGACCGTATTTACGATCCCCGATGAGCGGCATTCCGGCATGGGCCATCTGCACACGGATCTGATGATGTCTTCCCGTCATCAGGTGAATCTTCACAAGCATTTTATCTCCCATCTGTTTTTGTACCTCATATTCGAGAACTGCCTTCTTACTTCCCTTCGTTCCCTGGGGCACAATCTGCGAGTAGTTTCCCTTCTCCTTCTTGATCCAGTCTTCCAGACGGCCTCTTGGTGAAAGGGCTGTCCCTCCTGTCACCGCCAGATAATATTTTTCTATCTTTCCATTGGCCATCTGTTCATTCAAACCCGCAGCGGTCTTCTTGTCCTTGGCAAACAGTACTACTCCCTCCACTGGCTGATCCAGTCTGTGTATCACGCCCAGAAAAGGAATTTTCCCAGCTTCCCTCGATGCCAATTCATTTTTCAACGCACTTTCCAAATCCATCTGACCAATCCGGGCACTCTGCACGGCCATCCCTGCCGGTTTGTCACACACAATCAGATACTTGTCCTCATATAGAATCCAGTCTTTGATCATAATCTTCTCCCTCATGCTTTTCGAGTACTTTCATTTTAACACAATCGGACAGCAAAAATAAGACGACCATCATAATTTTCTTCAATTACGATGGCCGTCTTAAAATTCCTCGTTATTCAATTTTTTAGTCCTCTTTCTTTCTCTCTATACGAATGATAGAATTATAGATTAATTTTTCTTTGGTTACAATCAAATTAACTGCTTAATTCTCATGTTCCATATTTAATTTTTCTATTTTTAATCTTTTCTTTTATTTCCTGCTCATAAATGAAATGATAATATCATTCAATTTACTTAGAAAGTTCTATAGAGTTTTGATTTATAATTTACGGATTATAAATCTATATGGAGAATCTTTTTTAATTTGTATATCCCAGACTGATCTCTTTCGTATCATCCTAAGGTATCTTCTATTTTGATTCTCTGCTTTTGAATAACGTTGCCAGTTTATCGTTATCCATCTGATGTAAAGTTTCAATTCATATTCTATCCTTTTCAATCATAGTCCTTTCGAAGTTCTATGTATCAGGATTTTATATGGATTTCAAAATATCTTACCTGTCGTCTTCTCGAATCATATGTAAAACTGGTTTTCTACTCTTAGAATAAGATCTTTTTTGATAATTATTCCGAAGCGATTTTTAGGGATCATACAGCATCTTCTTTTGAAAATTACCGTTGCCTTATTCAATCATTATCTTTCTAATATCAATTCTTATTATCTGAAGTACTTTTAAGATAATTTCTCAAATTATCTTTTATCGAATGTATGATTATGCGTCAGGCAGTTATACTCTTTAAGGAAATGTTTCTTTACACATCTTCTTAAACCTTTATATCAGCTTTGTGGTATTATTCAATATAAGGATCAGCTTCTATAATACCTTGGATACTTTCTCCTCTTTTTTAATTTATATCAAATGAGAGGATCTATCTTCCTTGTTACTGTATGTATCCGGTCTTTCTCGCAGGAACTGCTGTCCACCACTCTTATATTGATCGTTTTCTAAACTATGTTCCCAATGGACGATACCTCCTTCTTATCTCTCACTCTTTTTCTTAGCAATTTATACTATGAATTGAATGATTTTTGATTGTTTTTTGTGCTTCTTTGTTTGTATGTACATATACTACCACTCGCCTTTTTATTTGTCAATACATTTTTTGATAAATTTTATTATTTTTTATTTTCTAAATATTTATTTTTCATAAAACTATTAATTTTATATATTTTCTATATTTTTCAGATTATTTATTCTGTTTTCAAAAATACCTCCGCACAAGTGCTTCTTGACACCTGCCGGAGGTATTTGACATTCTATTTACGGTTGTAGTTAATCAGACATCCCTTTAAGATAATCTCTCTCTCATCATCGGTGAGTTCACCCAGGGTCATTGTGAATTTTTTCAATCCATCCCCGGATACCGTGTAAGCTGTGATCTCATTCGCTTTATCTTCCACGGCTTTCCGAATCTGAGGAACATACAGGTAATCCCCATTCTTAAACGGAAGATCTCCCTCTTCAATCAAAAATGGAAGCATTCCCCAGTTAATCAGATTGGAGCGATAACGTTTGGTCGCATACTCATTGGCAATATTCGCCCATCCGCCTAACACTTTCTGGCAGGAAGCCGCCTGTTCACGGGCAGAGCCGTCACCTGGCTTCACCGCAAAGATCGTACTGCCCACGCCATAAGCTCCGTCCTTGACTTCCGGGAAAGTCTTGGCAATTATTTCCAGCACATTCTCTAATTCCGGAAGAGCCTCAACCGGACATTTTCCTTCATTGATTGCGTCCTGCGCCGCCCGTACTTCCTTTGCACGTCCCACGTAAGCAGGATCCTTTCTTGACAGTGCGAACTCTGCCAGTCCCAGTGGGTTGGAGCGGTAAGAGGAAGTCTCTCCGGATGGAATCAGCTCATCCGTTGTCGTCACTGGATCATGAATCTCGGATACCACTTTCAGAATCAGATTATCCGCCAGTGCCGGCATCTTCGGCCAGTCCTTGATATTCGGTCCAAACTGAATCTCAACAGAAGGATCTGCCACTCCCTTGCTGTCAAAGACACGGTTCTCATAGATTGTTTTATCAAAATAATATTTCGGATTGGTATAAGTTCCTGTGTACTCCTCCGCAGAAGTCAGGAATCCCTGGTTAGCAGCTGTCGCTGCGATCGAACGAGCGTCCATAAGAGCCACAGAAGAAATCTGGCCATTTTGAATCTTAGATCCCTCACGGTTCGGGAAGTTTCTGGTGGTATGACGAATACTGAACGCGTTATTCGCAGGAGTATCCCCGGCTCCAAAGCAAGGTCCGCAAAACGCAGTCTTGACCACAGCTCCGGTCTCCAACAGAGAAGCAAGGGTTCCGTTCTTCGCCAGCTCCATATAAATCGGAGTACTTGCAGGATACACACTCAGTGTAAAGGTATCGCAGCCGATGCTCTTGCCCTTCAGAATGTCTGCTGCCGCACAGATATTTTCAAATCCGCCGCCGGCACATCCTGCAATAATTCCCTGATCCACATAAAGCTTTCCGTCAATCACTTTATTTTTCAAAGTGAAATCAATCTTACCGTCCAGACTTACCTGCGCTTTCTTCTCCACATCGTCCAAAATATCCATCAGATTAGCCTTCAGTTCGTCAATGGTATACGTGTTGGACGGATGGAACGGCATGGCAATCATCGGTTTAATCTCATCCAGATCAATCTCAATCATACCGTCATAGTAAGCAATCTGTCCCGGTTTCAATTCCTTGTAAGACTCGCTTCTTCCATGAATTGCGTAGAACTCTTCAATCTTATCATCAGTCTGCCAGATGGAAGACAGACATGTGGTCTCTGTCGTCATAACATCAATACCGATTCTGAAATCCGCACTCAGATTTGACACACCAGGACCCACAAATTCCATTACTTTATTCTTCACATAGCCGTTGGCAAACACTTCACCAATGATTGCCAGAGCCACGTCCTGCGGGCCCACGCCAGGTCTTGGACTTCCTTTCAGGTAGACGGCAACCACCTGGGGCATATTAATGTCATAAGTCTGAGACAGCAGCTGTTTTACCAGCTCCGGTCCACCTTCTCCCATAGCCATAGTTCCCAGCGCGCCGTAGCGGGTATGGCTGTCAGAACCCAGAATCATCTTGCCGCACTCTGCAAGCATCTCCCGGGCATACTGGTGAATTACGGCCTGATGAGGCGGAACATACACGCCGCCATATTTTTTCGCACAGGTCAGACCAAACATATGGTCATCTTCATTGATTGTGCCGCCCACTGCACAGAGAGAATTGTGGCAGTTCGTCAGCACATAAGGAACCGGAAATCTCTCCAGCCCTGACGCGCGGGCCGTCTGAATAATTCCCACAAAAGTGATATCATGAGATGTCAGCTTGTCAAATTTAATCTGCAGCTTCTCCATATTACCAGAAGTATTATGATCTCTGAGAATCCCATAGGCAATGGTATTTTCTGATGCTTCCTCCCTGCTGATGGGGATCTGGCCCTGTCCTTCCTCTACGATGTCCAGGCCATTCACCAGATAAACACCTTTATCGTATAACTTCATATGCTTCGTCCTCCTTAATTGTTAACAACAATACACGCATCCATTATAGTAGATTTCCTGGAAAGTTTCAAACAAATTTCCCTCAGATTGCACATTCTTTTTCTATATTGTATAATTCTTGAAAACAAAGGAGGACCGTACATCATGTTTCGTTTATGGGGAAAAATATTCCGCGCAAATCGATTAATCAAAGATACCGTAGCCTGCAGCGGCGCAGACGACACCCGCACACACAAAGTGTTTCAATGTCTGGAAGATATCTGCTATGAACTGGATCTTGAAAAACCGATCTGGCTTGACAAAAATATTGATGACTTTAAGCGTCACAGCAAAACGCGCTTTAACCAGGACAATTTTATTGAACATTTGGACTTTGATTTTCTCGAAATCGAAGTCATCGAAGAGGACTGAAAAATTTTTTCTTTTTCTCTTGACACTCTTAGTTGTTTGTGTTATTTTCTTATATAGTTAGTATTAACTAACTTATTTGCGGCACTGCCGCATTTTAAATCCCTTATAAGTTAGCAATTACTAACTTCTCCAATGAGTCCTCCCGTGCATGACCAAACCGCACACAGGACACATTTTTAGAAACCCTTATCCCCTTAATGGTGTTCCGTGCTTTCCTCCAACTATAGGCACGGAACCCACCCCTCAAGACATTTTTAGCGAAAAGGCAGGTGTTTTTCATGCTGGAACGTTATCTGGTGGAACACTGTTCCCCGACTCTTGCCGCAATCAAGACGGCAAATTTATTTACATTTACTTACCAGTCAGACGAAGAGCTGGAAGATTACATCCATGACTGGAATCAAAAATTTCAGCAAAAAGGTGTTTCCATCGCTATTTTGCGGAATCGGGCTTCAAAAGCACTTCTCTATGTCTACCGTAAGAGCAGGCTGGATGCTGATCTTCAAAAGCCTGGAGTCCCCGAATTTCTGTCCAGGTATGGATACAAGGAATTTCACGCCGATTATGGCATCGCACAATTGAAGAAGAAATTCGCAGAAGAGGAATCCTTTCCCCATGAAATCGGCCTGTTTCTGGGCTATCCCCTGGAAGATGTGACTGGTTTTATTGAAAATGCCGGAAAGAACAGTAAATGCAGCGGATGCTGGAAAGTCTACTGCAACGAATGTGAAACCTTAAAGCTATTCGCTCAATTTAAAAAATGCAAAGATGTCTACCTGGGATTGTTTCTTCAAGGAAAACGAAATGTTTTGCAGCTCACCGTGGCATGAACTGCTGACATAAAATAAAAAAGTGAGGTATAAATAAGATGAACAAAATCGCAGTGGTTTATTGGAGTGGAACAGGCAACACAGAGACAATGGCCAACAAAGTAGCCGACGGGGCAAAATCTGCCGGAGCCGAGGTTACTCTGTTCACAGCCGCAGAATTTTCTGCGGACAAAATGAATGATTTCGACGCCATCGCTTTCGGCTGCCCTTCTATGGGAGATGAAGAGCTGGAAGACACTGAATTTGAACCCATGTTTTCCACCTGCGAACCTTCTCTGAAAGGTAAGAGAATTGCTCTGTTTGGTTCCTACGGATGGGGCGATGGTGAATGGATGCGTACCTGGGAAGATACCTGCAGAAATGACGGAGCCATTCTTGCATGCGATTCCGTGATCTGCAACGAAGAGCCGGATGAGGAAGCCGCTGCAGCCTGCGAGGCCCTTGGAAAAGCACTGGCATAAATTTTTTAAACACTTTCTAGGTCAAGATACTCAAAGGGACCGATTCTGATGAACCGGTCCCTCAACTTTTTCTTTATTATATTATAATCTCTTCAACAGTTTCTCGCGTTCTTCCTCATAGCCAGGTTTACCCAGTAAAGCAAACATGTTTTTCTTATAGCTCTCCACACCTGGCTGGTTAAATGGATTGACACCCAGCAGATATCCGCTGACACCGCACGCAAACTCGAAGAAATAAAACAATTCTCCAAGATAGTATTCATTCTGCTGTGGAATATCCACACGCAGATTCGGTACCTGTCCGTCTGTGTGTGCCAGAATCGTTCCATTCATCGCACTTTTATTTACGAAGTCCACATCTTTTCCTGCCAGATAGTTCAGACCATCCAGGTCAACTGGCTCCTCATTAATCACAATCTTATCAGAGGATTCCACCACATTGAGCACGGTCTCGAACATAATTCTGGATCCGTCCTGAATGAACTGTCCCATAGAATGAAGATCTGTGGTCAGATCCACTGCTGCCGGGAAAATTCCTTTCTGATCTTTTCCCTCACTCTCGCCGTAGAGCTGTTTCCACCACTCATTCACATAGTGAAGGCTTGGCTCATAGTTCGCCAGAACTTCCACCATTTTTCCTTTGCGCAGAAGAATATTGCGGACTGCCGCATACTGCACAGCATCATTCTCCTCAAAAGGAGCATTCAGAGCCAACTCTCTGCCTGCTGCCGCACCTTCCATCAATTTGTCAATATCTGCACCGCTGACTGCGATCGGGAGAAGTCCCACTGCTGTCAGGACGGAGAAACGTCCACCCACATCGTCCGGCACAACGAAAGTCTCATAACCTTCCTCGTCTGCCACAGTTTTCAGAGCGCCACGTGCTTTATCTGTTGTTGCATAGATTCTCTTAGCAGCATTTTCTTTTCCATATTTCTTCTCCAGAATCTCCTTGAACACACGGAATGCGATTGCCGGCTCTGTGGTTGTACCGGATTTGGAGATAATATTGATGGAGAAATCACGATCTCCAATGACATCCATCAGGCCTTTAATGTAACGGCTGCTGATGCTGTTTCCCACATAATAAATCTCAGGAGTTTTACGAGCTTCTTTATCAAGGTTATTATAAAAACTATGTCTAAGAAATTCAATGGCTGCTCTCGCTCCCAGATAGGAACCGCCGATTCCAATTACCAGAAGAACTTCGGAATCCTCCTGAATTCTCTTGGCTGCCGCCTTGATTCTTGAGAATTCTTCCTTGTCATAGTTTACAGGAAGATCAATCCATCCCAGGAAATCATTTCCGGCACCGCTTCTGGATATCAGAGTCTCCTTTGCTGCCTGAGCAAGGGTCTTCATGGATTCCATCTCGTGATCCGCGATAAAACAACCTGCTTTCGAATAATCAAATGTAACTTTACTCATCTTACGTCGCTCCTTTTTACTTTTAATATGAGATAGCGAATTACTTCGCTATAAGTATATAGCAGATTGCCACTTATTTGCAAGAGATTCTGTCGGTTTTCTTATTGATCCATAAACTCACGGATAATCTCCCTCATCAGTTCCTCTTCCTCCGGCGTCAGCAATCTGCTGAAACGGCTCCCGGCCGCCGCCGTCTCACGGATGCTTCTGGCAATCTGATCCACCATCACATCCTGGATAGCCGGATCCTCCACTACCACAGCAGTCTGTTCCTGCTTTTTCCGTCCCTGATCAATATAATCTGCCAGTGTATCCACCATCAGTTCTTCTTTGTAGGAAAAATCAAGGAACTGACGGAACAGCAAAAGACACAGGGGAATTCCTGCACCCACGTAGAAGTACACCAGCGATACTCCCTCTTCCATGGACAGCTTGGACGCCAAAAAAACCTGTGCCCCCATGAAAAAGACACAGAACAAAGAAGGGTACCATACCCAGCGATTCATCTTCCTGGATAAGCGGTCTCTGCTTTTCCATAAAGTAAGCCACTTCTCTCTCAGATTGGACAAGTGGCTGGTATTTTTTAATCTTCTTCTGTAAGTAAGGTGAACGATGAACATTTCCAGGGCGCCCACAGCCCCCGATACTATCATGCCGTAGAAAAATACGTGCATGTCCATGAGCTTGTGTAACATAACATCCTCCTTGTATGATTGATTAGAATCATTATAACGGATCTCACCCTGGAAAGAAACATGAATCGTTCGTCAAATTATATTCAAAACCGCTTTTTTACAGATATTTAATCATATTTTGAGTTAATTTGACACAATGAGCAATCGCCTGTTTTTCAAATGTCGGATAATCGACGGTGGCACTGTCATCTGCTTTGTCCGAGATTGCACGGATGATCAAGAATGGAATCTGATTCAGCCAGGCCGTCTGCCCAATGGCAGCCCCCTCCATTTCTGTACAATATCCCTGGAACTCCTGGATGATCTGTTCTTTCACGTTCTGGTCAGAGATAAACTGATCTCCACTGGCCACTCTACCTGTGAACACCTGAATTTCCGGATTTACTTCCCTGCACATCCGCTCTCCCAGTGCAATTAAAGATTCATCCGCGGGGAAAGAAAGAACTTCCATTCTCGGGATCTGACCTTTGGCATATCCAAAACCTCTTGCATCCATATCGTGGTGAACCACGTCTGTGGACAGCACAATGTCACCGATATTGATCTCATTCTTCAGTGATCCGGCAATTCCAGTATTAATCACCGCCTCAACCGCAAAATCATCAATCAAAATCTGTGTGCACACTGCCGCATTCACCTTTCCAATGCCGGAACGCACCACAACCACTTTTTTCCCTTCCAGCATTCCTTCATTAAACTCCATGGAAGCCTTCCGGATCACCTGTACCTGCTGCATCTGCTCTTTCAGTGCTGTGACCTCTTCTTCCATCGCTCCTATAATACCAATGCAATTCATCTTGTTTTCCTCACTTTCCTGCTCATCCGGCGGATACAAATCTCCTTCTTTTCCGCCTGCTTCAACTCTCATTTTCGCAACTATTATATCAGACCCCGGTGTGATCGCAAAGAGATTTTCCCTTCTTTTTCTTGATTCCCCTGCTGCCGAAGACTTCTCCTGTACACCGGCTTCATTTTCTGCTATACTAGCCTTTGAACCCGTTTTCGGCAGGAAATCGGATGGAATCAAATACACACAGGAGGAATATACAATGATATATAAGACAAAAGGTGTCTGCTCTCAGGCCATTGAATTTGAAATCACAGACGGAAAAGTTCACGATATCCACTTCGTTGGCGGATGTGACGGCAACACAAAAGGATTGGCAAAACTCGCTGAAGGTATGGAGGTTCAGGAAGTTATCAAACGACTGGAAGGAATCCGCTGTGGTTTCAAACCTACTTCCTGCCCGGATCAGTTAGCACATGCTCTGAAAGAGGCAGTTCAATAAAAAGTTACAGAAAACGGGATATCTTTGGTGCGGTACACCAAAAACATCCCGTTTTTTCTATCGATCCCACTTATCGCAGAGTGACTGCACTTCTCTTGCAAATTTCTCCAGGTCTTTGTTCGCCCCGCCTTCGTTTTTGCGAATCACCATGAGCAGGCGCTGGCCAAGGCCAAGCAACTTCTGGAATACCGCAGAACCTCCGCTCTTTCTGACCGTTTCTTCCTTTTTCTTTGGAATTCCCGCCGCCCTGTACTCGCACACATTATCCACAAGATTATAAATCGTTCCACTGTAGGGGGCCATTGTCTGATATCCCAGCTCATCGGTAAGCTTCTGCGCGAAACTCTCCGTCACCTTATCTTCCCCATGGGTCACAAAGACCATCTTCGGCTTTTTCTGAAAAGATCCTGCCCACCGCATCAACCCTTCCTGGTCTGCATGACCGCTGATCCCCGGCAGAACACAGATCTGCGCGTTTACCTGAATATCCTCGCCGAAAATTTTCACCCGTGTGGCTCCTTCCACCAGATTCCGTCCCAGCGTTCCCACTGCCTGATATCCCACAAACAGTATCGTTGACTTCCAGTTCCACAGATTATGCTTCAAGTGGTGCTTGATCCTGCCCGCATCGCACATTCCGCTGGCGGAAATAATCACTTTACACTCTTCATCCACATTGATATTTCTGGAATCGTCACTGGTAATCGATACTTTCAGTCCTGGAAAACCAATCGGGTTGACTCCCTGTTGAATCAGCTCCATTGCCTCCTCATCGTAACAATCCCAGTCATGTTCCAGAAAAATCGATGTCGCCTCATTGGCAAGCGGACTGTCCACATAGACAGGAAAATTATCATGTCCCTGAACCAGATGTTCCGCCTTAATCTGCCGGATAAAATACAGCATCTCCTGGGTTCTTCCCACAGCAAAAGAGGGAATTACCACATTTCCGCCCCGGTCAAAAGTCTTCTGAATCACATCTGCCAGAGCTGTCACATAATCCGGACGTTCTCCGTGGCTTCTGTCACCGTAAGTGGACTCCATCACCACATAATCTGCTTCCTCCAGATAAACCGGATCTTTAATCAAAGGCTGATCTGTATTTCCAATATCTCCGGAAAATACAATTTTTTCCTTTTTCCCATCTTCTTCTATCCAAATTTCAATACTGGCCGACCCCATCAGATGACCAGCATCCACAAAACGAACCTGTATTCCTTCTGAAAGAGGTATGATTTTCCCGTACTCACACCCTACAAAATTCTTCAGGACTCCCATTGCGTCTTCCATGGTATAAGCCGGTACAAATTCCGGTTTGCCGCTTCGGCGTCCCTTACGGTTGCGCCATTCCGCCTCAAACATCTGAATGTGTGCGCTGTCACGAAGCATAATATCGCATAAATCACAGGTGGCATCCGTGGCATAGACAGGTCCCTGAAATCCCTGTGCATAAATCGCGGGCAGATTGCCGGAATGATCAATATGGGCGTGGGTCAGCAGGACAAAATCAATATCCCTTAAATTTACCGGAATCTGAGCATTCTCATAGTAATCCGGTCCCTGCTCCATCCCGCAGTCCACCAGGAATTTCTTACCTGCTCCTTCCAGGTAGTAACAACTGCCTGTCACTTCATGTGTAGCGCCGATAAATGTTATTTTCATCCAATTACCCCTTTCATCCTCCGACCTCAGCCGAATTTTCTCACTATTTAATTCTATTATACACAGTATTTTGAAATATTAACAGTTCTTTTCTCTCAGAAAAGGGATAAAATATCCGGACAGACACAAGCCGCTCGTCCTGTTCACCGGTACATATCGGCAATATCCATTATGGGATGCAATCCCACCGGAAATTCTGACTTCATGTTCCGTATGTCCCACATAATATTGAATCTCCTCTTCCGGGACCAACTTCAGAAGCTCTCTGTCCCAAGCCTCTATATGGTGGGGAAGCTGAATCACACGGATTTGCTCTCTCATTGGGGAAATCTCCCCAAGCAGCCTCTCCAGCTGTCCCCGAAAAACACTTCTTCCAAGGAGAAGCGTTCCCGTGCGAAATCCCACATATCTGGAATCGTTGTGGGCCTTCAGCAAATGAAAATCTCTGTGATGTGTGCATCCAAATCCACAGTGATCTCTCTCGTTCTCCAGTATGCAAGGGGAGCAAAAATCTTCCGGTCCGTAGATACGCCCTACATAGACACAGTCCTCGCTCAGTTCTTTCGTTCCCGCATAGCCATGGTACAGACTCAGACAGCCGCCCAGATTGCCAAGCCAGAACTCCCAAAGTCCTTCTTTCCAGGAAATCGTCTTACCTTCTTCAAGCAGATGAACCTCTCCCACCTTGTCTTGGATCCGCCTTAGAACCGAAATCTCTTCCTCCGTCTTCGGCAGATACAAGATACCAATGGAATGTGACTTTGTCATTGTCTCAAGTTTCTCAAGAGTATCTTCTCCCAGATCTGCTGCCACTAAAATGTCGATCGGATAAGAAGTGGCTGATGGCTCCTCCCCGCCTTCACTCAGATAAGATAAATGCACACAGGTTTTCTCAATCTCATCCCGATACGCCAGTGTGTGATAGATACCTTTTCCGTTGTCACTAAACCGTACTCTAAAAAATCTCGCCTTCATCCTGGATATTCCTTTCTCCATAGTAAAGGGACCCACCTGAACACAGATCGGTCCCCTCCTTCCATATCATAATATAAGAAAACAGTACAACCCTCTCTGTTCTCTCCTTCGGACATCTCTGCCGTGGTATGTAGTGTGATGTAAGGTTTCTTCTCCACAGCCCTGCCCGTCTTCTCTTATTCAATTTTGAAATCTCCTTGGCCCATGATTTCTCTTTTGAACTTCAACTACACTCAATTTCCGATCCAAATTCCCTTTGTCAGCGTTGTTGTCGACTCCTTAACACCGCTGTCCTGCGCCGCATGGTAACCGCGCACACGGTAGTAATGGTTTTTGGGAACTAAAACATTAAAAGCTTTATTTAGATTAGAATTATTTAGCCCCGTATAACTCCAACTTTTATAAGTGCTATAGCTTCCATTACTCTTTTGCTCCAAGGACAAATCTAAATACAACTTATCGCAGTCATGATAAGCCTGCGTTCGCCCTTCTACATAACACTCATTATTGCTGATTTTTTTAATCCCTACATTTCCGAAATTCAAATGATTGGAACGCGTCCGCGGTGCATTGGTATCCTCAGAATAGTCCTGGTCCGTCTCTTCCTCCGTCATAGCCTCCACTCGATCCATCAAGCTAGACGCCTGAACCGGATAAATTGAAGCACCCAGCAGCATACATGCGGCAATAGCCATACCAATACTGCTTTTTCTCAGTATTTTATTTTTCAAATACCTGCCTCTCTCCTTCCTCTTTTGTATTTTCCACACATCCATTTAGAATACGTAAAAGCCTAGAAAAAATATCATCAAAATCGAATATTTTTTAAAATTTTTATAAACTCCTCCTTTCCTATCTTCCCACTAATATCGTAATAACTATTATCATAAATCCAGTGTGCTACATAAGCCGGTTCTTCGTCACCTTTGTCTAAACGTTTTGTAACTTCTATTGTCATTTGATCATTGTTTACTTCAAATTTATCACTTATTTCACCTTGATGTCTTAAACTATCGATAAACTCATCATCGCTCTTCGCAATATACAAAATTAATGTTTGATCTTGATAAGTATATTCGATAAAAGCATTTTGACTTTCCTTTTGAATTGTACAAGTTCTTAGAGTAAACTTTTGAGGTTGATACATAAAAATCGGATATTTGCACCCTATTTTTTCTTCAACTTCAGTCCGTACACTTTCTTCCTCTCTATCTGAATCATCCAGATTATCCGCATTACTGATCTCAATTGCTTCTTCCCCACCGACCATATAAGTAATACTTCGTATGAACCTCTGCCGGTTTGCCTGGCTGGTCATGCTGACCCCGAAGAGTGCGATGCAGGTGATCACAAACATAACCGTATACTTTCCGATCTTGTGGGTCAGAGATTGTTTCTTGATGATCTTCTGCTGTTCCTCCATAATGCGCTGGTAAACCTTTTTCCGCAGACGCTCTTCGACCTCAGGGTCATCTGCCCAGGGGTCTTCCATAGAGTCCAATTCTGCATCAATCTCGCGTGCCTCTTCCAGATAATCTGGAAGACTCTTTTTATTTTTCTGCGCAGATTTCCCGCTTTTCTTGTCCATCGAAAACGCTGTTCTCCTATCTCACCTTGACAATTTGCCCTCTGAGGTTCATATTATGGAGTAGAGAACCGGAGACTGCTCCGGCTTACCCATACAACCATCTTAGGAGGATTCATATGAAACACATCGTACTTACCGGCGGCGGCACAGCCGGACACGTCACTCCCAATATCGCCCTGCTTCCCCGTCTGAAGGAACTGGGCTATCAGATTTCTTATATTGGCTCCTACGAGGGCATCGAAAAAAAACTGATCGAAGATTTTGACATCCCCTACTACGGAATTTCCTCAGGTAAACTCAGACGTTATTTTGACATAAAAAATTTCTCAGATCCTTTTAAAGTATTAAAAGGATACACACAGGCCAGAAAACTTCTGAAACAATTAAAACCGGATGTCATCTTTTCCAAAGGCGGTTTCGTCACCGTACCGGTGGTGATCGCCGCAAAAGGGCTGAAAATCCCGGCCGTCATTCACGAATCCGACATGACTCCGGGTTTGGCCAACAAACTCTGTATTCCTTCAGCGGCCAAAATCTGCTGCAATTTCCCGGAGACAGTAAAACAACTCCCCGCAGACAAAGCCGTCCTCACAGGAACTCCCATCCGTCAGGAACTCCTGCAGGGGGATCCTCAAGCTGCCAGAGAATTTACCGGCCTCACCAAAGACAAACCCGTGCTGATGATCATCGGAGGAAGTCAAGGTGCTGCTTCCATCAATGAAAACATCCGCAAAATCCTTCCAGAACTTCTGAGAGATTTCCAGGTAATCCACCTGTGCGGAAGCGGAAAGCTGGATGAATCTCTCCAAAATCTGGAAGGGTACCGCCAATACGAATACATTCGTAAAGAACTGGCTGACTTATTCGCCCTGGCAGATGTGGTAATCTCCAGAGCCGGTGCCAACGCTATCTGCGAGATCAAAGCCTTGAACAAACCGAACCTTTTAATTCCACTCTCTGCAAAAGCCAGCCGTGGTGACCAAATCCTGAATGCCCGCTCCTTTGAACGCCAGGGCTTCAGCATGGTCCTGGAAGAAGAGGAAATCACAGAAAAAACTCTCTACAATTCCATCAAGGAACTGTACGCAAACCGTGACTCCTACATTCAGGCCATGAAAGCAAACACAGAGACGGATTCCATCACCAAAATAACAAATATACTTGAAGAACTGACAAAGACGGCTGCCTCCTAAAGCATCAGTCATCCCATTCACTGTCAAATTCTTTTCTCATCCAGTGTCTTGCACGAGAGATCTGTGTGCGCATATAAGCGACACTTATACCATAGTCACTCGCCACTGACACTGGATTTTCTTCATTTACAACTGTTCTGCGAATCAGATCAAACCAGACTTCATTCTTTTGTTTCAGACGGATAAAAATGTCCAGTTTTCTTCTGCAGGCTTCTTTTCTGATCATCATTTCCTCCGGATTGTGATCCCAGCTTCTCTCCGAGCTCTCCAGCCATTTATCCGTTGCAAACTCATGGCGGTTATAGGATTTTCTGCAAAAATCCACTGCCATCCTCCGGCTGTAGGAGAGAACCCAAGCCTTCGCGTATTCTTCCTCAATCTCATCCAATTTGAAGAACATCGTCAGAAACACATCCTGAGCGACATCCTCCGACAAGATCTTATCATTGATTACTGAGTAGGCTACTTTTAATGACAATTTATAATACAGCTCAAAAATTTCATTAAACTTTTCTACTTTCATCTCTTGTATAACCTAAAACTTAAAAAACCTATTTCAATTTTTCCAATAATTCGTCCCGCACTTCATCCGTGAGTGTTCCGGGAGTCCATCCAAGCTTCACCTGGTCTCCCTCATAGCGTGGAATCAAATGCATGTGAAAATGGAAGACCGTCTGTCCCGCAATCTCTCCATTGTTCTGAACAATGTTGAAACCATCACATTTTAATACCTCTGTCATTTTGCCGGCCATTTTCTTAGCAAGAATCATCGCCTTCCCCGCCAGCTCCTCCGGCAGTTCATAAATATTCGCGGCATGAGATTTCGGTAAAATCAAAGCGTGCCCCTTGCTGGCCGGTCCTAAATCCAAGATAACTCTGAAGTCGTCATCCTCGTATAGAGTCGCTGACGGAATCTCTCCGTTAGCAATTTTGCAAAAAATACAGTCTGACATATCCTTACCTCCTAGTATAATAATGGTGTAGTCAATAATGACTACAGGTTAATAGTTGCAAAGTCTAAATGAATAACTGAAGGAGGGATTCCTCTCTCCGTCAGAAGTTATTGTTCCTTACCGTGTCTGAGGCTTCCA
>DXIX01000011.1 GCA_019112635.1 Candidatus Blautia intestinigallinarum | reverse complement strand
AGAAGGCGCTATGTGCGCACTGTTAAAAGACGCTCTGAAACCAAACCTGGTACAGACTCTGGAGCATGTACCGGCTATCGTACACGGCGGACCATTCGCAAACATCGCTCATGGATGTAACTCTGTCATCGCTACAAAGATGGCTATGAAATTAGGCGATTACGCTATCACAGAAGCAGGATTCGGCGCCGACCTGGGTGCAGAGAAATTCCTGGATATCAAGTGCCGTATGGCAGGCCTGACACCAAACGCTGTAGTGATCGTAGCAACCGTACGCGCCCTGAAATACAACGGCGGCGTTCCAAAGGCTGACCTGAACACAGAGAACCTGGAAGCACTGGAAAAAGGACTTCCAAATCTGCTGAAACATGTAAGCAATATCAAGAATGTATACAAACTGCCATGTGTGGTAGCCATCAACGCATTCCCAACCGATACCAAGGCAGAGCTTGACCTGGTAGAGAGCAAGTGTAAAGAGCTGGGCGTAAACGTTGCACTGTCTGAGGTATGGGCAAAAGGCGGCGAAGGCGGAATCAAACTGGCGGAGGAAGTCATCAAGCTGGTAGAGGAGCCGAATGATTTCACATATTCTTACGAGCTGGAAGGAAGCATTGAGGACAAGCTGAACCAGATCGTTCAGAAGATCTACGGCGGCAAGAGAGTAGTTCTGACAGCCAACGCACAGAAACAGGCAAAAGAACTGGAAGCTCTCGGATATGGCAACTGCCCGATCTGTGTGGCGAAGACCCAGTACAGCCTGACCGATGACCAGACCAAACTGGGAGCACCGACAGACTTCGAAGTGACCGTCCGTAACCTGAAGATTTCCGCAGGTGCCGGCTTCATCGTAGCTCTCACAGGAGAGATCATGACCATGCCTGGACTTCCGAAGGTACCGGCAGCTGAGAGAATCGATGTTGACGAGACCGGAAAGATCAGCGGACTGTTCTAAAATTCAAGACTTGACTAATTGTAATTTATCGGGATGTTGCAGGGTAGAACCTGCAGCATTCCCTTATTCATGAAAAGAAAAAGGAGACGATGACAATGGGATTTTCAACAAGTACCTGCACAGAATTTGTAGAGGTATTAGCTTCTAAAGCACCTGTGCCGGGCGGCGGCGGAGCTTCCGCACTGGTTGCCGCAGTGGGAACTGCCTTGGGCAACATGGTGGGAAGCCTGACCGTGGGCAAGAAAAAATACGCAGATGTGGAAGATGAGATGTGGGAGCTGAAAGGAAAATGTGATCAGCTTCAGAAGGATTTCCTCCGCCTGATCGAGAGAGATGCGGAAGTATTCGAACCCCTTTCCAAAGCATACGGCCTGCCGAAAAATACAGAAGAAGAGAAGGCTGAAAAAGCAAGAGTGATGGAGGCAGCTCTCAAAGAGGCCTGCTCCGTGCCTATGGAAATTATGGAAAAATGCTGTGAGGCCATTGAGCTGATCGTAGAATTCGGTGCAAAGGGATCCACACTGGCAATCAGTGACGCCGGAGTGGGCGCAGCATTCTGTAAGGCGGCTCTGAAGGGAGCAAGCTTGAATGTATACATTAATACAAAATCTATGACTGACAGAGCATATGCGGAAGAGTTGAATAAAAAGGCAGACGCAATGCTTGAGAAATATACCAAGATTGCAGATGAGACTTTTGACAGTGTTCTGTCCAGATTAAAATAAGCGGAGGAATTACATATCATGGCAAAACAGTTATTAGGAAAAGAAGTAACAGCAGCTTTAAATGAGAGAATCAAAGCTGACGTGGCAAAGCTGCAGGAGAAAGGAATCAATCCAACTCTGTGTATTATTCGTGTGGGAGAGAACGGAAGTGACATCTCTTACGAAAAAGGCGCTACCAAACGCTGCGAGACTTTGGGAGTAGCATGTGAGAAAATTCTGCTTCCGGCTGACGTATCTCAGGATGAGCTTCTGGCAACGATCGACAAGGTGAATAAAGACGACCATATCCATGGCGTTCTTCTGTTCCGTCCGCTGCCAAAACATCTGAATCAGTCTGTGATTGAGAATGCGCTGGATCCTGCAAAGGACGTGGACTGCATGACAGACGGATCTATGTCTGGTGTGTTCACTGGCAAGAAGCTGGGATTCCCTCCATGTACACCTCAGGCATGTATGGAAATTCTGGATCACTATGGAGTTGACTGCACAGGCAAGAAAGCTGTTGTGATTGGAAGAAGCCTGGTTGTTGGAAAACCGGCTGCTATGATGCTGCTCAAGAAGAATGCGACAGTTACGATCTGTCACACCAAGACTGTTGATATGCCGGCTGTAGCAAGAGAGGCAGACATTCTGGTAGTTGCTGCCGGACGTGCTGGTGTTGTGGGTGCTGATTATGTGCGCGAGGGACAGACTGTTATCGATGTGGGAATCAATGTGAATGCGGAAGGAAAACTCTGCGGTGACGTTGATTACGCAGCTGTAGAGCCGATCGTTGACGCGATCACTCCAGTTCCTGGCGGTGTTGGAAGTGTGACAACTTCTGTTCTGGTAGGTCATGTAGTAGAAGCTGCAATGAGAAAGGCAGGAGAATAAGACCAATAGTTTCCATTTCAAACAACGGATACTGAGATAGAATTTACCGACAAAAGGCTGCGTATGGGAAAGTACGCAGCCTTTTCAGCTAATACTTGGATTTCTGGGAGAGAAATGTTATACTAAGTGTGGTAATTTGTAATACTATAGTAAAGAATGAAACAATAAAGGACGGTATTTATGCATAAAAGCAGATTTTTCAAAGTCCTTCTGTGTGTCGGAATTCTCGGTGTCAGCACTTCTGTTTTCGCGAAGGCGGATGCTTCCGATGCAAAGACCGGGCTTAAGAAGGAATATGAAGAGTTCGAAGAAACGCAGAATGAGATTGCGGTCAGCGCGGCGCTGGATGAGAAGGATGACGATATCTGTTATATCCAGGCGGCTGTTCCAAATCTTCCCAGTGACGTCAAGAAGGTTACCTTTCATCTGACACAGAGGGAAAAGAAGAAGGACAAGGGTGAATGGTATACCGGCAAAAAGAAGGGTGATGAGACCTGGCAGATCACGCTGGACGATAAGGATTTGTCTACAGAGACTGCTTACGAAGTGAAGGTATACGGCGAGAAAGACCAAAAGGACAGGATCTATCTGGGGAAAACTGCTTTTCTGATCAACGAGGAAGAGAACAGTGATTCTTCTAAGCAGGAAGAGGAAGGTGAGATCAAAGAGAATCTGTCTGCCTCCAGCCAGGAGATTCTCGTGGATGACGCGACGAACAATGCATTGGGATATTATACCATCATGGGAAATTCCACTGTGACTGTGGAGCAGATGATCCAGGTCTATGAAGACCAGGGAGTTTCCTATCCGGGCGAGGTGCTCGGGGAGGGCGGTGCTCCGAAGATCGAAGATTTCTGCCAGATTCTGTATGAGGAATGTGCGGCAGAGGGCGTACGTGCGGAGGTGGCATTTGCCCAGTCCATGCTGGAGACCGGCTGGCTGCAGTTCCAGGGGGATTCCACAGCGGAACAGTATAATTTCGCCGGGCTGGGAACCACCGGAGGCGGTGTGAAAGGGATTTATTTCCCGGATGTGCGAACCGGACTGCGGGCACAGGTGCAGCATCTCAAGGCGTACGCATCCAGCGAGAACTTGAATGAAGAATGTGTGGATGAGAGGTTCGACCTGGTAAGCCGTGAATCGGCTCCCTACGTGGAATGGCTGGGAATCCAGGAAAATCCCAATGGCGGCGGCTGGGCGGCCGGGGCCAATTACGGAGATAAATTATTGAAATTGATTGATGATTTGAAAGCGGTCAATTGAGAGGAAAGCTGGGGGTAATATGAGATTTGACATGCATTGTCATACCAGGAAAGGATCTCTGGACAGCAAGATTGACATTCAGGATTATGTGAGGATACTGAAACAGAAAGGCTTTCAGGGAATGCTGGTGACCGATCATAATTCGTATAACGGGTATCGGAACTGGGTGAAACTGAGGCGGGAGAAGAAGATAAGAACGGATTTTGTGGTACTCAAAGGGGTGGAGTATGACACCCTGGATGCGGGACATATTCTTGTGATTATGCCCAAAGGGATACATCTTCGAATTCTGGAGGTTCGCGGCCTCCCGGTTCACATGCTGATCCGGATTGTGCATCAGTATGGAGGAATTCTGGGACCGGCACATCCTTACGGCACAAAATTTATGAGCGCTATGTGCTCCAAGAAGATGGAAAAAGATCAGACTCTGGCGGAGGAATTTGATTTCATTGAGGCTTTTAATACCTGTGAGCTGCCGGAGTCAAACAAAAAAGCCCGCGAGATGACACAAAGATACCGAAAACCAGGACTGGGCGGTTCCGATGCTCACCGGGAAGCCTATGTGGGAACTGCTTATACAGACATTGCGTATCCTGTCAAGAATAACGATGATTTGATCTATGCGATTAAGAACGGATATGTGGTAGGCTGCGGCGGTCAGGAGAGAGAGCCAAAGGAGAAGAATGTAATTCTGAGAATGGTTCCCCTGGGTGATGTATGGAGAGTGTATAACCGGGGAGTAGCGCTTTTGCGGTCTCATACCAGGAGGATGAATCTGGAAAAGATTTTTCTTCTGAATATGCTGAAGGAGAGAGAAAAAAAGAATATAGAGATGAAGACAAAAGAAGAACAGAGCAGTTGACAGGAAGAACAAGCAGAAGTCCATGTACAGGAATGTATGTGGACTTTTTAAGTGCTTATTTATAAAAATAAGTTGACAGTTGTAGAAAATTGAAAAAAGTAAGATAAAATGTCAAATTAGTAATCAAATAAAGTTTTGCTGCAATCAAAAAATATTTAATATAGAATTATGAAAGTTGACTAATCAACATTATACTGCTAAATGCATAATAAAAATAAAATATCAGGAAAAAGAAAAACAGGATAAAAAAGAAAACAAACAAAATACATAAAAAATATTTTTGAATTTTATAAAAAATAGATAGTTTAAAAAAAGAAGAGAGAAAAATAGATAAAGATTTAAAGAATGCTAGAATTCATTATTTAAATGTGATAAAATAAATACAACATATATGTCAAAGAAATAACATGATCGTCAAAAAAATAACAAAGGAGGTTGCGTGATGCCGAATAAGAAGACAACAGTTGCTTTTTCCGGGACAAAAGAACAGGAAGAAGCTTTGCGCAAAGTGATTTCGGAAAAGAAAGATGAAAAGGGCGCTCTGATGCCAATTTTACAGCAAGCACAGGACATTTACGGATATTTACCCAAAGAGGTCATGAAAATCATATCTGATGAGACCAGAATTCCAATGGAGAAGATTTATGGAGTGGCGACGTTTTATGCACAATTTACCTTAAATCCCAAGGGAAAATATCGTATTTCTGTCTGTCTGGGGACAGCTTGTTACGTGAAAGGTTCCGGCGATATTTATAATAAACTGATGGAAAAACTGGGGATTGTGGGAGGAGAATGTACTCCGGACGGAAAGTTTTCTCTGGATGCCTGCAGATGTGTGGGAGCCTGCGGCCTGGCTCCGGTAATGATGGTGAATGATGAAGTCTATGGCAGGCTGACAGTGGATGATATCGATGATATTCTTGCGAAATATGAATAAACCAGAGAAGATTGGAGGGGTAAAATGAAATCTTTGGATGAATTGAGACAGATACGGGAACAGTACAAAGACATTCTAGAGCTTCGTATGCATGTAGCCCATAAAATTGAGGTGAAAGCCCAGGAAGCGGTTGAACATAAGAAAAGAGCGGTTATGGTTTGCGGCGGTACGGGATGTACGTCTTCGGGCAGCAGAAGAGTGATTGAACGTCTGAAGGAAGAAATTAAAAAGCAGGGGTTGGAAGAAGATGTCTCTGTGGTGATGACGGGATGTTTTGGCTTATGTGCTTTGGGTCCCATTATGATTGTATATCCGGAAGGCGCTTTTTATTCCAGAGTCAATGAAGATGAGATTCCTGAGATCGTAGAACAGCATCTGCTGCATGGGAAGGTTGACACGAAATATCTTTACAGTGAGACGGTGAAAGGAAATACAGTTCTGCCACTTCAGGATACACCTTTTTATAAAAAGCAGAAGCGAGTTGCCCTGCACAACTGCGGAATGATTAACCCTGAAAAGATAGAAGAGTATATTGGCACGGGTGGATATGAGGCTCTGGGAAAGGTTCTGACGACCATGACACCTCAGGACGTTATCGACACCATCTCAGCCAGTGGACTGAGAGGCCGGGGAGGCGCGGGATTTCCCACAGGGAAGAAATGGCAGTTTGCGCGGGCGAATGACGCGGACCAGAAATATGTCTGTTGTAACGCAGATGAGGGAGATCCAGGGGCGTTTATGGATCGTTCCATTTTGGAAGGGGATCCCCATGAAGTACTTGAGGCAATGGCCATTGCTGGCTATGCGATCGGAGCGTCCCAGGGATATATTTATGTGCGTGCGGAATATCCGATCGCAGTGGAACGTCTGAATATTGCGATTAAGCAGGCAAGACAGATGGGGCTTCTGGGAAAAAATATTTTTGATACGGGATTTGATTTTGACATTGAACTGCGTCTGGGAGCGGGAGCTTTCGTATGCGGAGAGGAGACTGCTCTGATGACGTCGATTGAAGGACACAGGGGAGAGCCTCGTCCAAGACCCCCATTCCCGGCATTAAAAGGACTCTTTGAGAAGCCCACCATTTTGAACAATGTGGAAACCTGGGCAAATATTCCTCAGATTATCATGAAGGGACCGGAATGGTTTGCCTCTATGGGCACGGAAAAATCGAAAGGAACAAAAGTGTTTGCCCTTGGCGGCAAGATCCATAATATTGGTTTGGTGGAAGTTCCCATGGGGACAACTCTGAGGGAGATCGTGGAAGAAATCGGCGGCGGTATTCCAAAAGGAAAGAAATTCAAGGCCGCACAGACGGGAGGACCTTCCGGTGGATGCATTCCGGCAGAGCATCTTGATGTGCCCATTGATTATGAGAACCTGACGGCGATCGGTTCTATGATGGGATCCGGCGGCCTGATTGTCATGGATGAAGATACCTGTATGGTAGACATCGCGAAATTCTTCCTAAATTTCACAGTAGATGAGTCCTGTGGAAAATGTTCTCCATGCCGTCTGGGCACGAAGCGACTTCTGGAAATGCTGGACAAGATTACTTCTGGCGATGCCACAATGGCGGATCTGGACAAATTGGAGGAGCTGTGCTATTACATCAAAGACAATGCGCTCTGTGCGCTGGGGCAGACAGCTCCGAATCCGGTTTTATCTACTCTTCGCTATTTCCGGGATGAATATATCGCGCATATTGTGGATAAGAAATGTCCGGCAGGAGTCTGTAAAGATCTTCTCGTTTATAAGATTGATCCTGATAAGTGTAAAGGCTGTACCTTATGTGCGAGAACCTGTCCGAATGACGCAATCATCGGAAAGGTAAAAGAACCGCATGCCATTGATCCGAATAAGTGTGTGAAATGCGGCGCATGTATGGAAAAATGCCGTTTTGGTGCGATTTATAAAGAATAAAAGAGGAGGCTGATTATGGACAATATTAAATTGATGATAAATGGAATGGAAGTAGAAGCCCCCAATGGCGCGACAATCCTGGAGGCGGCACATCTGGCAAATATTCAGATTCCCACATTGTGTTTTCTGAAAGACATCAATGAGATTGGAGCATGCAGAATCTGTGTTGTGGAGGTAAAAGGAGCGAAGTCACTGGTTGCTGCCTGTATGCATCCGGTGAGCAATGGTATGGAAGTGTGGACCAATACGCCGAAAGTTCTGGATTCCAGAAGAAAAACACTTCAGCTTCTCCTTTCTAACCATGACAGAAAATGTCTGTCTTGTGTGAGAAGTGGAAATTGCGAACTTCAGAAATTATGTCATGAATTAAATGTGACGGATGAGACTTATTATGAGGGCGAGAAGACTCCTTCTGAGATTGATGATTCTGCACCGCATATGATACGTGACAACAGTAAATGTATTCTTTGCCGCCGCTGTACAGCTGTATGTGACAAGATTCAGGGAATCGGTGTGATTGGTCCCAATGAACGTGGTTTCGCCACCTATATTGGTTCTCCCTATGGGATGGGTCTGGGGGAGACAAGCTGTGTATCCTGTGGACAGTGTATTGCAGTATGCCCCACAGGTGCCCTCAGAGAAAAGGACTCCACAGAAGAAGTTTTGGCAGCGATTGCGGATCCGACCAAACATGTGGTGGTGCAGACGGCACCTTCTGTGCGTGCGGCTCTCGGCGAGGAATTTGGCTATCCAATTGGCACCGATGTGGAAGGCAAAATGGCGGCAACCTTGCGCCGTCTGGGATTTGACAGAGTATTTGATACAGATTTCGGTGCAGATCTGACAATCATGGAAGAGGCGCATGAGTTTATTGAGCGGGTGCAGCAGGGAGGCGTTCTTCCTATGATCACCTCCTGTTCACCAGGATGGGTAAAATATTGTGAACATTATTATCCGGATCTTCTGGGACATCTGTCAAGCTGTAAATCCCCGCAGCAGATGTTTGGCGCGGTGACTAAAACTTATTATGCCCAGAAGATGGGATGGGATCCAAAGGATATTGTCTGTGTCAGCGTCATGCCATGTACCGCGAAGAAATTTGAGATCGGACGTCCTGATCAGTCAGCGGCAGGAGTACCGGACGTGGATATCTCCATTACAACCAGAGAGCTTGCCCGTCTGATCAAACGGTGCTGCATTAACTTTGTGAATCTCCCAGATGAGGGATTTGACGATCCTCTGGGAGAATCCACAGGAGCTGGTGTGATCTTTGGAGCTACCGGAGGTGTGATGGAAGCAGCTCTGCGTACCGCAGTTGAGACCTTGACGGGAGAAGAATTGGGAAATCTGGATTTCACAGAAGTCCGCGGGGTCGAAGGAATCAAAGAAGCTGTGTATCAGGTTCATGGTATGGATGTGAAGGTAGCGGTGGCTTCTGGACTTGCCAATGCCAGAGTTATCATGGACAAGATCAGAAATGGTGAGGCAGACTATCACTTTATCGAGATCATGGCCTGTCCAGGCGGCTGTGTCAACGGAGGCGGACAGCCTCAGGTGCCTGCGGAAGTTCGGAATTTCCAGGACATCCGTTCATTGAGAGCACAGGCACTCTACAAAAATGACGCAAACAAAAAGGTTCGTAAATCCCATGAAAATGAGTCAATCAAGAAATTATATTCTGAGTATTTGGGAGAACCGGGGAGCCATAAAGCGCATGAGATACTGCACACAACCTATGTAAAACGAGTGATTAACGAGTAAAAAGGAGAAACTGCAGGCTGATCGGAAGAGACAGTCTGCAGTTTGGTTTTCAGTAAGAATTTGAGCAGGTGAATATATGAAGGTGATAGATTTTAAAGATGCCAGCTGCAGGCACTGTTATAAATGTGTGAGAAACTGCCAGGTGAAGGCAATTTCCGTACAGAATCAGCAGGCAAGAATTATAGAGGAAGAATGTGTGTATTGCGGACACTGTCTGGAAGTTTGTCCGCAGAATGCCAAGACTTTCGCCAGTGATCTGGACAGGATTCGGGGATTCATCCGCAGAGGAGAAAAGACGGTAATATCTATCGCTCCCTCGTTTTTAGGTGTGCTCCCGTTTCAAAAGCCAGGACAAGTGGCGGGAGCCTTGAAGAAGTTGGGATTTGCTCAGGTTCGGGAGACCGCTGAGGGGGCTGCTTATGTGACGGCAGAGTATGCGAAATGGATTCAGCGTGGAGAGATGAGAAATATGATCACCACTTGCTGTCCCAGTGTAAATAATTTGATTGAGAAATATTATCCTCAACTGACTTCCTATATGCTGCCGGTGGTTTCTCCCATGATCGCTCATGGAAGATTGATACGGCAAATCTATGGAGATGACACAAAAGTCGTATTTTTAGGTCCTTGTATTGCGAAGAAGGAAGAGGCAGAAGGGGATGAAAGGGTTGCCAAGTCAGTAGATGCAGTTCTGACATTCGAAGAGCTGGAGAAATGGATGGAGGAGGAAAATCTGCACTTTGAAGAATGTCTGGATCTTCCTATGGATAACCCGGATCCAATGGTAAACCGCCTTTATCCAGTGGGAAGCGGAATTCTCCAGTCTGTAGAGGCGCAGGTGCGCAGCAGCGATTATCAGTGGATGGCAGTGAGCGGCATGAATTCCTGTGTGGAGTTGTTTCAGGCGATGGAAAGAGGAGAACTGGATCATTGCTTTGTGGAAGTCAATATCTGTGAGGGGGGCTGTGTGAAAGGCCCGGTTTCCGGTATGAGCGATAAGACCTGGGTGGTTCCCACAGTGCAGATTGAGAGAAAAGTCAGTCACAGGACTCCGTTTGTGTTTCAAGACTGGGAGGTTCCTGTGGAGAAAGAATTCTATTCACGGAAGGTTTCTGATACGGAACCAACAGAAGAAGAGATTCGCCATATTCTCAGAAAAACCGGAAAATATACAAAGAAAGATGAATTAAATTGTGGTGCCTGTGGATATCCCACATGCCGGGATAAAGCGGTTGCCGTGTATTATGGGAAGGCGGAACTGGATATGTGCCTTCCATATGCAGTCATGAAAGCGGAGTCCATGGCCAATGTGATTATCGATGAGACTCCCAACTATATTTTCCTCACAGACAAGCAGATGAGGATTAAGGAATGCAGTAAAAAATGCGAAGAGATTCTGGAGATTTCCAAGGAAGAAATTCTGAAATGTTTTCTGTATGAGTTTATCGATGTGAAAGACGTAGAGGAAGTCTTGAAAACAAGAAAAAATATTGTCAATAAGAAAGTAAAAATCGAATCTCTGGGATTGTGGGCACTGGAAATCATTATTTACATTGAGAGCTCCTCTTCTCTTCTTGTTATGTTCCAGGATATCTCTCAGGAAGAACTGGCAAAGGCAAAAAATCTGAAATTAAAGCTGGAAACGGTTGAGATGGCCCAGGATGTCATCGATAAACAGATGCGGGTGGCTCAACAGATTGCCGGCCTTCTCGGCGAGACGACTGCAGAGACGAAAGTCACTTTGTCAAAGCTTCGGGATTCCATACTAGATGACGGAGAGGAGGAAGATGCGGATGACATTCGGGACAGATATCGCGTGGAAAAGTCTGAATAAATATAACGAAGAACTCTGCGGAGACATGGTGAAGATTGTCAAGACAGAGGATTCGGATATTGTGATTCTCGCCGATGGAATGGGAAGCGGCGTCAAAGCAAATATTCTGGCAACTCTGACTTCCCAGATTCTGGCGACTATGCTGCAAAAAGGAGCCAAAATTGCTTCCTGTGTGGATACCATTGCCAAGACTCTTCCTATCTGTCAGGAAAGAAAAGTGGCTTATGCAACGTTTTCTATTCTTCAGATTTTCCGGGATGGAGAAGCATATCTTGTGGAATATGACAACCCTTCCTGTGTCTTTGTGAGAGATGGAAACATCGTTCCTTATGCGTATACGGAACAGGTGATTGAGGACAAAAAGATTAGAGAATACCGTTTTCAGGTGAAAGAAAACGACTGTTTTGTGCTGATGAGTGACGGGGTGATCTACGCAGGAGCAGGACAGCTTCTGAATCTGGGCTGGACATGGGAGAGTATGGCAGAGTATACATTGCGGTGTACGAAAAAAACTCTATCGGCATCCAGATTGGCAGCCATGCTGTCCGGGGCTTGCAATGACCTTTACGAGAAAAAACCTGGAGATGACACAACTGTGGTGGTGGTGAGGATCCGGCGGGCTCAGATTGTCAACCTTCTCACAGGTCCTCCCTCCGATGCCAAGAGAGACGAGACGATGGTGCGTAGTTTTATGGACTCCGAAGGAAAAAAGGTCATTGCCGGGGGAAGCTCGTCCAACATGGCTGCCAGAATTTTGAGAAAGGAAATTATCACCCATGTGAACTATACAGATCCTTTTATCCCTCCTACATCGACCATCGAGGGAATTGATCTGGTGACGGAGGGAGCGCTGACTCTCAGCGGAAGTTTGAAATTACTTCAAAAATTTGAACGGTCTGAGTTCGATGAGGCATTTTTTGAGGAACTGGATCAGGAAAACGGTGCTTCCAAACTGGCGAAAATGTTGATTGAAGAGTGTACCAACCTGAATATGTACGTGGGGACAGCAAGTAATGCAGCCTATCAGAATCCAGATATCGATTTTGACATCAGTGTGAGAAAAAATCTGGTTGAACAGATAAAAGAAGTGATGGAAAAACTGGGAAAAACAGTCACAATTCAATATTATTAACTGAAAATAAAATACCCTCAAGCAGGTTTTTATATTTGTCCTGCTTGGGGGTATTTTATGATTTATGACGTTTTTAATCCAACTGAATATCTTCCAGTTCTTTGGGAGGTATTTTCTGCGTGGAATCTGCAATCAGCTTGTTCAGCGCTTTTTTTGCTTTCTTGGGATCAGCGTTGGTGCCGGCGCCTCCGATACATCCGCCAGGACAAGCCATTCCCTCAATCATGCATCCTTTCAGTTTGCCTGCCTTGGCAAGTGTGAGAATTTTCTTGCACTCAGCCAGGCTTTCCGCATGTTCAATATGCACAGGAACATCCGGGTAGTATTCTTTCAGACATGCCTCAATGGCACCGGCCACTCCCCCGGCAGCCGCGTAGCCACGGCCGGCTCCTGTGGCATTGTGAAGAGAAGTCTCACCCTGAAAATCTTCCAGGCGGATATTTTTGGCATCAAACATGGCAGATAATTCTTCAAAGGTGATGACAAAGTCCACATCGCTTCGTATCGTAGTGCGGGAGGCCTCCAGTTTTTTGGATGCACAGGGTCCGATGAAGACGACTTTCGTGTCGGGATGCTTTTTCTTAATACTCCGGGCTGTGGCAACCATGGGTGTCAGTTCCTTGGAGATATTCACGTCCATATCCGGGAAGAATTTCTCGGCCATCATAATCCAGGAAGGGCAGCAGGAAGTCAGAAGGAACGGAAGATTCCCTGTGGCTACTTCCTTCGCGTAGTGGTGCGCCTCAGTGATGGCGCCGATATCTGCTCCCATTGCCACCTCGTAGACATCGGAGAATCCGAGGGCCAAAAGTCCTGCGCGGAACTGGCGGGCACTGATGTTTTCGCCAAATTGACCCACATAAGCAGGGGCTACCTCTGCGATAATCTTAGCTCCCTCTCGGAGAGCATGGGCCAGCTGAAAAATCTGAGATTTGTCAGAGATGGCGCCGAAAGGACAACTGACCATACACATACCGCAGGAAACACATTTGTCTGTCACAATGGTGGCACGTCCCTGGGAATCACTGGTGATGGCATTGACGCCGCAGGCTCTCTCACAGGGACGGGTTTTGTGTGAGATTGCGTCATAGGGGCAGACGGATTTACATTTGCCGCATTTGATACATTTTGACTGGTCAATATAGGAATATCCATTCACCATGGAGATGGCACCTTTTGGACAGATCAGCATACAGGGATGTGCGACACATCCTTTACAGATATTGCTGACCTCATATTTATTCGGAGCGCAGGCTGCGCATGCGGAAGGGATGACCTGCATAAGAGGGGGCTCATAATACTTCTCATCAATATTGCTGGCTTCAATTCCATCGGTCAGATGGACAGCACGATTCTCCGGGCGCAGAGACATTCCCATGGCCAGGCGGACACGTTCACTGGCAACAGCCCGCTCACGGTAAATGCTGTCGCGGTATTTTGCCTCTTCCTGCACGATGGTATAAGGAATGGCTTCGATGTCATGAATCAAATTTTCATCCTGGGACTCAAAACCGATTTTAGCGATTTCTGTGAAAATTTGTCTTCGGATTTGTTTGACTGGTGTGTTCAGGCTTCTCATAGATTTTCTCACTCCTTTGGTATAATCAATCGTACCTCTGAGTTTATCTTAATCGAAAAAAAGTGGGGATGCAAGTTCTTTGTTGTGTACAATAGCGTGGTTTTCCAATTGAAATGTTATTATTTTAACGTGTTTGTTAAGAAAATTGAGAAAATAATAATTATATATTTAACAGGCTCGTTAACAAAAATAAATTGTACTTTTTTGGATACAACCCAGAAAAAGTCTGATTTTTAAAGGAATTGGGAAAAGAATCTGTGAAAAAAACACAAGAAGTCATTGTGAAAAATGAGAATATAAAGTATAATTAGTCTAAAAGATGTATGAGAATTCAAAAAAATATGTACAATGTGACGACAAAAAAATCACATACTATGGCTAACATAAAGGAGGGAAATGCATGTTAGATCAATCTTATTACAAGAAGGCAGATGAGATTATCGAAGAGTATGGACGCAAGGAATCATCTTTGATTCCGATTATGCAGGACATTCAGGCAGAATATCGTTATCTTCCGGGAGAGTTGTTGACCTACGTGGCAAAAGAAATCGGTGTCAAAGAGGCAAAGGCTTACAGTGTTGCAACCTTTTATGAGAACTTTTCCTTTGAACCCAAGGGAAAATATGTGATTAAAGTCTGCGACGGAACTGCCTGTCATGTGAGAAAATCCATGCCGGTGAAGGAAGCTCTGATGAAAGAGCTGGGATTAAATCACAAGAAACATACGACAGATGACATGATGTTCACCGTAGAGACAGTGTCTTGTCTGGGCGCCTGCGGTCTTGCTCCTGCACTGAATGTGAACGATGTGGTTCATCCAAAGATGTCCCCGGAGAAGGCATTGGAATTATTAGATGAATTGAGAGGTGAGAATTGATGAGTATAACCTGCAGAGAAGATTTGTTAAAGAAAAGAGAAGAAGCGCAGTCCGAGATTAAATCTTATACCTGCCGTATTTTGGTCTGTTCGGGTACCGGATGTATGGCATCCGGCGCACAGAAAATCTATGATCAGATGAAACTTTTGTGCGAGGGACTGGACGGTGTACAGATTGAGATGCAGAAAGATATTCCCCATCTGGGCGTTGTGAAAACCGGATGCCAGGGACTCTGTGAGTTGGGACCTCTGATGCGGATTGAGCCATATAATTACCAGTATGTGAAAGTACAGCCGGAAGACTGCCGGGAGATCGTGGAGAAGACAGTCATGGAGGGACTGCCGGTGGAGCGCCTGTTCTATACCCATGACAATCAGCGCTATCAGCACCCGGAAGACATTCCATTTTTGAAACTTCAGACCAGAATTGTTCTGGAGAACTGCGGAAAGATTGATGCGGAATCCATCGATGAATATATCGCAATCGGTGGTTTCTCTGCCCTGTCCAAGGCAATTTTTGATATGACACCGGATCAGGTCATTGACGAGGTGGAAAAGTCAGGGCTGAGAGGCCGTGGCGGTGCCGGATTCCCGGCTGGAAAGAAATGGCGCCAGGTGGCAGGACAGCCGGAGAAGACCCGTTATGTTGTCTGCAATGGTGACGAGGGTGACCCGGGAGCTTTCATGGACGGCTCTGTTATGGAGGGTGATCCTTATAAGATGATTGAGGGTATGGTAATCGCAGGATATGCGGTGGGCGCTCAGGAAGGTTATATCTATGTGCGTGCAGAGTACCCTCTGTCAGTGGCCAGACTGAAAAAAGCGATGAGACAGGCGGAAGAGTACGGAATCCTTGGCGACCATATTCTGGGAACCGATTTCTCCTTCCATTTACATATCAACCGTGGAGCCGGAGCGTTTGTCTGCGGTGAAGGTTCTGCCCTTACCGCATCCATAGAAGGAAACCGCGGTATGCCTCGTGTGAAGCCTCCGCGTACTGTGGAGAAAGGTCTGTGGGAAAAACCGACCGTCCTCAATAACGTTGAGACTTATGCCAACGTGCCGAAGATCATTCTGCAGGGCGCAGATTGGTTCCGGACCATCGGAACGGAGAAGAGTCCGGGAACCAAGACGTTCTCACTGACCGGTTCCATCGAGACTACCGGATTGATCGAGGTACCGATGGGCACCACACTTCGCCATATCATCTATGACATCGGCGGCGGTTTAAAGAGCGGCGCTGCCTTCAAGGGAGTGCAGATTGGCGGACCTTCCGGCGGATGTCTGACAGAGGAACATCTGGATCAGCCTCTGGATTTCGATTCTGTGAAAAAGTTTGATGCCATCATGGGATCCGGCGGACTGGTTGTCATGGATGAAAACACCTGTATGGTGGAAGTGGCTCGTTTCTTTATGAGCTTTACGCAGAGAGAGAGCTGCGGAAAATGTGTTCCCTGCCGTGAAGGTACGAAGCGGATGCTGGAGATTCTGGAACGGATTGTAGACGGAAAAGGTGAGATGAAAGATCTGGATCAGCTGCAGGAGCTTGCGGAGATGGTTCGCAGCATGGCGCTTTGCGGACTGGGCAAGAGTGCACCTCTTCCTGTCATCAGTACACTGAAACGGTTCCGCGAGGAGTACGAAGAACATATTATTAACAAAAAATGCCGTGCCAAAGTCTGTACGGCGATGCGTCAGTACCATATTAATCCTGATTTCTGTAAGGGATGCGGTAAGTGTGCGAAGAATTGTCCGGTAGGGGCAATCAGAGGAGTTCGGAAGAAACCGTATGTGATCAATACCGATCTGTGTATCAAGTGTGGCGCCTGCAAGGACAACTGTGCATTTGATGCAATTTACGTGGAAGCTTAGAAGGAGGGAACCATATGGGAACAATGACAATAGACGGTAGAAAAGTAGAATTTACCGATGAGAAAAATGTCCTGTCTGTCATTCGCAAGGCGGGAATCAATATACCAACTTTATGTTATCACTCAGAATTGTCCACCTTTGGCGCCTGTCGTCTCTGTACGGTGGAAGATGGACGGGGTAAGATGTTCGCGTCCTGTTCCGAAGAGCCAAGGGATGGAATGGTGATTTATACCAATACGGGAAGACTGAGAAAATACCGTAAATTGATTGTGGAACTTCTGCTGGCGGCACATTGCCGTGACTGTACCACCTGTGTGAAGAGCGGAGAGTGTGTTCTTCAGGAACTGGCCCACCGTCTGGGGGTAAAACAGGTGAGATTCGAAAATACAAGAGAACCCAGAGAGCTGGATTTCAGTTCTCCATCCATCGTGCGGGATCCGAATAAATGTATTTTGTGTGGAAACTGTGTACGTGCCTGCTCTGAGATTCAGGGAATCGGCTGTATCGGTTTTGCCTTCCGTGGAACGGACGCGATGGTTATGCCTGCTTTTGACAAGAAGATTGCCGAGACAGACTGTGTCAACTGCGGACAGTGCCGTGTATACTGTCCGACCGGTGCCATCTCGATCCGTACCAACACAGGAGCTGTGTGGGAGGCAATCAATGATCCGAACGTGAGAGTAGTAGCTCAGATTGCGCCTGCAGTCCGTGTGGCGGTGGGCGATCACTTTGGACTTCCAAGAGGCAAGAGTGTGATGGGCAAGATTGTCAATGTACTGCACCGGATGGGATTCGATGAGGTATATGACACCAGTTTCAGCGCGGACTTGACGATTATGGAAGAGACAGCAGAATTTCTGGACAGAGTGCAGAAGGGAGAGAACCTGCCTCTTATGACCTCCTGTTGTCCTGCTTGGGTAAAATTTGTAAAAGACCAGTATCCGGAATATCTGAAGAATGTATCCACCTGCCGTTCTCCGCAGGGAATGATGTCTGCGGTAATCAAGGAATATTTCCGCGATCCTGAGAACGCGCAGGGCAAGAAGACCGTGATGGTGTCCATCATGCCATGTACGGCCAAGAAGATGGAAGCGATTCGTCCGAACAGCTTCACAGACGGCGAACAGGATACCGATCTGGTTATCACCACTACCGAATTGATCCGCATGATCCGCAACTTCGGAATTGATTTTGCATCGGCAGAGCCAGAGGCATGTGATATGCCGTTTGGATTCGGTTCCGGCGGCGGTGTGATCTTCGGAGTTACCGGCGGTGTGACTGAGGCAGTGCTCAGACGCCTGAATCCGGATCACAGTAAGGCAGTGATGGAAAACATTGCTTCCTGCGGTGTCCGCGGAGATGATGGAATCAAAGAGTTCACAGTACCATACAATGGAATGGATATCAATGTCTGTGTGGCAAGCGGTCTGGCAAATGCCAGAAAGGTGATGGAAGATGTGAAAGCAGGAAGAAAGAATTATCACCTGATTGAGGTGATGGCCTGCCGCCGTGGATGTATCATGGGCGGAGGACAGCCGACCAGAGCCGGTGAGAGAACAAAAGCTGCCAGAGCAAAAGGCCTATATAATGCAGATAATACCATGACGATCAAGAAATCCGATGAGAACCCATTGGTACTTGAGCTGTACAATGGACTGCTGAAAGGAAAAGAACACAAACTGCTTCATAACGATGGTTATTGATTAATGACGTTGAGATGAAATGAAAGGGGTTATGGGTGATACCGATTTTTAACCCCTGATATGCAGGAAAGAGACAATCCCAGAGAACTCGGACTTTTTTAGGAACGAATTCTCGGTCGGGTTGTCTCTTTTTTTCAAATTTTACTGTAATTTGTTGAAGATTTACTTCGCAGGATAAATCCCCTAAATTTTTTGCTGCCAGTCGTAATAATATACGATATTTTCTTCTGTCTGCGCGATGGGCTGGCACCCTGCCTGCCGCAGATATTCATGATTGCCCCAGGAGATGGGGACAACCAGATAATCGGTATGTGTTCCGGTGAGCGCCTGCTGGAACTGAGACAGATCCACCGGCTCACTGTAATAGAGAACATCCATGAGTGTTTTCTGGCGATGGTACCAGGCACTGTCTTCATCGATTCCATCGATGACTGTACTTCCTGCCCGGTATAATACGGCGTTTCGATGAAGAACCAGCTGCAGGGAAGGATCGTACTGCCGCACCAGAGAGTTGAGACTGCCATCGAAGATCACCCGCGGCTGTTCTTTTTTGCTGTCTTTGTGGATGACATCGCAGACTGCCCGGAGGTCATCGGGAACTTTATAGATATTTTCTGCCAGGGCAAAATTTTCAACGACACCCTGAAGAGGAGTGCCGGCTGCCACAAGAACCGCGGCAGACACGATTGTGAGCAGTACTTTTGTCCACCGTTTTTTCAATGCGAATATCAGACGTACCGTATAGTAGGCGACTCCCGGTATGACAGGGAGAATCCAGAACAGACGATAATATTCGTTTTCAAAGTTGATTTTTGGAACAATATATTTCACCAAAAACGGATTGTAGGCGGTGAGAGCCAGAAAGACTGCATAACCTAGAAAAATTCTGGCTTCCTGTTTTCGATGGCAGCAGAGGCTCCAGAGAATCCCCGCCGCGAACAGCAGCAGATACAGACAGGTTCCCCAGTAATTCTGAAGACAGATCCGGACAAACTGCAAACCGGTTTCGTTTAATGATAATCCAGCCATTTTGCTTCAACCTCCTTATGATGCGCTAAGCGTCAGCCAACCAAGTCTCTGAGAAAAGTATACGGCTGCATAGAGAATGGTGGGCAGCATACACAATATATAAGGAAACAGAGCCCTAAAACGTTTTTTAAACAGCAAAGTCGGCAGAATTCCGGCGCTGACTGCTACAGGAAAGATGAGAGAAGAGCCGGAAAAGGCGGCGCCGCTGGCGGAAGCCAGAAAGAGCACAAGCCATGGACGGTAATCTTTTGCCTTCTGCCAGAACCAGATGCTGCAATACAGGACAACCGGAAAAATTACATTTCCAAGAAGGGATTTCCCTTCATAAGACCTGGTGAAGAAGAAAGTGCCCGGGGTGTAGATGGTGTAAGAGAACAGTTGCATCAGGCACACCAGACAGGTCATCAGATCCGCCTGCTTTCTGCCGCCGTGAAAAAGCCGCTTTCCAATGTGATAGATAATGAAGTTCGCCACCAGCACATGAATTACCGGCATAATAATCTTGGCCTGTATGATGGGATGTATGCCAAGAAAACGGCACCATACCGCGTTGTGCATGGGGTAGGCGGAGAGAATATATCTGGCAGGAAAATCTTTATATAAAAGTCCTGTGTACGGATTGTACCTTCCGAGAGTGTCTGTGTACACAGAAGTGCTCACGGTTCCCACGTAATAAGCGGCATCCACAGTCGTGTCCTCATATAGGACAACGATGGCACACTGCAATAAAATTACTCCTGCCACAAGGAGAAGCAGGAGACCATGGGATTTTGGAATCCCGCCGATTCCCTTAAGCTGTTGAATCCACGGTTTGCTCTGAAAAAAGATACTCAGACATACAACTACTGCCAGGATGATACCCCAGATCAGACACAGTGTGTGCAGCGGCACCCAGGCCAGTGTCAGAGGGACAGTCAGAAATTCAAACACAGAAAAATACAGAAGGTATCCCAGCACCAGTGCCAGGGATGCTTCTGCTTTTAATTTCATTTTCCGCATGAGTAAGCTTCCGATGCAGAAAAAGATTGTCAATTCCAGGACAAATCCAAGTATGGCTTTCAGGAATTCCATCATTTTGCCTTAGCCTCCTTTTTTGTCATATTAGCTACTTTAGCATATCTGATGCGTTTTTTCAATGAGATTCTGGAATAACCAAAGTTCTGTTCACATAGATTATAGCAATACATCGTATCGCGAAATGGGCAAGGGGGACTAATTTATGGATCATTTTCAGGTGTACAAAGATATACAAGCCCGCACAAAGGGTGAGATTTACATAGGGGTTGTCGGACCCGTCCGCACAGGAAAATCCACATTCATCCGGCGGTTTATGGAACAGATGGCGCTTCCTGCACTGGAAGAGAGCCAGAAGAAAGAGGTGCAGGATCAGCTTCCGGTGAGCGGCTCGGGAAAATTGATCACCACAGTGGAACCCAAATTCATTCCCAAAGAGGCAGTAAAGGTGACTTTAAGCCAGGACACAGAGGTGAAGGTCCGTCTGATTGACTGTGTCGGTTTTCTGGTACAGGATGCGGCGGGAAATATGGAAGAGGGCAAGGAGAGGATGGTGAAAACCCCCTGGTCTGCCACGGAAATTCCTTTTCATGAAGCCGCCAAGATGGGAACACAGAAGGTGATACAGGAACATTCCACCATAGGGCTTGTGGTGACGAAGGACGGGTCATTTGGGGAGATTCCCAGGGAAAATTATGTTCCGGCAGAGGAAAAGACGATTCAGGAGCTGAAAAAGCAGGGAAAACCATTTTTGATCCTTGTCAATTCTCAGAAACCTTATCAGGAAGAGACACTCAAGCTGGCCAGACAGATGGAAGAGAAATATCAGGTCAGCGCGCTGACAGTGAACTGTGAACAGCTGAGAAAAGAAGATGTGATGCGGATTCTGGAGAAAATCCTTTATGAGTTTCCCGTCTGCCAGATACAGTTTTTCATTCCCAAGTGGGTGGAAATGCTCTCTGCTGACCAGGAACTGAAGAGCCAGCTTCTCATGCAAATTAAAGGTTTGATGGAGAAGATGAAAAAAATCAAAGATGTGACGGTACAGTCTGTCCAGCTTCAGGGGCCATATGTGGAAGAGACAATTCTGGAGAAAGTGGATCTGGCGGCAGGAATCGCCAGAGTGCGGGTGCAGATCAAAGAAGCGTATTACTACGAAATGCTCAGCAAGCTGACAGGAATTCCGATGGAGAGTGAGTACGAACTAATTCGTACAATGAAAGAATTCGCGAAAATGAAAGGAGAGTACAGTCAGGTGGAATCTGCCATGGAGGCAGTCAGGGGCTGCGGTTACGGAGTTGTGGTGCCTAAATTGGAAGAGATCCAGATGGAGACTCCCACCGTAATCAAGCAGGGAAATAAATTTGGTGTGAAGATCAAATCAAAAAGCCCCTCCATTCATATGATCAAGGCGAATATTGAGACGGAGATTGCCCCCATTGTGGGAACGGAGGAGCAGGCGAAAGATCTGATTTCCTATATCGAGGAGAGTGATTCCAGAGGAGAGAGCATCTGGGAGACCAATATTTTTGGAAAATCCATCGAGCAGCTGGTGGAGGATGGAATCCGGACCAAGATTGCCGCGATCAGCGAGGAGAGCCAGGTAAAACTTCAGGATACCATGCAGAAAATTGTCAATGACAGCAAAGGAGGACTGGTGTGTATCATCATCTGACGGAAAGGCAGGAGGAATTGCCGGAGTGGAAAGGCAGGAGGAATTGCCGGAGCCCCTTGAATTATAGACGGATTTAGGCTATGATTAATTTGCTGCGGCAAATAAGGATATAGAGAGGATAATCATGCACGGATTATTTGATATACACTGTCACTTGATTCCCTATGTGGATGATGGTGCCAGAAACATGGAAGAAGCAGTCAGAATGCTCAAGATGGAGTACAGTCAGGGTGTGAGGTATATCATTGTCACACCTCATTACCGCAAGGGGATGTTTGAGACTCCCATGGAGAAGATTCTGGAGCAGTTCCTGCAGCTGCGGGAATTAGGAAAGAAAATAGGAGTTCAATTGTTTCTGGGCTGTGAGTATCATGTGGAAGAGGATATGGTCGGCAGCCTTAGAGCAAAAAAACGTCCCTGCATGGCCAGCTCCCGCTATGTGCTCGCGGAGTTTGGATATGGTACGGATATTTATTCCATGCATGAGAGTCTGGATTCTCTTCTGAAAGGCGGGTATCTGCCGATTATTGCCCACGTGGAACGTTATCCGCAGATCTGTCAGAACTGGGAGTTTTTAAGGGAGATCGTGAATATGGGAGCATTTCTCCAGGTGAATGCGGGAAGTGTTGTGGGAGTGAACGGAAGAACAGCGAAAAAATTTTGCCGGAAACTGATGAAGCAGGATCTTCTGCAGTTTGTGGGAACGGATGCCCACCGGATTGATGTGCGCCGTCCCATGCTTAGCCCTTGTGTGGATTATGTTGTCCGCAAAATGGGAAAAGAATATGCGAAAAAAATTTTTATCGAGAATCCGAAGAAGATTGTGACGCGCAGCGAATAAGCGGATGACAGAAAAAAGAAGTTGGAGGAACAAAAGATGACAGCAATGTACAAAGTACACACAGTTTACAAGAAAGAGGATGTCCTGAAGATGCAGAAACTGGTGGGAAAGAGATTCCAGCTGACCTACCGGTGTATCTCCGTCTTGGTTGAGGTGCTTCTGCTGGCGATTTCCATCTGGTCAGCGGGAAGCGGGCGAAAGTTTCTGGGAATTCCTCTGACGACAGCCAGTGTGATCCTGATGATTGCAGTGGCAGTCTCCCTGATTCTGGTGGAACTTCGTCCCTATCAGGCCACACGGCAGATCCTGAAAGACAAAAAGGATAAGGTAATCAAAGCCAATTATTATTTTTACAAAAAAGGATTTCAGTATGGCTGGGGAGACCGGTATCTGAATGTGCCTTACTCGGAAATCAAACACATTGAGGAGAAGAGCGAAGGATGGTTTCTCAAAGCCGCAGATGTGGTCTATTGGGTGAAAAACACAGATTTTGAGCGCGGTGACAGTGGGACATTCGGTGCTTTTCTTGCCTCCTGTGTCCCGGAGGATGCCTGGAAGAAACGGTAATGTGAGAGGCACTCCAGAAGATTTTTCATATAGTAAAGTGAGATGGAAAAGATTGGAAGAGGCATATGGAAAATCAAGGTTATACAGGCCGCGGGGTCTGTGTGGCTGTTCTGGATACCGGAATTTACCCTCATCGGGATTTTGACAGGCGAATTGTCGCCTTTTATGATTATATTCAGCACCGATCCCTTCCCTATGATGATAACGGGCATGGGACACATGTCTGCGGCATTCTGGCGGGAAGCGGAGTGGCGTCCCAGGGCAGATACCGGGGCATTGCTCCGGGATGCTGCCTGATCGGAATGAAAGTGCTGGACCGCAGCGGAAATGGAAGAAAAGAAGATGTCTTGAAGGCTCTGGACTGGATTATCCGGAACAAAGACGAATATGGAATTCGAATCGTCAATATCTCTGTGGGTACCACGTATGGACATTCTACTCACAGAGATGTTTTGATTCAGGGAGTGGAACAGGCATGGGACAGCGGCCTGATCGTGGTAGCGGCCGCGGGAAACCGCGGGCCGGCTCCAGGCAGCGTCACATCGCCCGGGAGCAGCAGGAAAGTGATCACCGTGGGATCCAGTGACCTGATGACGGGCAGAAGCGGGGTGTCCGGGAGAGGGCCAACGGCGGAGTGTATCTGCAAGCCAGATCTGGTGGCACCTGGAAATCGTGTGACAGCCTGTGCGCCTGGAGCCGGTAACGGCTATGGAGTCAAGAGCGGCACATCCATGTCGACTCCTCTGATTTCAGGGGCGGTGGCTCTCATGCTTGAGAAATACCCGTGTCTGACCAATGGCGAGGTGAAACGAATGCTTTTGGAGAGCACGGATGATCTGGGACTTCCCCATAACCAACAAGGCAGGGGATTGTTTAATCTGAAAAAATTTCTGGCTCATTGACAGGAGAAAAAATTGACGAATATCCGTTTCTCCGCTACAATAAAAAACAGTGAGTGTTCCGGCTGATTTGCCGGTTGGATAAAATACAAGGAGGATACAGCAGAAAATGGAAAAAATTAAGATGCAGACTCCACTGGTGGAGATGGACGGGGATGAGATGACCCGAATTCTGTGGCAGATGATTAAGGAAGAGCTTCTGATGCCTTATGTGGAATTGAACACAGAGTATTATGATCTGGGACTGAAAAAGAGAGACGAGACAGATGATCAGATCACTGTGGATGCCGCAGAGGCGACAAAGAAATATAAAGTGGCTGTAAAATGTGCTACCATCACACCGAACCATGCCAGAATGGATGAGTACCACCTTAAAAAAATGTGGAAAAGCCCCAACGGCACCATCCGTGCGATTCTGGACGGAACGGTATTCCGCGCTCCTATTGTGGTAAAGGGAATTGAGCCTTGTGTGAAGAACTGGAAGAAACCGATTACCATCGCACGTCATGCCTACGGAGACATTTATAAAAACTCAGAGATGTACATTGACAAACCAGGCAAGGCAGAGCTTGTCTTCACAGGTGATGACGGGGAAGAGAGCAGAGCTCTGATCCAGGAATTCAAAACTCCTGGTGTGCTGATGGGAATGCATAATCTGGATGCGTCTGTGGAGAGTTTTGCGAGAAGCTGTTTTGCCTATGCGCTGGACACCAATCAGGATCTGTGGTTCGGATGCAAGGACACCATCTCCAAGACATACGATGCACGCTTTAAAAATATTTTCCAGACTATCTATGAGCAGGAGTTCAAAGATAAATTCGAGCAGGCAGGTCTGACCTATTTCTACAGCCTGATCGATGACATTGTTGCCCGGGTTATGAAAGCAGAAGGCGGTTTCATCTGGGCATGTAAGAATTATGACGGAGATGTGATGAGTGATATGGTGTCTTCAGCTTTCGGTTCTCTGGCTATGATGACCTCTGTTCTGGTCTCACCTCATGGATATTATGAATATGAGGCGGCTCATGGAACTGTACAGAAACATTATTACCGTCATCTGAAAGGCGAGGAGACTTCCACCAACTCTGTGGCGACAATTTTTGCATGGTCCGGCGCTCTGCGCAAGAGAGGAGAACTGGATCAGAATTCAGAACTGGCTGCTTTTGCTGACAAACTGGAGAAAGCTACCATTGCTGTAATCGAAGGCGGAAAAATGACCAAAGATCTGGCATTGATTACGACTTTGGAGAATCCGACAGTTCTGAACAGCCGTGATTTCATTCTCGCTGTGAAAGAAGAGCTTGAGAAACTTCTGTAAGGGAAGAAAAAGGATCTGAACACATTTGGTGCGTTCAGGTCCTTTCGTTCTTTTATTGGGCAAGTTCTTCCCAGCGTTCATACAGTTCTTCCAGTTTTTCCGCGATCTGTTCTTTTTCTTTGCTCAGCTTCAGACATTTTGCAACATCCGTACAGACTTCCGGGAGAACCAATGTCTCATCGATCTCCTGGTCTCTGGATTCCAATTTCTCAATCTCTTCTTCTGTCTTTTTCAGTTCATTTTCCAGCTTTCTCTGTCTGGCCAGTTCTTTTTTCTGATTTTGCCAGGAGATTTTGGTCTGAGAAGTCTCTCTCAGGGATTCCTCTGAAGCGGCCGCGGGAGCATATTTCTCCGTGAGTTCCTCGCATTTTTCCAGATAATAATCATAGTCTCCGATATAATTGACAACAGAGTGATTGGTCAGATCCAGAATTCTGGTGGCCGTCTGATTGATAAAATAACGGTCATGGGAGACATAGAAGACGGTTCCGGTATAACTGTTCAGCGCCTCCTCCAGAATTTCTTTTGAGGCAATATCCAGATGGTTTGTGGGCTCATCCAGAATTAGAAAGTTTGCCTCGGAGAGCATCAGCTTGGCCAGGGATACCCGGCCCCTCTCCCCTCCGGACAGGGAAGAGATCAGTTTAAAGACGTCCTCCCCGGTGAAGAGAAACGCAGCAAGCATATTTCGAATCTGTGTCTCGGTCAAAGTGGGGTAGGAGTCTGAGATCTCCTGAAAAATGGTTTTTTCCGGGTGAAGCACATGGTGTTCCTGATCATAGTAGCCAATCTGAACCTTACTTCCAAGGGTGACAGAACCAGCGTCCGGTTCCAGAAGACCGTTGATGATTTTCAACATGGTAGTTTTGCCGGTTCCATTGTTTCCGATCAGCGCCACTCGCTCTCCCCGTTTAATCTGAAAACTAATCTGGGAGAACAAAGGCTGTCCCGGAAAAGATTTTGCGAGATCTTCCACAGTCAGGACATCATTTCCGCTGGTGATCCGCGGCTCCAGCTGAATGCGGATCCGTTCTTCCTCCATGTTGGGTTTGTCGATGAGCTGGATTTTCTCCAGCATTTTTTCACGGCTCTGTGCCCGGCGGACAGATTTTTCACGGTTGAAGGACTTCAGCTTCGCGATCACAGCTTTTTGATGGCGGATCTCCTGCTGCTGATTCAGATAAGCTTTGTACTGGGCGTCCCGGATTCTTGCTTTTTTCTCACTGTAGTCTGAGTAGTTTCCCAGATAAGTGTGAACGTCAGCCTGATCGATCTCGACGATTTTGGTGACAACTTTATCAAGGAAATAACGATCGTGGGAGACGATGAACACGGCTCCCGGATAATTTAACAGATAAGTCTCCAGCCAGCGGATGGAATCCATATCCAGATGGTTTGTGGGCTCATCCAGAAGCAGAATATCCGGCTGGTTCAAGAGAAGTTTTCCCAGGGCCACCCGGGTTTTCTGCCCTCCGGACAGGGTGGAGATCTTCTTGGAGAAATCCTCTTCTGTGAATCCAAGACCTTTCAGGACGCCGATGACTTCGCTTTTGTAGGCGTAACCGTTTTCCGTCTCAAAACTGTGATTCAGGCTGGAATAGAGCTTCATGAGGGGCTCCAGCTCCTCTTGGGAGGCATGGCTCATCTGTTCTTCCAGGGAACGGATCTGGCTTTCCAGATCCAGGATATGCTGTTTGGTCGACAGGAGCTCTTCGTAAATAGTCTGTTCGGTGGAGATATCCTGATACTGTGCCAGGTAACCGATAGTCTTGTCCTTGGCAAGGACAATCTCGCCGGAGTCTGCCGGCAATTCCCGGATAATGATTCTCAGCAGTGTGGTTTTTCCGGCACCATTATTTCCAATTAACGCAGCCTTCTCCCTCTCTTCAATGTGAAAGGAGGCGTCTTTTAAGATAATATTTTCTCCGAATGATTTGTTGATATTCTGACATGCTAAAATCATGGTAATCCTCCAAAGGGGTATCGTTCAGTAATTTTTCAGCCGCATTGCGCCGGAACGCATAGTTCTGGCGGCGGCATACAGTACCATTATAGCGAAAAAACGGGAAAAGACAACTGGCATTCCCTCAAAAACGAGAAAAACTTAAACAAAATATCCACACAGGATTGACAATAATTTGTCAGTTATATATAATTATCCTATATCTTAAGGAGGGATGATTGGTGGAAGAAAAAGAAATCTCCAAGGCAGTGATCAAACGGCTGCCCAGATATTATCGGTATTTAGGTGAATTGATTGAAGAAGGCGTAGAACGGATTTCTTCCAATGATCTGAGCAAGAAGATGAAAGTGACTGCTTCCCAGATCCGTCAGGATTTGAATAATTTTGGCGGATTTGGACAGCAAGGTTATGGATATAATGTAAAGTACCTGTACACGGAAATCGGCAAGATTCTGGGACTGGATGTGCAGCACCCTATGATTATCATAGGTGCCGGTAATCTGGGACAGGCTCTTGCGAATTATGTGGATTTTGAAAAGCGGGGCTTTGAGCTGGTGGGCATTTTTGATATCAATCCGGTGCTCGAAGGTATGGGTGTGCGCGGGATTGACATTAAGATGATCAGTGATCTTCCCTTTTTCTTGAAGGAGAGAAAAGTGGAGATCGCCATTCTCACGCTTCCGAAGAACCGGGCCGCGGATATGGCGGAGATTCTGGTGAAAAACGGTATTAAGGCAATCTGGAATTTCGCTCATATTGATCTGGATGTCCCCGAGGATGTCATCGTGGAGAATGTACATTTATCCGAGAGTCTGATGACACTCTCTTATAACCTGAGCAAGTACACGAGAGATCACAAGGACAAAGAGAATAAATAAGAGAAAGCTGTCGTATGGCCTCCGGGGAGTGCCGCCGGCAGCTTTTTTCGGGAGTGACAAAAGAAAGAGGTGGAATATGAGGAGTGTTTTGAACAGTGCACAGATGAAGGAGCTGGATCGTTATACCATTCAGGAGATGAGGGTTCCATCGGAGGTTCTGATGGAGCGGGCTGCACTGGCAGTGGTGGATTGCCTGGAGAAGAACAGAAAAGCTCTCGGGCGTACGCTGGTGGTCTGCGGTCTGGGAAATAACGCGGGAGACGGCGCGGCGATCGCAAGGCTTCTGCATCTGAAGGGGTATCGGGCAGAGATATATTGCCCGGGAAATCCAGACAAATTTTCCTCTGATTTGAACCGACAGCTGGCAATTGCACGAAATTATCGGGTGCCTTTGGTTAATAACCCACAGTGGAGTGAATATACTACTATTGTGGATGCTGTCTTCGGCGTAGGGCTGAACCGGGATGTGACGGGAGAATATGCGGCCTTGATCGGGAAGATGAATCAGGCAAAGGCCTGGAAGGTGGCAGTGGATATTCCCTCCGGAATCTGTGCGGACAGCGGAGAGGTTTTGGGCTGCGCGTTTCAGGCAGATGAGACGGTGACCTTTGGGTTTTTGAAGAAAGGGCTGTGTCTGTATCCGGGGGCAGACTGCGCAGGAAAGGTTCATGTGAGAGATATTGGAATCTATGAGAAAGGAATCGAGATGCCCTGGGAGTATGTTCAGGCCTTTGAAGAGAAGGACCTGTCCTTGCTGCCGAAGAGAAATCCAGCCGGGAACAAGGGAACGTTTGGAAAGGTTCTGATTGTGGCTGGTTCGGGCCAGATTGCAGGTGCAGCTTATCTGTGTGCCAGTGCCTGCTTGCACAGCGGAGCAGGTATGGTGAAAATCCACACAGAGCAGAAGAACCGGCAAATCCTTCAGACTTTGCTTCCGGAGGCGCTGCTGTCCACTTATGAGGAGGGACATGCAGATTTCGAAAAATTAAAAGAGGATTTGGAATGGTGTGATGTGATCGCTGCAGGCCCGGGTCTGGGGCAGGGGACAACGGCACGGGGACATCTGGAATTTCTTCTGGAGAATAGCCGGAAACCTTTGGTTTTGGATGCCGATGGTCTGAATCTTTTCGCAAAAAATCCACAGTGGAAGGAACTTCTGCCTTCGGTCTGTGTGTTCACACCTCACTTGATGGAGATGTCACGGCTGACAGGCAGAAGTCTGGACGTGATCCGGCAGGATCTGTTTCACGAAGCTCAGGAATATGCTGGAAATACAAAGATAACCTGTGTACTCAAGGATGCAAGGACGGTAATTGCGTCGCCGGAGGGCAGATGCTGGCTGAATCTCAGTGGAAATGAGGGAATGGCCACGGCGGGAAGCGGCGATGTGTTGACCGGAATTCTCGCCGCGTTTCTGACAGAAGCGACGGATCCCTCTCTGGCAGCGGCACTGGCGGTATATGTGCACGGAAAAGCAGGAGATGTGGCCTGCCGTGAGAAAGGAAGCCGTTGGATGACAGCAGGGGATATCATTGGCGGATTATCCCAGGTATTTGAAGAAGGAGAACAAAATGGAGAAAAAATATAGTCGTACAAGAGCAGAAATTTCTCTTAGGGCAATTGGGGAGAATCTGGAGGCCATTCACCGCCATCAGGAGCCGGGCGCAAAGGTTCTGGCTGTTCTGAAAGCTGACGGATACGGACATGGAGCCATACCCATCGCAGAGATGATAGAACCGCTGGATTACGTGTGGGGGTATGCTGTGGCCACAGCTCAGGAGGCTTTGGAACTTCGTCAGGCAGGACTGCAAAAACCGATTTTGATTTTGGGATATACCTTTCCGGAAGATGATGCCATGCTGGTGAGAGAAGACATTCGCCCCACAATTTTTCAGTATGAGACTGCCAGAAGGTTTTCCAAGGAAGCGGTGAGGCAGAACAAGATATTACATATTCATCTTGCGCTGGATACAGGCATGGGACGGATCGGATTTCCAGTATGCGAGGAAAGTGTGGAGGAGATTCAAAAGATTCAGAAGCTGGAGAATCTGAGGATCGAGGGAATTTTTACTCATTTTGCAAGGGCAGATGAGACAGACAGAAGTCCTGCCATGGAACAGCTGGACCGCTATGAAAGATTTGAGAAGTGGCTGAAAGACGCAGGGGTCTCCATTCCGATCCATCACTGTTCCAACAGTGCGGGAATCATGCGGATGCCGGAGGCGCACAAAGATATGACAAGAGCCGGGATTATTCTCTATGGCATCTATCCTTCAGACCAGGTGGAAAAAGAAAGACTGTCCCTGGTTCCGGCGATGGGGTGGAAAGCCAGTGTGTCATATGTCAAGGAGGTGCCGAAGGGAACTGCCATCAGTTACGGAGGGACTTATGTGACAAGGGAAAGAACGAAGGTGGCCACCATCCCTGTCGGCTACGCAGATGGTTATCCGCGCAGCCTGTCCAACAAAGGCTGGGTGTTGATCCACGGACAGAAAGCACCTCTGCTGGGGAGAGTATGTATGGATCAGTTTATGGTGGATGTGACGAAGATTCCCAATGTGAAGCAGGGAGACGAAGTGACATTGATGGGAAGAGACGGGGAGGAAGTCTTATCCGTAGATACACTGGCAGAACTGTCCGGGCGATTCCCCTATGAGTTTGTCTGTGATGTGGGAAAGAGAGTGCCGAGAATCTATCTGAGATAAGGAAGATTGGGAAGAAAAGCGGGGAGACGCAATTCGTATACACCAGAGGAATATGGGAATACTATGGTTGATGGAAAAATGTCTGAGATGTTTTCATCCATCCCTAAAACCTAGGAATCGGAGTGTGAATTGTGTGATTATAAAAAGAGGGGACATTTATTATGCAGACCTGCGGCCGGTGGTGGGAAGCGAACAGGGAGGAATCCGCCCGGTTCTCATTGTCCAGAATGATGTGGGCAACAAACACAGTCCCACAGTGATCTGTGCCGCGATTACCTCGAAGATGAACAAAGCAAAATTACCCACACATATAGAGATTGACTCTACAGAATACGATATTGTAAAAGATTCTGTGATTTTACTGGAGCAGCTTCGAACCATTGATAAACGCAGGCTGAAGGATAAAGTCTGCCATCTGGATCAGGCGATGCTGGATAAGGTAAACCATGCTCTTGAGATCAGCCTGGAGCTGACTACATAGAGAGAACTTTCGGGAATCTTGACGAACAGAAAGGAAAATGGTATAGTTTTCTAAGAAATGATGAGAGATTTGAGCAGAGTATGTGAGAATCTCTCACTTTAAGGAGAGCAATATGGACGATGTCAACGGCCCTTTATGGGGATGTATTCTTTTTCTCGTGTTTCTGATACTGAACGGGATTTTCTATGGATTTGGAGCAGCAATTCAACATCTGAATGACTCGGAGATGGAGAGGGAAGCTCTGGACGGCAACCGCACGGCGGCGAAGATCTGGAAGATCATGCAGGATCCTGAGAAGTTTGTCAGTTCTATTTTAGTGCTGACCATTCTGCTGGGAGTCTGTTACGGTACTTTCGGGGTGGATTCCTTCGTGAACTGGATGAAGCCATACATAGATTTGAGAGCTGCTTATCTGATTGTGATTATCGTTTCTGCGGTTCTGCTCACTTCTCTGGGCATTTTATCTTTCAAAAAAGTGTGTACTTTTTATCCAAACAGGATCTCACGGATGTTCATAGGGATTGTGCGTCTGATGATGGCGGTGCTGATGCCGGTATCATGGATCACTGCGGGTATCTCGAAGATGGTGGTGAAGATTCTGGGACTGGATAAGCGGAAGATTCCGGAGGATGTGACAGGGGAGGAGATTCTGTCCATAGTGGATGAAGCCCATGAGCAGGGAGTAATCGAGGAGTCTGAGGCAGAGATGATTCAGAATCTGATTACATTCCGGGAAAAGGACGCACAGGATATCATGACTCCGCGGAAAAATATCGCTGCCCTGGAAGGACAGATGACTTTGGATGAGGCAGTGAAGATGATGCTGGAGGAGGGGTATTCCCGCTATCCGGTCTATGCGGATGATCTGGATAATATTCTGGGTATCCTTCATTTCAAGGATGTCATGCGGGTGGCTTCGACCAGCAGTATGGCCGGCGGGAAGCCGATACGCGAGATTCCTGGAATGATCCGGCCCGCGATTTTTATTCCGCAGACCAGAGGTATCAATCAGCTGTTTCAGGGAATGCAGGCCAGGAAGACCCATCTGGTGGTCGTGGTGGACGAGTATGGACAGACGGTTGGCCTGGTGTCTATGGAGGACATCCTGGAGGAAATCGTAGGCGAGATTAATGATGAGTACGATGAAGATGAACAGAATATTCAGCCGCAGCTGGATCAGAGCATTCTCATTGACGGGTTCACCCGCCTGGAGGAACTGGAAGAAGAGCTGGGTATGGATTTCGGGGAACAGGAAGTGGAGACTTTGAATGGATATCTGACTTCCGTACTGGATCACATTCCCACAGTCAAGGACAAAGAAGTGATTGCCAATGGTTATCGGTTCGAGATACTCTCTGTTGAAAACAATACCATACAAAAGGTAAAAGCTAAGAAATTACCTCCTTCGGTGTCTGAGCCGGAGGCGGAAAACAGATAAAGGAGACAAGGACATGTCAGGACATTCAAAATTTGCTAATATTAAGCATAAGAAAGAAAAAAATGATGCAAAAAAAGGAAAAATTTTCACAGTGATCGGCCGTGAGATCGTGATTGCAGTGAAGGAGGGCGGTCCGGATCCGGCCAATAACAGCAAGCTGCGTGATGTGATCGCGAAGGCAAAAGCCAACAACATGCCCAATGATACCATCGAGAGAGGAATCAAGAAGGCAGCAGGAGATGCCTCTGCCGATAATTTTGAGGCGGTTACCTATGAAGGATATGGCCCCAATGGAATTGCCATCATCGTAGAAGCGCTGACGGACAACAAGAACCGTACTGCGGCGAATGTGAGAAGCGCATTTACCAAAGGAAACGGAAGTATTGGTGTTCAGGGCTGTGTGTCATTCATGTTTGACAAAAAGGGCCAGATCATCATCGATAAAGAGGAATGTGAAAAAGATGCCGATGATCTGATGATGCTGGCACTGGACGCAGGCGCAGAGGATTTCAACGAAGAAGAAGACAGCTATGAGGTGCTCACAGATCCGGATGATTTCAGTGCTGTGCGGGAAGCGTTGGAGAAGGAAGGGATTCCTATGCTACAGGCTCAGGTTGCCATGATCCCGCAGACTTATGTAGAACTTACGGATGAGAAGGCTGTCAAAGATCTTCAGAAAACACTGGATCTTTTGGAAGATGACGATGACGTGACGGATGTATGGCACAACTGGGAAGAATAAATGAATAAAACACGCGCAGCGTGAGGATAATACCTTCAGAGAATTGAAAATCTGGAGGTATTTTTATGTCTGAGGAAAAGAAGAAGGCAGAACGGGAAGAAGACGCGGCAGTCAACGAAGAGATTCAGGATATGGGACAGGTGACTCTGGAGGAGAATACTGTAAGACACCGCATTCATCTTCTGACGATTATCGGTGAAGTAGAGGGGCATGAGTCTGCGCCCGGCCACAGCAAGACAACCAAATATGAACATGTGCTGCCGAAGCTGGCCATGATTGAAGACGATAGAAATGTGGACGGGCTTCTCATTCTCTTAAATACGGTGGGAGGCGATGTGGAGGCCGGACTGGCCATCGCGGAGATGATCGCCTCCCTGAGCATCCCCACAGTCTCTCTGGTGTTGGGCGGCGGACATTCCATCGGCGTCCCCATGGCGGTGTCCGCGGATTATTCTTTTGTGGTTCCCAGCGCAACCATGGTGATTCATCCTGTGCGCTCGAACGGGATGTTTATCGGTGTGGCTCAGACATACCGGAATATGGAGAAGATTCAGGACCGAATCACCACGTTTATCGCAGGGCATTCCAATATCAGCCAGGAAAGGCTGGAGGAACTCATGCTGGATACTTCGCAGCTGGTCAAAGATGTGGGGACCATGCTGGAGGGGGAAGATGCCGTGAGAGAGGGGTTGATTGATGAGGTGGGGGGAATCCGGGAGGCTTTGTCAAAACTTCATCAAATGATAAAGGAAAATGAACAAAATCCGACAATTTCAGAAAGGAAAAGTAGTTAAGACTAACCATGATTTTTTAATTTTTTTGGGATATTACCTGTATTTTCCGTATTAAATAAACAAAATTTTTGGGTTTTTTGTTCCCTTGTTTGTCCTTTTGTGATATAATTCATCTATTGATAATATAATAACGATAATGCTTAGGAGGGACAAACATGAGCAATACGTGTGGATGTCAAAACGGCGGAAACTCCGAAGTGAATTTCGCCGAGCTGGCTCCTGTACTGGAGAAATATGCGAAGGTACCGGGAAGCCTGATTACAATTCTGCAGAAAACGCAGGATATCTATGGCTATCTCTCTTTGGATGCAATCAATTACATCTCCGAGAGAACCGGCATCATGCCTGCGAAAATCTATGGAGTTGCGACTTTTTATGCGCAGTTCCGTCTGCAGCCGATTGGAAAATATCTGGTGATGCTCTGCAAGGGAACTGCCTGTCATGTTAACGGTGCGGATATGATCCAGGAAGCCGTGAGCGAACACCTGGGAATCCAGGATGGAGAGACGACGGAAGATGGTCTGTTTACTCTGAATGCGGTTGCCTGTCTTGGATGTTGTTCTCTGGCACCTGTCATGATGGTCAAGACAGTCGATGGAGAGGAGACCTATGGAAATCTGACCAAGGCGAAAGTAACTGAGATCTTAGATGAATACAAGGCAAAGAATGCGTAGGAGGTAGAATATGAAAGTTGTAATTGGACAGGGCAGCTGCGGTATTGCTACAGGCGCTAAGAAAACCTCTAACGAGTTCGAGAGACTTGTAGCAGAGAAAAATCTGGATAATGTTGTCATTGACAAGACTGGATGTATCGGAACCTGTTATCTGGAGCCCATCGTGGATGTGTACAATGATAACGGCGACCTGGAAGCAAGATATGTGAAACTGCAGCCGGAAAAAGTGGCTGAAGTTGTGGAAAAACATTTGATCGGCAAGGAGCCCGTGAAGGAATATATGATTTCTGAGGAGGATGAGTCTTTCCTCTCCAAACAGAAACGTATCGTACTTCGCAACTGCGGTCTGATCAATCCGGAGAAAATTGAAGAGTACATAGCAAGAGGCGGATATGAGGCAGCGAAGAAAGTTGTCACATCCATGACTCCGGATGAAGTAATCGAAGAAGTGAAAGTTGCCGGTCTGCGCGGACGTGGCGGCGCAGGTTTCCCAACCTGGTTTAAATGGAACGCTATCAAATCCAATTCCGGCGCACAGAAGTATATGGTATGTAACGCGGACGAAGGTGACCCAGGTGCATTCATGGACCGTTCCGTACTGGAAGGTGATCCTCATTCCGTATTGGAAGGTATGATTATCGGCGGATTCGCTGCCGGAGCTACCGAGGGAATTATCTATTGCCGTGCTGAGTATCCTCTGGCAATCACCCGTCTGGAGATTGCAATGGAACAGGCGAGAGAAAAAGGATTTTTAGGAAAGAATCTGTTTGGAACTGACTTCAGTTTTGATATCCGTATCAAAGCCGGTGCGGGAGCTTTCGTATGCGGTGAGGAGACTGCTCTGATTGCTTCCCTGGAAGGCGAGCGAGGAATGCCTCGTCTGAAACCGCCGTTCCCGGCAGCAAAAGGATACTGGAAACTTCCTACCAACATCAATAACGTTGAGACTTATGCGAACGTTCCGTGGATTTTCACCAACGGAGGAAAAGCATTCGCAGCTCTTGGATCTGAGCAGAGTAATGGTACGAAAGTATTCGCTCTGGCTGGTAAGATCAAAAAAGGCGGTCTTGTGGAAGTTCCGATGGGATTGCCTCTGAAAGAAGTCATCTATGGCATCGGCGGCGGAATCAAAAACGACAAAGAATTCAAAGCTGTTCAGATGGGTGGTCCGTCCGGCGGATGTATTCCTGCACAGCTGATTGACACTCCGGTTACTTATGAAGATATTAACAAGACTGGTGCGATCGTTGGTTCCGGCGGTATGATCGTCATGGACGAGAATACCTGTATGGTAGATATGGCGCGTTATTTCCTGGATTTCACCAGAAAAGAGTCCTGTGGTAAATGTAACTACTGCCGTATTGGTACCAAGAGGATGCTGGAGATTCTGGAGAGAATCACACGCGGCGAAGGAAAAGACGGAGATATCGAGCTTCTGGAAGAGCTGGCAGGAAAGATCAAAGACGGCGCTATGTGCGGTCTTGGACAGACAGCTCCGAACCCGGTACTTACCACACTTCGCTATTTTAGAAATGAGTATGAAGATCATATTTACAACCACACCTGTACTGCAAAATCCTGTAAGGCTCTGATCCATTATGAGATTACAGATAATTGTAAGGGCTGCGGCGCCTGTGCTAGAAAATGTCCGGTTGGTGCAATCAGCGGTGAGAAGAAGAAAATGCATGTCATCGATCCGAATGTATGTATCAAGTGCGGCAAGTGTGAAGAGTCCTGTAAATTTGATGCAGTAAAGAGAGTGTAGGAGGGGAAGACTGTGAATAAATTTAGATTGAATATCGATGGAAAAGAAGTCTTCGGAGTTCCGGGACAGACTATTCTTGAGGTAGCGAGAGAAAATGACATTGACATCCCGACTCTTTGCTACGATGAGAGAACCGAGATCTACGGTGCCTGCGGTCTCTGCGTTGTTGAGGTAGAGGGCAATCCAAAGCTGTGCAAAGCCTGTGCTACCCAGATTGCACCGAACATGGTAGTAAATACAAAGACCAAGAGAGTAATCGAATCCAGAAAGACCAACCTGGAGCTTCTGCTCTCCAACCACAGAGGTGACTGCCGCCCGCCGTGTAAACTGGCTTGTCCGGCTGGAACCGACTGTCAGGGTTATGTTGGATTGATTGCCAATGGAAAATACGAAGAAGCGATCGAACTGATCAAAGAGAGAATTCCGCTTCCCGCTTCCATCGGACGTGTATGTCCACATCCTTGTGAGACTGCCTGCCGTCGCGGTATGGTAGATGAGCCGATCTCCATCGCATGGCTGAAACGCTTCGCGGCAGACCATGATCTGTGCGGAGAGGATCCTTTCATGCCTGAGATTGCACCGGAGACGGGTAAGAATGTGGCAGTGATCGGTGGTGGACCTTACGGTCTGTCCATGGCTTATTTCCTGAGAAGAATGGGACATGATGTGACCATTTACGAGGCAATGCCGAAATTAGGCGGTATGCTTCGCTATGGTATTCCGGAATACCGTCTGCCGAAAGAAGTTCTGGACGAAGAGATTGATCTGATCGAGAGAATGGGCGTTACCATGATCCCGAACGTGAAGATCGGAAAAGATATTTCCTTCGAGACCATCCGCAGAGACTTCGATGCAGTATGTCTTGGTATCGGCGCATGGCTGTCCACAGGCGTGCGCTGCAAAGGCGAGGACAGCGAGGGAGTTATCGGCGGTATCGATTTCCTGAGAAAAGTTGTTCGCAACGAGCCAATCGAGCTGGGTGAGAATGTGGCCATCGTCGGCGGCGGTAACACCGCTATGGATGCCTGCCGTACCGCAGTTCGTCTGGGCGCTAAGAAAGTATATAACGTATATCGTAGAACTAAAGAAGAGATGCCGGCTGATATGCTGGAGATTGAAGAGGCAGAGGAAGAGGGAGTAGAATTCCTGAACCTGACCAATCCTCTGGAGATCATTCCGGATGAGAACGGCAAAGTAAAACAGATGGTTCTGCAGGTTATGAAACTGGGTGAGCCGGATGCCAGCGGCAGACGTGCTCCGATTCCGGTTGAGGGTGAGACCAAGACCATTGATGTGGATACTGTGATTCTGGCAATTGGTCAGAGAGTAAATCCGGAAGGCATCGATGGCGTTGAGCTGACCAGAAAGAACGGAATTGTCTATGACAAAGATACCTTTATGACAAAGATTCCTGGTGTATTTGCCGGCGGTGACTGTGGTAACGATAAGATCTCTATCGCAGTGGAGTCCATCGGAGACGCACAGAAGGGAAGTCTGGTTGTGGATGCATATCTGCGCGGCGAGGAGATCAAATATGAGCCTCTCTATTATGTGCAGAGAACAGATCTCACCCCTGCTTCATTTGAAGACCGTGAGAGAATGTGCCGTCCGACCATGGATCAGCTGACAGCTGAAGAGAGAAAAGATAACTTTACAGAAGTTGTATTTGGATATGATGAGGAGAAAGCACAGGCTGACGCGTCCCGCTGTCTGGAATGCGGATGTAAAGATTACTTCGAGTGTAAACTGATCAGCTATGCAAATCAGTACGATGTGAAACCAGATCGTTTCGAAGGAGACGTGAATGCAATCGAGTACGAAGATGAACATCCATTCATCCTGAGAGACCCGAACAAGTGTATCCTCTGCGGTGTCTGTGTACGTGTCTGTGATGAGGTTATGGGCGTAGGAGCTCTGGGACTTGTTCATCGTGGATTTGACACCGTTGTGAAGCCAGCTCTGGAGCAGCCTCTGGCTGAGACAGGATGTATTTCCTGTGGACAGTGTGCAAGTTACTGCCCGACTGGAGCACTGCAGGAGAGAATGACCATCAAGAAGTCCGTTCCTCTGGATACCTGTGTGACCGATACCACCTGTTCTCACTGTTCCGTAGGATGCAGCATGCATCTGGAAACCTATGGCGATATGCTGATTAAGGCAAAACCGGATAAAGAAGGTGCGGTAAACAAAGGCATTCTCTGCGGAAAAGGCAAATTCGGATTTGACTGCGCTTACAGTGACGGAAAACTCCTGGATCCGATGGCAAAAGATTTGGACGGAATGTTCACAGAGGTTGACTACCATGATGCTTTTGTTCTGACAGCGAAGAAAGCAGAATCCATTGCGGCAAAATACGGTAAAGACGCAGTGGCAGTAGCGATTTCTGACCGTTATACCAATGAGGAAGCTTATGTGATGAAGAAACTGGCTGACTCCATCGGTGCGAAGACTCTGTGCTTCGATAACCGTGAGAGCGGAATCGAGAAGGTTCTCGGCGTGAATGCTTCCCCGAACACCATCGGTGAGCTTCTGTCTGCAGAAGTGATTCTGGTGGCAGGCTTCAACAATTCTCAGGTTATGAGAGTAAAACTGAGCCAGGCCGCAAAGAATGGAGCCAAAGTCGTTCTGATTAATCCTCAGGGATATGAGCAGGATCATTTCGCTTTCGCATATAAGACTGTTTACACAGACAATGATCTGTCTTACCTCAAAGGCATTGCCAAAGCTCTGGTAGACATGGGCAAGGGCAGCAACGTGGAAGGCTATGATGAGTTCGCTAAGAGCGTGGCTGACGCGAATGTAACGGACGAGATCACAGCAATCGCGCAGATGTACGCAAATGCCAAGAAAGCAATGATTGTCTTCCAGCAGAATCTGGTATCTGTGGAGGCAGCCACTCTTCTGGCTGACATCGCAGTTGTTTCCGGACATATCGGAAAAGCAAGAGATGGTATCCTGCAGATTAAGGCTAAGAATAACAGCCAGGGTCTGATTGATCTGGGAATCACAGCAGGCGCTGAGGCAATGGAAGGTGTGAAAGCTCTCCTGGTATTCGGCGAGGATGTGGATCCGGAACTGATCAAAGACGTGGAGTTCATGATGGTATGCGATACACATATGACTGAGACTGCAAGAAGAGCAGATGTGGTGATTCCGGGAACCGGATTTGCGTCAGCAGACGGAACCTACACCAACACCGAGCGCAGAATGCAGTGTGTAGAGTGTGCAATCGATGAGGATGTTGTCTTCAATAACTGGGAAGTAGCTGCTGAGATTGCACATGTATATGAAGTAGAGATGCCATACGATGACGAGGCTGACATCGCTGAGGAAATGAACTGTACCGTTCCTTCCTACCGTGAAGCTGTCATCGGAGAGGTACGCGGAGGCATTCTGGCTTGTGAGAATGCAAAATTAGTGGCAGTTGCCGATGCTAAATTTGCAGATCCTCTGAAATGTACAGACAATCTCACCAATATGATTGAGGCAAGACTTCCGAAGAAAACAAAATAATAGTCGGTTTCAAAGACCGCGTGATCATACGAAAGAAGAGGGACTCCCAAAATAACGGGGGTCCTTTTTCTCTTACTTGTGAAAAAAGAATTCTTATGCTATACTAAAACCGAGTATGGATTGGAAGATCATACCGGAATGCCGCAGTACGGCAGAAGAAAATAAACGCAGGAAAAGGAAAGAGAAAATGTCATTTTTATACACGATTTTGATGGGAATTATACAGGGAATTACAGAATTTCTGCCAGTGAGCAGCTTTGGCCATCTGGTGATATTTCAACAGTTTACAGGATTTTCTCCGGATACAGGACTCTTGCTGGAGGCGATGCTGCATCTGGGGACCCTGGTGGCACTGATTTTGGTATTTAAAAAGGATGTAAGCCAAATCCTTCTGGAAGCCTGCAGAATGATATATGATGTAGTGCAGAATGTTCAGATTTATATCAGTAATAAAAAGACAGGTCAGGATCAGAGCTATCACCGGATTGTGAGGACCAGTTACCGCAAATTTGTGGTACTGATGACGGTATCTTCCATTCCGACGTTTATCCTTGGGTTTGTGTCCAGAAATCTGGCCCAGATGGCGGCAGACAGTGTTTTGTTTGCCGGGATCGGACTTCTGATCACGGGTATCCTTTTGTTTGTCGCAGATTTTGTACCTGTGGGTAAAAAACTGCCAGGAGAAGTCACCTATGATCGGGCAATGTGGATTGGAATCTGCCAGGGGCTGGCTGTGTTTCCGGGATTATCAAGATTTGGAGTCACACTGACCACATCGAGAATCTTTGGCATGGGAAAGAAATTTGGGCTGAAATATTCTCTGATGCTGTCTATTCCTGCGATATTAGGCGCAACGGTGGTGGAGCTTGGAAATTTTGGCAGTGCAGACATGACCATCGCACTTGGATTTTCTTACATATTGGGGGCAGTTGTGTCCGGATTTGTGGGGCTTTTGTGCATTCGCCGCATGATTTCCTGGGTGCGAAAAGTGAGATTCCGCATGTTTGCCTATTATTGTTTTTTCATTGGAATAATCGCCATAGCCGGCAATTTTCTCATTTCATAGACAGGGAAATCCTGCCCGTCTTGCCTGTGTAGATAAATCAGAGAAATGAATGGCCGGGACAGGCATAAAATAAAACAGGGGAGGAATTATTTATGGCGGCTACGAAGAAGAAATCCAGCAGCAGAGGCAAAAAGAACGCCAGAAAACAGACTGCCTCTGCCGGTTTTGGATCAGAAATCATTTTGCTTATTTTTCTGGCAGTATCTATTCTTCTGATGGTCAGCAACTTTGGCGTGGGAGGATTCATCGGAGATGCGGTCAGCAGTTTTTCTTTTGGGATTTTTGGACTTATGGCATATCTCTTCCCGATTTTACTGTTTATCGGGATCGCTTTTTACATTGCCAATCGGGGAAATCGTCTGGTAAACAAAAAGCTGTTTGCCGGCGTGTTTTTTTTCCTATTTTGCTGTAATCTCATGCAGCTTTTGACGGAAGGTTATACCAGAGATTTTGATATTCTGGAATATTATCGCAATTCCTACCAGTATCACACCGGCGGGGGTGTGGTGGGAGGTCTTCTGTGTACCAGTACGACGCTGGCCTTTGGAACCATTGGCTCCTACGTGATAACCATTGTGGTTCTTCTGATCACTCTGATTCTCATGACTCAGAGGTCTTTTTTTGGATTTATGGAGAAGGTGGGAAGCCGGATTTTTCAGGGGCTGAAAGGGCAGATTCAGGAACATAAAGAGATGCAAAAACAGCGCCCGGCAAAGGAGGGGAAGGTCAGAAAGGACACCTCCGGGAGAAAAACCGGCAGAAAAAAAGAAACATCTCAGCAAGAGGACGAAGGCTTCCTGAGCGGAACCTGGCTGAAAAATACTCCGCCGGATACCACACCGCAGGAAGCGGAACAGGCGCCCTTTGAAATTTATCGGGGAGAAGATACAGACGCGGGCGAGAAAGAATCGGAAAATATAAAAGCGGAGAGTGAAGAAGAACCGGAGAAAGAGTCTGAAAATGAATCGAAAAAATCAGATGATTTGGAAGAGCCGGGGCGCTCGGCAGTTTCCTCTTCCCAACCGCAGCGAAGTAAGAGCTCAGATGAAATTCATGACATCGGAAAAGAGATTGAAGACCAGAAAAATTCCAGCGACAAACCTTATAAATTTCCGCCGATAAATCTTCTGAAGAAAGGAAGCAGGGGGAAGGTGGGGGATTCAGATGCACACCTTCGTCAGACTGCCAAAAAACTGCAGGATACCTTGAAGAGTTTTGGAATCAATGTGACAATCACGAATGTGAGCTGTGGACCGACGGTTACCCAGTATGAATTCCAGCCGGAGCAGGGAGTCAAACTGAGCCGCATTGTGGGGCTTGCAGACGAGATCAAGATGAATCTGGCGGCTGAAGATATTCGAATTGAAGCTCCAATTCCCGGAAAAGCGGCTGTTGGAATTGAGGTTCCCAACGATCACAACAGTACAGTCATGCTCAGAGATCTGATTCAGTCAGAAGCGTTTCAGAAAAGCAAATCCAAGCTTTCTTTCGCAGTTGGAAAAGACATTGCCGGACAGCCGGTTGTTGCGGATATCACGAAGATGCCCCATCTGCTGATTGCGGGAGCTACAGGATCGGGAAAATCTGTGTGCATTAACACGCTGATTATGAGTATTCTGTATAAGGCCAGTCCGGATGAAGTGAAACTGATCATGGTGGATCCCAAAGTGGTGGAGCTAAGTGTCTATAATGGCATTCCGCATTTGTTGATTCCTGTGGTGACAGATCCGAAGAAGGCAGCGGGAGCTTTGAACTGGGCGGTCGCTCAGATGACAGAGAGATATAATATTTTCGCGGAATACAATGTGCGGAATCTGGAAGATTACAATAAGAAGATCCAGTCCATGAAGGATGAGAACGGAGAAAATCCAAAGCCTCTGCCCCAGATTATCATTATTGTGGATGAGCTTGCGGATCTGATGATGGTGGCTTCCGGGGAAGTGGAAGACGCTATCTGCCGTCTGGCACAGTTGGCACGGGCGGCTGGAATACATCTGATCATTGCGACGCAGCGTCCGTCGGTCAATGTCATCACGGGTCTGATTAAGGCGAATATGCCTTCCAGAATTGCGTTTGCCGTCTCCTCCGGCGTGGATTCCAGAACGATTCTGGATATGAACGGAGCAGAGAGGCTTCTGGGAAAAGGAGACATGTTGTTCTATCCCCAGGGGTACCAGAAGCCGGCAAGACTTCAGGGCGCTTTTGTCACAGATGAAGAAGTCGGCCAGGTTGTGAAATTCCTGTCTGAGAAAAACTCGAAAGCAGAGTACAGCGAAGAAATTGAGGAGAAAATCAGTCTTGCCGGAGTGCAGAGCGCAGGCGGCGGTTCCGATGACCGGGACGTGCATTTCGTGGAGGCAGGAAAATTCATCATAGAGAAGGAAAAAGCATCCATTGGAATGCTCCAGCGGATGTTTAAGATTGGATTTAACCGGGCGGCCAGAATTATGGATCAGCTGGCTGAGGCCGGTGTGGTTGGACCTGAGGAAGGCACAAAACCACGAAAAGTACTGATGTCGATGGAAGAATTTGAGAAATATGTTAAGGAATGTATGTAGCCTATGAAATGTCCACATTGTGGTAAAGAAGTAAAACCAGGTACTCTGTTTTGCCCCAAATGTCTGACAGAAATTCAATGGGTGCCGGAGTATAACACGGTAGAAACTCTGATTCGACAAAAGGAAAAAGAGAGAGATCACACAAAAAAGACAGAGACCAAGACCAAAAAGCTGTTTGTCATTGGAAAAAAATGGAAGAAAATATTTCTGTGCGGAATACTGATGCTTCTGCTTTTGGTTTTGGCTCTTGTGGGGCTTAATTTTTATCAGGCAAACTCCTATGTCTATCAATACAAAACCGGTGTCCGGGCACTTGAACAAGGGGATTACCAAAAAGCATTGGAGCACATTGACGCCGCATTGGTGCTGGAGCCTGACAATCCCAATGCAAACCTAATGTTGGCTTCGATTTTTGAAGCGCAGAAAGATTATTCGTCTGTGGAAAAGATACTGACTGTTTTTCTGAAACAGCATCCGGACAACAGAGAGGCTTACAGTCTTCTTCTGAAATCCATGGAGAAAAACGGGGATCTGGAAGAGATCAGAGACTTTATGAAGCAATGTACCAATCCGGATATTTTGGATGAATTTTCAGAGTACATCTGCCCGGATCCGGTGACCAATCTCAAGTCAGGTACTTACCGGGAGGAAAAGGCTTCCATCACACTGGAAGGTGACTGTGAGAAGATTTATTATTCTTTTGACGGCACAAAACCTGATGAGAACAGCAGTGTGTACAGCGGTCCTATTCAGATTAAAAAAGGGGTTACGATTTTATACGCTTATGGCGTGAATGAAAAAGGGATTCCAAGCGATGTCATTTATCGCAAATATGTTCTAAAGCCGGAAGAGGATGAATGATCATGAAGATTACCATAGTGACGGTGGGAAAAATCAAAGAAAAATATTTGAAGGACGCAATCGCGGAGTATGGGAAACGTCTGAGCCGATATTGCAAGCTGGAGATTGTGGAGACAGCGGATGAGAAGACTCCGGACGGGGCCAGTGAACTGATGGAGCAGCAGATTCGCCGAAAAGAAGGGGAACGCATTGAGAAATATCTGAGAGAGGATGCTTATGTGATTGCCCTGGCCATTGACGGGAAGATGCTGTCCTCGGAAGAGTTTTCAGAAAAAATCGGTTCTTTAGGGGTCAGTGGAGTCAGCCACATCATATTTATCATTGGAGGCTCCATTGGCCTGGATGAACAGATTTTAAGGAGGGCAGACTACAGGCTGAGCTTTTCGAAGATGACTTTTCCCCATCAATTGATGCGGGTAATCCTTTTGGAACAGATCTACAGAGCCTATCGGATTTTGAATCATGAACCATATCATAAATGAGTGAGAGGCTATCGGGAAATGGATAGTCCGAAATAGGGGGCAGGAGTGACTCGCAAGAGTCACGCCTGCCCCTGAAATTTAATCGTATAGACTAACCGCTTCGTATAATACTGGATATGAAATTTTTTATGACTTGGTATTCGTTTTATTTGACGAAAATTGCGATATTGCCAAGCAAGCCAATCCTAAACCTAACATACCAATTGCGTTTTTTGTTTCGATTTCATTTATAAACGAAAGAACAACTACGGCAACACCCATTGCCAATGAGATACTTTTTAAAGCAATATTGATAATATCCGAGATATTTTCAGTTGTCCTGCTTTCTTTCGTATCTGTTTTTACTTGCATAAGTTCATCAACGGTTACATTAAATATTTCGGCCAATCTAGGGATAGTATTTACATCTGGAAAGGATAAATCTCTTTCCCACTTTGATACTGCTTTATCTGTAACGCCCATTTTCTCAGCAAGTTCAACTTGTGTCATTCCTTTTTTCTTACGAAATTCTGCTATCATACTTCCAAATGTTTGTTTTTTCATTGTGTCCACTCCTTTGTTTTGATGATTGCATGATAACATACATCCATTTTCCACTCAACCGACTGCTGGTTTATTCCATTCGTCTAACAGTTTAGTTGCAAAATTTCATCACATAATAAGTGCTACAATGAAATCCGGCGCTATGCCGCCATTGAGGAACTGGACGAGTCTGCATGGAACTGGCTTATCAGCAAAATCCTGATTGGCGAGGTTAAGAAGGTGAACGGCCAGAAGGTGCAGGAAGTCGGGATTGTTTATAACTTTGTCGGGAAAATCCCGGAGATTGCAGCGTAAAAGTAGAGAAGGGGGTGTCGATTAATACCGATTTTTAACTCTTTATTTTAGGGCGAAAAAACTCCTTGTCTGGATTTTCAGGGGCGTTCCTTTCCTTAAGCGGTTTTCTGCTCCTTTTTCCCTTCGTATTTCTCAATCTCATGATGTAAAACGCGATGGTATTTCATGGTGTGCCTGCCAATCGCATACAACATGAATTCTTTAGAACAGAAAGAAACTCACTTTTTAGCATGATTGTGTTTTTTTAAATCAAAGATAGATTTGAAGAAAACGACCTGTCTGAATATTCTTTTCGATAGATAAGCAGGCGGTTGTGTGATATACTATGAATGAACAGAAAGCGGAATCTCAGGTAAGTTTTTTGAAAGGATGTGAACTGGATGATCAATAATGAGATCAATGCAATTAAAGACAGAATCTGTATGACTATCATGCCGAAACGAATCTATCTGTTCGGTTCCTTTGCAAAAGATACCTATAATGAGGACAGTGATTATGACTTTTATGTTGTTGTTCCGGATGATGCCGGGAACAAAATAGAACTGTCCCAGAAAGCATATAAATCTCTCCGCGGGGTTCGTAAACGCCCGGTAGACATTGTTGTGGGTTATGAATCGTCTTTTGAGGAAAGGGCGAAGGAAAATACCCTTGAAAAGGTTGTAAAGCAGGAGGGCGTGCTGTTGTATGAAAAATGAAAAAATTTTGAAAGAGTGGATGGAGTTTGCCAGGATGGATTTCCTTACTGCAAAACATCTGTATGAGCATATGTATCCGAAACCACTGGAGATTA
>DXIX01000010.1 GCA_019112635.1 Candidatus Blautia intestinigallinarum | reverse complement strand
AAAACGGAGAGTTATCCACCGGAAGAACCGTGAGCTGGGCCGTTATCCCCCTGAAACGACCCGAAAAGCTTCGAAAATGAGATTTGTACATACGATTTTCATGTCCATACGTTTACAGCGAAATTGATTCTATGCATTCTACTATTGACAAATCCCATTATGCGCCATATAATAACATTGTTATATATCACTGTTATATAAGGAGATAATATGGAAGAAAAATCATCTGTCACACTGGACAATATTTTGCAAGCCGCCATGGGAGAGTTTTCTGACAAAGGTTTTCTGGGTGCATCTCTCCGGCAGATTGTTAAAAAAGCTGGCGTGACGACCGGTGCCTTTTATGGATATTTTTCCAGCAAGGAAGCTTTGTTTAACGCCATTGTGGAACCCCACGCTGCCGCCCTCATGGGGAAATTTATGGAAGCTCAGACTTCTTTCGCTGAGTTGCCTGAAGAACAACAACCAGACCATATGGGCGTGGAGTCCTCAGACTGTGTCCACTGGATGGTGGAATATATCTGTCAACACCGGGAACCAGTAAAGCTGCTGCTTAGCCGGTCGGAAGGCACCAGCTACGAACATTTTGTGCACAACATGGTGGAGATAGAAGTGGAATATACATTGAAATACATGGACGTCCTCCGCCGTCTCGGACAGAACATCCCAGAACTGGATGAACAGATGTGCCATATCATTGCCAGCGGTATGTTTAATGGGATATTCGAGATTGTGGTGCATGATATGCCAAGAGATAGAGCCCTGCATTATGTGGATCAACTGCGGGATTTTTACACAGCCGGATGGCTAAAATTGATGGGGCAATAGCCCCAATCTTTTTTGCATGGTAGTTAGTAATTTCTAACTTCATAATAAATTTTAGTAAAAAAGGAGGTAGTCTTTTGAAGCAAAAAAAGCAAAGCAGCCTGTCCCGTATCTTAAGTTATGCAGGCGGGCACAAAAATCTCACCTTACTGGGCTGTATCCTCTCCGCCCTGTCTGCGATACTGGGGCTGATTCCTTATGTATGTGTCTGGCTGGCAGCCAGGAATGTGCTGGAAACCTGGCCCGATCCCTCCGGGATCTCCGGCCTGGCACACTGGGGCTGGACGGCAGTGTGGACTGCCATTGGCAGTATCGTTTTGTATTTTATGGCACTCATGTCCACTCATATCGCCGCTTTCCGTACCGCCCGGAACATCCGGCGTACTGCTATGGCTCATGTGCTGAAATTACCACTGGGATTCTTTACAGGGAATCAGTCGGGAAGACTTAGAAAACTGATTGATGACAACGCCGGCCTTACGGAAGATCTGCTTGCTCACAAGCTCCCTGACCTGGCCGGAACTATAATCACACCGATCGCAGCCATTATCATGCTATTCCTCTTTGACTGGAAAATGGGGCTTTTATGCCTGCTTACCATGGTGTTGGCACTCCTTTCCATGTGTCTGATGATGGGTGGAAAAAATGCAGGCTTTTTTCATCGGTACCAGAAGGAAATTGAACGCATGAGCGGCGAGGCTGTGGAATATGTTCGGGGAATCCCGGTTGTAAAGATGTTCCAGCAGACTGTCTACTCTTTCAAAGCCTTTTATGCTGCTATTATGGATTACAGCAACCTTGCCAGCCAGTATGCCATGAGCTGCCGTGTCGGGCAGACCTGTTTCCTGACTTTTATCAACGGAGCCTTCGCCCTGTTGATCCCGGCGGCACTTCTACTGTCCTCCGGCGGGAATATACGCACAGTGCTTGTCAACTTTATCTTTTACTCTCTATTTGCTCCCGCCTGCGGCCAGATGATCAACCGGATCATGTATATGAGCGAGGCTGTCATGGAAGCAGACGAAGCTGTGATCCGCCTGGATGAAATCCTTGACCAAAAGCCCATAGAAGAATCAAAAGTACAGAAACGTCCGGAAAATGCCGCCGTATCCTTTAACCATGTGACCTTTACTTATCCGGGTGCGGATCGTCCGGCTCTGGACGATGTGTCATTTTCTGTCCGCCCCGGCCAGGTGACAGCGCTTGTGGGTCCGTCCGGAGGCGGTAAAACCACAGCCGCCAGCCTGATTCCCCGCTTCTGGGATGCCGACAGCGGAACGGTTTCCATCGGCGGAGTCAATGTCCGCAAGATACACACAGAAGATCTGATGGAACAGGTTGCCTTTGTCTTTCAGGACACCCGGCTATTTAAAGAAAGCCTTCTGGAAAATATCCGTGCCGCCAGACCAAATGCCTCTAGAGAAGAAGTCTTGGCTGCTGCCCATGCCGCCCAGTGTGATGATATTCTGGATAAATTACCACAGGGTCTGGACACTGTGGTGGGAACAAAAGGTATTTACCTCTCCGGCGGTGAACAGCAGCGGATCGCTCTGGCCCGGGCCATCTTGAAAGACGCCCCCATCGTAGTGCTGGATGAGGCCACTGCTTTTGCCGATCCGGAAAATGAACAACAGATTCAAAAAGCATTTGAAACACTGACAAAAAACAAAACTGTATTGATGATCGCCCACAGGCTGTCTACCATACAGAATACGGATTCTATCATTGTCTTAAGCGGAGGGAAAGTTGCTGAACAGGGCAATCACAAAAGTCTGCTTGCACTGCAAGGTGTGTATACCGCCATGTGGGAGGATTATCAGCGCAGCGCACAGTGGAAGGTTAAAAAGGAGGAAACGGTATGACAAAAAAATTACAGCATTTATTTGCACTCAGTGAAAAAGGAGCAAAGGATCTGGTAAAAGCCGTCATCTGGTGCTTTGTGTGCAATTTAAGCCTGATGTTTCCGGTGGGAGCCGTCCTGTTTACAGCGCAGCATCTCTTGAATTCCATGGAATACGGAGGCAGTTCTATGGATGGCTTTGGGATTTATACAGGTTTTGCCATAACTGTCCTGCTCCTACTGTTTATTCTGCATTGGTTTCAGTATGCTTCGCTGTACCTGGCAACCTATAAAGAAAGTGCCAACCGGCGGATCAGCCTGGCAGAGACTCTGCGCCGACTGCCACTGAGCTTTTTCGGGAACCGGGATCTGAGCGATCTGACCTCCACCATGATTGCAGACTGCTCCAGCCTGGATCAGATGTTTTCTCATTATGTGCCACAGTTATTCGCATCCATTTTCTCCACCCTTGTAATCGGCATCGCCATGTTCTTTTGCGATTGGCGGATGGCACTGGCCGTGCTGTGGGTAGTACCAGTAGCAATTCTTCTCACAGCAGGAAGCAAAAAGATCCAGGATTTCTTTGGTACAAAGAATATTTTAAACAAACGCGCGGTAGCCGACTACATCCAGGAAGGACTGGAAACCATACGAGATATTAAAGCGTGCAATCGGCAGGAAACCTATATGGGCAAACTGGAAGAAAAATTGACCGCCATGGAAAAAAGCTCTATCCACTCGGAACTGGTAACCGGCGTGTTTGTATGCTCTGCTCAAGCCTTCCTCCGCCTTGGGCTGGCCACTACTATTTTGACCGGCGGAACGCTTCTGGCAGCCGGGGAACTTTCTTTCCTCTATTTTCTCGGATTTCTCTTTGCCGCCTCAAGGCTTTATGATCCTCTTGGGCTGGTACTGCAGAATATTGCCGCCACCTTTAATGCGAAACTGCAAATCGAGCGGATGCGTTCCATTTTAGAACAGCCAATACAGGAAGGTACCAAAAAGTTTACTCCTGAAAACTACAACATTACCTTTGATCATGTGTCCTTTGCCTACCGGGAAGGAGACGGAATCCTCAATGATGTAAGCTTTACCGCCAGACAGGGGGAAGTGACTGCCCTCATCGGTCCATCTGGAGGAGGAAAGTCCACTGCGTGTAAATTAGCTGCCCGTTTTTGGGATGTTACCAGCGGAAAAGTTACCCTTGGCGGCATGGATGTGTCTAGTATAGAACCGGAGACACTGTTAAAATACTATTCTATGGTTTTTCAGGATGTGGTACTGTTCCGGGATACGGTAATGGAAAATATCCGGCTGGGACGCCGGGAAGCCACAGATGAGGAAGTCATTGCTGCTGCTAAAGCTGCACGATGCGATGAGTTTATACAAAAACTCCCACAGGGTTATCAGACCATGATCGGAGAAAACGGCTCCACCCTCTCCGGCGGTGAACGCCAGAGGATTTCCATTGCCCGTGCCCTTCTGAAAAATGCGCCCGTAATCCTTTTGGATGAGGCAACTGCCAGCCTGGATGTGGAAAACGAAAGTGCTGTTCAGGAAGCTCTCTCCCGCCTGCTTCAAGGTAAAACAGTACTAGTCATCGCCCACAGGATGCGTACCGTAGCCGGTGCTGACCACATCGTGGTATTACAGAATGGTCACGTGGTCCAGCAAGGCACTCCAAAAGAGCTGATGGAACAAGGCGGTCTTTACCGACATATGGTAGAGCTTCAAAGAGAAACATCCCAGTGGAAGTTGGAGATAACATCACCCATATAATACTATGTTAGACTGCTCATGCTCCGAAGACTGATCCCCAGTGTAGAAAGATTATGAAGGGTAGCAGACGCCGCGGGCGGTAAAATCCCTAAAGCACCCATGCAGATCAAAATCCCGTTAAAGCCGATGACAAAACGGTAATTCGAATGAATACGTTTCATAAGTGCCATGGCAATTCGGCGCAGTTCCACCAATTCCCACAGCTTGTCGGCGGCAATGGTAATATCTGCAATCTCCCGCGCAATGGCGGCACCGTCGCTGATAGCAATTCCGACATCCGCCTCAGACAGCGCCGGAGAATCATTAATCCCATCTCCTACCATTATGACAATATGCCCTTCCTTCCGAAGCTGAGCTATATAATCCGCCTTATCCGCCGGAAGCACTTCTGCACGGAAATCATCTACCCCTGCCTGCAAAGCGATAGCTTCGGCGGTTCGCTGACTGTCACCAGTAAGCATGACCGTACGCCGAATGCCCAGTGTGCGCAGTGTATTTAAGACATCCTTCGTCTCCTCCCGAAGCGGGTCCGTGATACAGATTACAGCAGCCAAATTTCCGCCAACGGCCAAATAAAGATGGGAATACTCCGGCGGCAGAGCGTCAAAACGTTCCTGCTCACCCTTGGGAATCTGGCACTGTTCATCCTCAAACACAAAGTGGGCACTGCCGATTAGAACTTTTTCTCCATTAACAGTACTGATAATCCCATGGGCCACCAGATATTCTACTTTTGAATGATATTCTTCATGTTTCAAGCCGCGGCGTTTTGCTTCCGCTACCACGGCATTTGCCATAGAGTGGGGAAAATGTTCCTCCAGGCAGGCGGCCAGACGCAGCATTTCCTGTTCATCTTTGCCGCCGAAGGGAACTACCTGTGCTACCTGAGGGCAAGCATGGGTCAAGGTTCCTGTCTTATCAAAAACAATGGTATCTGCAGCGGCCGCTGCCTCCAGGAATTTACCGCCTTTGACGCTAATATTGAATCTTCCGGCCTCTCTCATCGCAGAAAGGACAGCAAGCGGCATAGCAAGCTTCAGCGCACATGAAAAGTCTACCATCAGCACAGACAATGCCCTGGCTGCATTCCGGGTAAGAGCAAAACTCAGCAAGCTTCCCGCAAAAGTATAGGGAACCAGCCTATCTGCCAGATTGGCAGCCTTATTTTCGGCCTCTGACTTTAGCTGTTCTGACTGCTCGATCATATAGACGATCTGCTCATAACGGCTTTGACCACAGACCCGCTTTACTTCAAAAATACATTCGCCTTCTTCCACTATGGTGCCGGCGTAAACAGCCCCGCCAGGGCGTTTGGATACCGGGATAGATTCCCCTGTGAGAGAAGCCTGATTAACGGTAACTTCTCCATCCACTACCAAGCCATCCATAGGAATGATTCCGCCGGCCCGTACCACAACGGAATCTCCAGGCTGTATCTGTGACACAGGCACCAGCACCTCTCCCTTTTCAGTGCGCACCCATGCCCGATCCACATGCAGCGACATGCACTGAGCCAGGTCTGCCACAGATTTTTTTCGTGTCCACTCCTCCAACAATTCACCCACTTCCAGCAGGAACATCACCATTCCAGCAGTTTCGAAATCCTTGCGGCAAACAGAAATGGTGATGGACAAGGCATCCAAAAGTTCTACTTTAATATGTCTGCGGCACAAGCAGCAAACTCCCCGCCATACAAAGGGAATCATATGCCATAGAACACGGACAATCCGCAGTGGAAAGGGAAGAAACAGTTTGCAAGCGGCTTTGCAAAGAACTTTCCCCACCAGTTTCTCCTCAAATTCCCGGTTCAGCGCACGGCTTCTGTGAGTTGGCAGCGAAATGGTCTGCTCTGCTTCCTTCCATGAAAAATGCCGGAGTTCGTCCAGCATAGCTTGACGATCCCCCTCATAGTGCAAGATCACACAACGGGTACGTTCGTGGACAACAGCCTGTCGGACCCATTGTTTTTCCTGCAGCCATGCCTCTAAAAGGTCCGCCTGCATAACCGTCATTTGCTTCTGCCGCAGTTTTAGCCGGATACGCCCCCGGCTTTCATGTAATATGGTTGCGTTCATAAAATCCTCCTTCATGAAAAGAGGGAGCCGTCTGTGCGACTCCCTGTATATATCAGATATCTTCGTTTTCCAGATCGGCAGCGGCAGCTTCCTTTGCATCTTCTGCTGCAAGATCCTCGTTCAACTCCTTAGCAGAAGCCAGGATATCGGATACATTTTCTTGTACAGTAGTTACAGACTCCATAACGGAATCTTTTATGCGCAGGCCAACGGCTGCCACATGTACATAGGCTTTTTTCGCATCCTTACTGGATAACAGTTTCATGCCGCAGGAACCAAACAAGGTGCCTCCTGCAAAAAAGGCCAGTTTCGTATAAATGTTCATTGTAATTCTCCCTTTCTTATTTTCTTTTGTAGCCGGTAATCATAACCATGATCATACAGATCACAGCACCCCAGGCCCAAAAACGATGCTGCTTCATCGAAGTCACTCCTTTTGCATCAAACTCTTTATGGTTCGAGATATTATAACAAGCTTTTTCTATCTCCGTCACTGCCAAAACGGACGCAGAACTGCGGTTTCCGACATTTTTCTGTATTGTCCTGGGGTCATTTCATAATATTCTTTGAACACAGTATGAAACTGGCTGATGCTTTCATAGCCCACAGCCTGTGCAATTTCCTGAATCGGCATCTGGGTCGTACAGAGCAATTCCTCGGCCCGTTTTATACGCTGCTGAACCAGCCATGTATGGACAGGCATCCCATAGGTACGACGAAAATTTTCCTTTAAGAACGTAGAAGAGACAAGGAATTTCCGGCAGAGTAACTGGATGGTGATCTTCTCAGACAGATGTTCTTGCATATAATTCCTTATTTTTACCATTTCGCGGGATATGACTCTATTTTCACATTTTAATTCGTCTGTGGCAGTGTTGTAGCAGAGAAGATATAACAGTTCCACTGACTTAAAAACACAATAGCGTTCCCGCGCATCGTCCGGCAGAAGCTTCATGATTTCAAAAAATGCCCGTATCCATGGTGTTCCAGACATAGTAATATATCCGTTTGCCGCCATCCGATCTCTGACAGCTTTCGTATTTAATTCTATTCCCAAAGAAGCGCAGATGGCACGGAGACTTTCTTTTGCACTGACGGCATCCACCGATACAAAAATACCTCTCAGATCCCCACTACACAGGCAGTTACAAAGCCGTGTGCTATCAGAAAGGAGAAAAGCTCCCGGCGCTTCCACAGCGCATGAATCATGGGAAAATGTCTCAATGACTAAACGCCCTTTTAAGCAAAAAAGCACTTCAAAATGAAGCTTTTCTCCACACACAGGAATAGACACAGACGCATTACGCTCTGCCTGACACAAGACAAAATTACAAATCTGTACTCCTGGTATGTTACTATGCCAACATGTAAAATTGGATTTTTGATTAAATAAATATTCTTTCAGCATATGTCTGTCACAATCTGTTTATCCATGGGTACAGTATCTTCGTGGACAAAACAATCTTTTCCTTTCTGCCTCTTTACAGGAATTAGTTTAAACTAACTAATATTTGAAAAATAAAACCGCTGTCGGAGGTCTTTCCCTCTGTACAGGGATTGCGTGTGATTTTCCATTTTTTATCTTAACCTTCACCGAAGCATTTTCTTGAAGTTAGTTTCAACTAATCTCTTTATTCATAATACCGCTTCGTCTCTAATTTGTCAAGAAGCATGCAGAACCCTCTCAGGACAGGCTTCCATAAGCCAGACGGCCATAATAGAAGAGTCCTGGAAAAGATATCACCGCTATTGCTGGTGGGAAGATACGGTAAGGGCAATACTTCTCGCATAACGCCACTTCGAATCTTCCACAACCCGGATTTTTTTCTGTTGAATGTAATAATCAATGCGTTTCGCATACCACCAGTCACTGACATTGACACGGTAGCGCCCGAGAATCTCTCCGATTACTCTGGCTTCCTTGACCGGTTGCTCACAGAGCACCTTCCAAATATGGAAATCATAGAAATCCTCCGGAACACCGATCACATTCCCATTGACCATTGCACGGAGAGGGCTGTTGTCTCTGACCAGATCAGCCCACAATTTTCCATAGAAATGTATTTCTTCCGCGGACAACTTCCGGGAGTCCGGAAGAAATCCTGCAAACTCTTCTGCTGAAATATTGCCCCAGTTTTCCAAAAACAAAATACGTTTTTCATTTTCCACATATTCTGGAAGCCGGACTGTCCAGACTTCATTGTCATACGCTTCCAGGATATGACAAAGATGATAAAACCCGCATCTGGAATAAGGTGCATCACTATACCAGATTCTGATTTTCTCTCCCTGCTTCAAAAATTCTTTCAGACGGAGCAGATTTTTGACATATGACTCTGCCGTCTCCTGGAATTCCTGCCTCCATTCTTCTGCCTGGCCCCAGGAATCCTGAGAAAACATGGAAACAATCAGATCCTTGCGATATGGACTATCCACCGGCTCTTGAATATCCCCGATATCCAACAGGAAACCAAGACATAGGACTTCTTGAACCGTCCCTTCCACCCATCCGGAAAACGTTTTCCTGGGCGGCATCTTGGTTCCTGACATCCACACAGCTTCCGGACCTGGCGCAAATCCGGAACACCTCTTACTTTTTGCTGCTTTCATAGAAGCGGATTCGCTCTCGCCAAACAATACCTCAATCATAATCTGCCCCCCTCTCCATATCATTATAGTCACAGAACTCAAAGAAAGACAAGAATCTCTTCTGAAAAATTCCAAATTATAATCCCAACACCAATTATCCAGAACACATACTGCCTGAGATAGCCCCATGTTTTCTCTTTTGCACCGAGAAGAGGAAACAAGAGAACGGTAAATCAAGCTTGATCCACCCAGTCCGAACAAATTGGCAAATGCCGTCAAAAACATAAAGCAGGGCAAGAATAGCATCTCCATACTTTCGATATGAGTATAAAGGGATGCCGTTTTTACTTCCAGTTTTTCTGCCAGTTTCCGCATCGAGAACTGTTGAATTTCCTCCTGTTCAATCAATAATTCCTGATTTCCATTGTAATTACTTCTGCATTGTGCTATAAAATTTATAATAAATTTCTTTAAACATCCTATAATCCAAAGAAGGAGGAAATGGTATGTCAGAACAGACAGAAAAGAAAGAACTCCCCGCATGTCCGGTGGAGACAACACTCACACTGATCGGAGATAAATGGAAAGTATTAATTCTCCGTGATCTGCTTCCCGGAACAAAGCGATTCGGAGAGCTGAAAAAATCAATTGGAAATGTCTCTCAAAAAGTGCTGACTGCACAGCTGCGTGATATGGAAAAGAGCGGACTTGTCAACCGCAAAGTTTATCCGGAAGTGCCGCCCCATGTGGAATATTCTCTGACTGAATTAGGCCGCAGCCTGCAGCCGATCCTCGACGCATTGCGGGACTGGGGAGAAGAATATAAAGCTAAAAATGCATAAATAACGCCAGCCTCGGATCAGAAATATCTGTCCTCTGGCTGGCCTGTAATCTTTTTTAAAAAACTATTCATATTTTCCTTTTGCCACTTTTCTTCCTAAAAGTACTTTCTGATTTTTATTGACAAAGGATCTTGTTCTCGCTCTCAATAAAATCTGGCGCCCCTCAGGTGTTCTGGTATATACAATTCTATATCTCCCCAGTACTTTTTGCATATGTTTTTCAAAAATTTCCGCCCGTTCTTTCTGACGTCCGAAAATCTCCGGCACACAATAGTATTCTTCCCCAAATTTTATTCTTTTTCTCTTTACCAGAAGATATCTTGGATTGTCAATGATGCTCCAGATTTCTTCCATACAGCATGCAAATGTAGTTCGATCCCGCATACTCCCTCCTTTTAACCAAGTTGCGATGAGTATGCCTTTTGCAGATTCCACTTCTGTTCTGCAATTTTGAGGGAATTCGATCTCGCCGATTTCTATCAGAGCCTCCAAAATTGCCTGGCTGAACTGTTCCATTCTCTTCTGAGGAGTGCTGAAACGGAACAATCGTATTCCATATCTGGCTACACCGAAAAAGGCCAGAACCATCAATAGGCCCCATATTTTCGCCAAAGAAGAATCGGATTGATAACCTACGGTAAGAAAGATACGCCCCAGAAATGAAATTCCTGCCATAATAAGACTTAAAATTTCGAAGCCCAATGCATGGTAGAAGAGATATCCCACTTTGACTTTTTCTTTTGGAATTACTTCCGCCTGTTCAATTTCCATATCACCATGTATCTCTTTTAGCGCACTCTCCCAGCGTCCGCGCAGTCCATCCCGGTCCCCAGCTCTGCACAGCATCATTTGATTGACTTCTGCCATCTTTTTTGGAGAGTCAAACTCCGGAATAGCCAGCCGTCCGATTCCGCTCTCGATCACCGGTTCCTCCCACGATACCCCCAGAAAAGATTCAAATCTTCTGATCAGCGTCTCATAATCTCCCGAATACTTTTCTTCCTGGTCCTCTTTTCTTTTGTCCGGATATACACAGGCAAGATGCCAGATATTCCCTGTTTTTTCAGGATTTTCCGGATCTGTCCGGATTGTACGACCCCGCATTTGATTGCTCAGCATAAAAGCCCCCACATAGGTGGCGAGAATCAACGAATTGACACAGGGGGCATCCCAGCCTTCTCCGAGTAGTGATTTCGTTCCTATCAGTATCTGAATATCACCCGCCCGGAACAACTCTGTCACCACAGACACCGCATGAACATTTTTTCCTCTCACCTGCAATTGTCCATATCCAGTATCTCTCAAAGGTGTCAGAACTCCCGCGCATTCCTTTTCTTCCAGAAGCTTCTCCAACTTTCTTTTCACATCCAGTGGAACGATCATCACGCTTCCACTCAGACAGCCCAGGCGTATCCCCTCCCGGCCGCTTCTTCTCAAATACTCAAAAATAGGTACTGCTCCAATTTCCGTGATCAGTTCTTTCTCGGTACCTATGCGGGAAAGACTTTCTTTCTTGATATAATCGCACAGAATCAGCAGACGAAGATCTGCTCCCAGGGCCTGATACTCTGCCTCTGCAATTTTCCGGATACTTTCCATCTTCCCCTGACTTTTCACCAGAAGTCTTGACAGCTCTTCCCCTCCCGTCAAAGACACTCTATTCCGATGAATGCATCCGGCTTCTTTCAGCCTTTTTATCAACTTCTCACGTTCCTCGTGCGATACCTGATAAGACGTTGTATCTTCGAACAGAAATCCCTGCAAAAGAATCTCCAGCCAGTGATCATTCAGGCCAGGCAGATATCCATCTGTCCCGATCAATTCCAACAGATATTGGGGGAGTGGTATCTTCTGCGACTGACAGAAAATCAGGAAAGAAGAAAAATAGGAAGGATTTTCAAGAAACTTCTCACCATACTCTTGCGGGCTTTTCAATCCCTTATGGGACGCGATCAGATCAGAAAAAGCAAAATCTTCCAAAAGCTGTTTGCGAAACTCTTCTACTGTTTTCCGGTATTCTTTTATCTTCTTTTCTTCTGCCTTTGTAGGCCAGTTAAAAAATATATAGTCCTCATGGGGGCAGAGACTCCCATCTTTCACAAGTTCTGGTGTAAAAATTTCCTCATCAATGGGTCCGCACAGATCTATGTATCGTTTCCACTGCCCCGGAGTACTGTCGTAAGGAGGCGTAGCTGTCAGAGAAATCACAGAGATTCCCTCCAGCTTTTCCATGAATTTTTCCAGGGCTTTCCACCACTCACTCCGCAGATGATGTGCCTCGTCCAGACAAACCGTTTTCACCTTCGCAGCCTGTATGGCATCCAAAAGTTCAAAATTTCGAAAGTCCACATTTTCTTTCTCTGAGGAATCATCCGCCAGATCTCCTTCTTCCAGACATCCATGATCATTTTTCATGGCACTGTATAATGCCTGATAAGTGACTGCAGTAATCAGTCTCATATTTTTCAGATCATTGGACAGAATTTTTTCCGCCTCATAGCCTTCCAGGAGAAAGCTCTCCTTGATACGCTCCAGCCATTGCTGACGGATTGTAATGCTGGGAGATAAAATCAGACAGGGTTCTCCCAGACGCCGGATCAATTCAATTCCCAGTGTTGTCTTCCCTGAACCCGGAGCTGCCACAATATGAATTTTATGATCCGCAAGGTATTTTCCGGAATTGTCCAGCACCCGCTTCTGGTAAGTTCTCCACCTTCCCTGAAACTGCAGAGTATTCTCATAAATATTTTGTCTTTTCATAACCGAATTATCCATATATTTCTCACAGAATCTTTTCTCTCTATCACTTCATCTCGGTCACTCGCACGCCCCATGCCGGAATCGTCATCGTACCCTGAACCTTTTCCTGGGTCAGAAGATCTATTCCTGTTCCCGACAAGGAGACCACCTGTTCCCCGGCGGAATAATTCAGATAGAAGCAGATCTTTTTTCCGAAACCATTGATCCCTTTTCTTACGATCACAGGGAAGCTTATGTCTTCCGGATATGGAACCTTCGCGTCTGCCAGTGCTCTTTTGAAAATATTCCTAAGCACTCCTTCACTGGTCATACAGCCGATATAGTAGGCTTTTCCTTTCCCATATTCATTTCTGGTTACCGCCGCATAGTGTTTCCATTCTCTGTGATCATAACCTGCCAGAACTTTGGCTTCCTGCGGTCTTAACAATTCCATGAACACCCTTGCTTCCTCTGAGCCGTCCGGCAGGGCAATCTCACCTCGCAGCCCCACCTTTTTTGGAAATGTGAACTGGTCATAGGCAAGCCCCAGACATTCCCGGAGAATATGAGGCTGCACCTCACAGCTTACCTTCACATTCTCATTGGCAAATCCGGTCTTAAAAGTCGCTGCCAACACTCCTCCGTCTTTCACATACTGCTTCAGTCTGAGCAGAAGATCATCGGGTGCCGCATAGAGAGCAGGTACAACAATCATACGGTATTCTTCCAGATTATCAGATTCCGGCCAGACAAAATCGCACTCCACATTCATTCGATACAGTGTGTCATACACCCACCTGAGCACATCGTTGTACATCATCTCTCCGTTATCCCCGGAAACTGCCTGGATTCCAAACCATTTCAATGCTGTAAGCGCCTCATTGCTCACCATCACTGCCACATGGTTCTTCTTTTTTAAGTTGACCAGATGACCGCCGATTTTCTGAAACTCCTTGCCGATCACGCAGGCTTCCCGGTATGTCTCATTTTCCTGAAAATCATGACTGAGCAGTCCTTTCCAGTAAGTTTCGTAAGAATTATGGATGGAGTGCCAATGCCAGTACATCACACTGTTTGCCCCGGAGGCAATGTGGCTGTACGCCTGCAGACGCAGCTGTCCTGCATAGGGAGTCCACCTCGGATATCCCTGTGCCTGAGTCTCAAGGACCAGATAATTACCTCCTTTCAGACTTCTGGACATATCACCTCCGAAGGAAATCTCGGCCCCTGTCAGTTCGTCCTGAGTGGGATGATAGATATCTACCCCGGGTATGGTCAGGCATCTGGCCGCATGGTAGTGATTCACATCTGGCTGAACGCCAAAGGAATAACCTCTCCACTCATAATCGAGATTATGGGTGATAAACTGATCCTCCCGTTTGTATTCCCCCACAATCTTAGCCTGCCAACTTAAAAACTCATCCACCAAAGACCTCTGGAATTTTTCAAACTCTGCTCCCAGGCTTCCATTGATCGTCCCTCTCACATCCGGAAAATCTTCCCAGGCGTTGACACGGTTGCTCCAATAATCCAGCCCGAATTCCTCATTCATGGCATCCAGATTATCCTGAAACTTTCTTCTCAAATACTTTACAAATTTTTCCTGTACATTTTTTCCCGCCGTCCCATAATATTTTGTCTCATTGTCAAGCTGGAAACCTATGACACAGTCTCTGTGAGCTGTGTGTTTCATCAGTTCACGGATCACCCGCTCTGCGTAAAACCGATACACCGGATGCGTGATATCCATGATCTGACGTGCCCCGTATATTCCCCTTCCTTTCACAGTGGTCGCAATGACATCCGGATAGGATTTCACCATCCAGGTGGGCACGGCATAGGTAGGTGTTCCGATGATCACGGAAATTCCGGCTGCCTCCATGGCATCCATCACCCTCTCCACATGGGAAAAATCAAAGATTCCTTCCTGAAGTTCGCAGGTACTCCATGTGGATTCCGCAATGCGCACCACATTGATTCCCGCTTTTTTCATCATTTGCACGTCCTCATCCAGACGGTCATAGGGCATATATTCATCATAATAAGCTGTACCGAACAAAAGCTTTTCCATCGTATTCCTCCCTGAATTGACAAATAAGGCTGGTGCCAGCGCACCAGCCTTATCTATATTATAATTCAGGATATCTCTTGGGGCAACTGATTATTCCGCAATTCCCTCACAAATCCATTCTTTTGCGGCTAAGACCTTTCCAGAGTCACCAAGCATCTTCGCCTTCTCCCCTGAGGTGAGAAGAACAATCACAGCCGTATCTTTTCCTGCTTTGCGGATCTGTTCCAGATCTGCCTGCACAAGGACATCGCCTTTTTTCACTTCCTGTCCTTCTTTGACCATCATCTGGAAGCCGTCTCCATTCATCTCCACCGTATTGATTCCAATATGGATCAGAACCTCCGCCCCTGTCCGGGTGGAAATTCCCACCGCATGTCCTGTCTCATAAGCCACTTCAATCACGCCGTCCACGGGAGCTTTCACCACACCGTCCTTTGGAAGCACGGCAAATCCATCGCCCAGAACTTTCTGGGAGAATACCGGGTCATCAACCTGCTCGAGTGGAATCACTTCTCCGTTCACCGGGGAAGCAAGGAAAAAAGTTTCTTTAGAACCTTCTTGGGCGTGTTCCTCGATTTCGGGCACTTCTTCTGTGCTCTCGTCCTCGTCTGGAACCAGTACTTCTTTGGGAATTCCGAACATACAGGTCATCACGAAACAAAATACTACAGAGAATACAGAAACCACAAAATACCACAGCAGCTGTCTGCCTTCATAAATATACATCAGATAAGAAGGCAGCACCGCCAGTCCGTAGGAATTGGACTGAATATTCAACAAGGACAATATCGCTGCCCCAAGTCCGGAAGTACACAGCATGATAATCAATGGCCTCAGGTTATACCGCAGCTGAATACCGAACAGAACCGGCTCGCTGATTCCGAACAGCTGAGAAAGCATAGCACCGATACTGGTCTGACGCACGCTTTCTTTTTTTGATTTCACAAAGAAAGCAAGACAGGTTCCCACATTGGCAAATCCATACATTGCGCACAGAGTAATTACCGGGTTAAATCCGGTATTGGCCAGAAGGGAAGTCTCAATCATCGTGTAGGTATGGTGAAGACCTGTGATGACAAGGAGCGGGTAAGTTGCCCCTATAATAAATCCGCCGATTCCCAGAGGCAGATGTACCAGTTTCTCCACGATATCCACAAGTCCCAGCTCAATCACATGCATAACCGGTCCGATTCCCAGAATCACAATCAAAAACGTAACCAGCATGACCACAAAAGGAGTCATGATCAAATCCAGAGCATTCGGCATAACTTTTCTGAGCTTTTTCTCCAGATTAGCTCCGATCAAAGCCGTCAGGATTGCCGTCAGGACACTTCCCTGGCATCCTACGATGGGAATTGCCCCGAACGCCATCACTGCCTCCACACCGCTGTTGGGATCTGCCACGGAATACGCATTGGGCAAAATAGGAGACACCAGCATCAGTCCCAGCACAATTCCAATGACCGGCGTTCCTCCAAACACTTTAAATGCCGACCAGCAGATAATTGCCGGTAAAAAGGAGAAGGCCGTCTCTGTGAGTACGTTTACCAGGGTTACAATATAAGCCGGAATCATATCTGTGGAAGCTCCGAAAAGTCCCAGCACATTGTCATTGAAAATGCAGCCTTTCAGGCCCAGAAAAAGACCGGTTGCCGCAATCACGGGGATAATCGGAATGAAAATATCACCCAGAGTACGCATCATTCGTTTTACGCCCTTTTGCTGCTTTTTGATAATCTCATCCTGCTCCTGTTTGGATAGGGTTTTCAGCCCCATGCTCTCCATTTCCGCGTAAACTTTGTTTACAATTCCCGTTCCCAGAATAATCTGGTACTGCCCCGCATTGAAGAATGTTCCCTTTACCAGCGGAATTTTCTCAATCTTTTTTTCATCAATCTTGTCCTTATCTTTGACAATCAGCCGAAGCCGTGTCGCACAGTGGGTCGCTGAAATAATGTTGTCTCTTCCCACCACCTCAATAATCTGGGATGCAATTTTGCCGTAATCTGTCCCTGCCATTGTCTCTTCCTCCTTTTTTTATTTGCCCCTCATCAGTATTGCCTGGTATGGCTGAAGTACCAATTGATTTTCTGTAATATATACTTCTTTTTGACTGCTCCACACGGTCTGCATATGATCCTGTGGAAGTGTCTCTTTCACTGCTTCCTTTCCAAAATGGAACCAGCAATAGATCGTCTCTGTGTCTGTGAACCTGCGGTACGCAATCACATTTTCACTGGACGCAAGCGGTGCGATCTCACCATAAATCAAGGTATCACGGCAAGGCCCTTCCTGCCGGAAAGCAATCATCTCTTTGTAAAACTCGTAGATACTGCCTTCTCTTCCCACCTGATCTGCCGCGTTAATTCTTGGGTATTCCTCCCCCATCATCAGCCAGGGAGTGTGCTGTGAAAAACCTCCATAACGTTCCTGGTTCCACGGGAAAGGTGTCCTGCCATTATCTCTGCTCCTTAAATTCACAATCTCAAGAGCCTCCTCCTTCGAAAGCCCCTCTTCCATCGACCGGTTATATTGATCAATGCTGGACAGGTCATTGAATTGCCCGATGGAATCCCGTTTAAAATTCACCATACCCAATTCCTGTCCCTGATAGATGAAGGGAGTCCCCCGAAGGAAGAAATACATGGCGCCGAGCATTTTGACAGCATCCGGATTGTCCTGTGCTTCCTGTAAGTATTTTGAAGTCGCTCTTGGCTGATCGTGATTCTCAATAAAGTTGGCCGCCCAGCCGTATTTCTGCATTGCCATCTGACTTGCCATAATCTTCTCGCCCAATTCCTTCACAGTCCATGGTATCCGCTTAAACCATTCGCTCCCGGAGGCAATATCCAGATCCGCATAGCGGAAGTCAAAAATCATATCAAAATATCCGTCTTTTCCAATGAAATCATCCAGATCCTCATAGGGTACCCCCGGAGCTTCCGCCACCGTAACGCATCGGTGTCTGTCGAAGGTATTCTCTTTGAGTTCATGGAGAAATACTCCGATCCCCGGCTGAGTCCTGGATGACTTCGTACATTTGGAAAGTCCATCCACACCATCTGCCTCTCTGTCCGACCAGGTCAGATCTTTTTTGATAAAGGTGATTGCGTCAATTCGAAATCCGGCAATTCCCTTATCCAGCCACCAGTTCACCATGTCATAGAGTTCTTCGCGCAGTTTCTCATTTTCCCAGTTCAGATCCGGCTGTTTCTTTCCAAATGTGTGGTAATAATACTCTTCCCTTCCCGGTACTTTCTCCCACACACTTCCGCCGAATATGGATCTCCAGTTGTTGGGTCTTTCTTTTCCATCCTTGAAGATATAGTAATCGTGATACTTACTCTTGGGATCTTCCAGAGCTTTCTGAAACCATTCATGTTCATCCGAACTATGGTTAATAACCAGATCCAGCATAATCCGGATCTTTCTCTTCCCTGCCTCCTGAATCAGTTCATCCAGATCTTCCATCCTGCCAAACTCCGGCGCCAGGCTGCGGTAGTCTGACACGTCATATCCATTATCGTCCATGGGGGAACGGTATATCGGACAGATCCACAGCATGGTCACACCCAGATTCTGCAGATAATCCAGGCGGTTCGTAATTCCCTTGATGTCTCCGATCCCATCTTGATTGCTGTCCTGGAAACTTTTGGGATAAATCTGATAGACCACTTCTTCCTGCCACCATAATTTCTCCATTTTTTGTTCTCCTTCCTTTTTCCTGCTTCTATTCGTTTCTCTATCCATTCTGGTGGAGAATTCCTCTCCTGCACAGTTCCAGAAAAACACCATTCTCTTTCGGACTGCCGCACACGGAATCCGCATATTTTATAAGCTCTTCGCTTCCGCCTTGTACTGCAATTCCAATTCCGGAAGCCTTGAGCATCTCAATATCATTGTCTCCATCCCCAAAACTCATACTGTCCTCTTTTTTGATATTCAGATATCGGTTCAGAAATTTCACCGCTTTTCCCTTGCCGCATCCTCTCGGCAGAAGTTCCAGATACCAGCTTTGATTCCACTCCTTCTCCTGAACCACCTGGACATCCGGCAGAAACTTTTTTGTAATTTCCTGAATATGATCTTTTGTACCCCAAAGGCAGATCTTATGAATCTTCTCACAATCCTTCCAAAGCTGTGAAAAATTATCTTCATATCGAATCTTGTTCTTCTCCCGGATTTGCTGCGCATTCTCGCACCCGTAAATTTTTCTGCCAAAATCCTCCTGATAGAATCCGGCAGCTTTTCCATTCATATAAATCTCTGTCTCTGCCTCCAGAGCCGCTCCAAGCTTTCTTTTTCTCACTGCTTCCAGGATTTCTCCCAGCAGCTTCATAGAAAAATACTTTTGTGCCAGAATTTTTCCTTGAAACCGGATATCACATCCTCCTGCGGAAATAATTCCGTCCATTCCCAATGCCAGCACATCATCCTGTACACTTCCCAGATTTCTTCCTGTACAGATCACCAGGTAGATTCCCTGTTCCCGACATGCCTGCACCGCTTTCCTGGCACTTTCTGCGATCCCTTCTCTCTCATCCCGCAGGGTTCCGTCAATATCCATATAAATAATCTTTGTCATGGGAACCTCCTTCCTGCTTCGCCATTATACTAGCAAAAAGAAAAAGACCATTCAATAGAATGGCCCTCTTTAAAATCAATGTACTCTTTTTGTACATATATTTATTTTTTAAATTTTTGTATACTTATCGTTCTGCCAGGTAATTCCCGTAAGACAGGTATAAAAATTCTGTCAGGATAAAATATGGTGTGGAGATCTCATACTCCATTCCGTATTCCACCGGCATCTGGACAGAATGAATATACAGATTCTCTGTACACAGAGATGCCAGTGTATTATTTTTCATTCTTGTCACCGAAACTGTTGGCACATGATTCACTCTCAGCGCTTTCCCCAGCTCCACCACATTATCAGACTCTCCAGACAGAGAGATCAAAAAGACCAGATCCTGCGGTCTTGCGATTTTCTGAATCGCGTGAATCATATCATGTCCGTGAATGTGTATCATCTGCTTAAGAGGAAGAAAGATTCTCGTCATCTCGCTGGCCACCCTGGCCTGCGAAGACCCGCTCCCATAGGCGAATACTTTATCTGCCTCATAAATCAGATCAAAAATTCCCTTAAGATCTCTCTTGACAAGATCATCCATCATCTTGTGATAACTCTGTGTCACTTTCTCCATAAGCCCTTCCGGAAGAGCTCTCCCTTCCTTAAGTTCCATCTTAATCCGGGCTTTCAGCTCTCCATATCCGGACAGTCCGATCTTTTTGGCGAAACGGATCCACATTGTCTGAGAGACGCTGCTTCCTTTGGCAAACTCTGCCAGCGTGCTTTTCGCGCAATCCTCATAATGCCCTGTCAGATAATGGCAGAGATATTTCTCATTCTCACTGAAACGGTCATAAAACTGGTTCAGCATCTGTTCCACTTTCATCGGTCTTCTCCTTCTTGTGCTGATTAAAATACTCCAGATACCGGACAGAGAGAATGTCCAGCAAAATATAAAAAGCAGCCACCATCTCATAGGAACGGGATTCTGACTGTGATACCGTCCGAGTTCCCACGTATAAGTTCTCCTGGCACATTCTGGCCAGAGAATTGTTGGCCCATCTGGTAAGAGAAACCGTCTGTATCTCACTTCCCTGCACACAGCGCATAACGCGCACTGCATCCGGATTCTCCCCGGACAGCGAGATGGCCAGAAAGATATCCTTCGAATGAAACCGTTTTTTGGCAAACTCCACTTCTCCCAAATCAAACAGATCGATGCAGCATTTCCCAAAAATCAGAAAGATCCGTTTGAACTCTTCGGCGATGGCTTTTTGTTCATTTCCAGATCCATACAGATAGATATTCTCAGCACAAAAAATCATCCGGCAGATCTTATCATAGTCATGCCTTTGCAGTTCTTCAATCATACTGTGATACTGGTCCACAATATCCCGCAGATGAAATACCTGGGATTCCTGACGGTTCTCCTCTTCTTCCATCAGTACCTTAAACTCTGCGAAAGACTGGATCCCCAGTTTCTTCATGAATCTCACAAAAGTAGTTCTCGACACATGGAGATGTTCGGACAGCTGTGCGCTGTTCATCTTTCTGACAGCCTGCTTGTCACGGAATATGACATTGGCAATCTCCCGGTCATTGGCAGTGAGAAGATCATAATTTTTATTGATCAATGCTTCCAGACGCATAAACTTCTCCTTATCAAACATTCTGTCTGTATGATTCTATGATACAGGAACGTTCCCCCAAGACCCGTCTTCTGAGATTGTCCATACGCTCGTCCAGTTTCGCGCTGATCTTTGCGCACTGATAGAGTTCATCCGCCATCTCATCCGTAAATTCCGTCTCTTTTTTATAGCGCAGCTGGTGTTCCAGACTGGCCCAGAAGTCCATGGCAATCGTCCGAAGCTGAAGTTCCACTTTCATGCTCTTTTTCTCGTGTGCCAAAAAGATCGGAATCTCTACGATCATATGAAGACTGCGGTAGCCATTGGGCTTCGGATGGGCAATGTAATCCTTTTTAGTCACCAGCGTGATGTCATCCTGTTTGAGAAAAGATTCCGCCAACGCATAGACATCTGCCGGGAAGGAGCAGATTACCCGGACTCCGGCAATGTCATTCAGATTCTCTTCAATGGATCTCAAAGAATTCTCGAATCCTCTCCTCTGAAGCTTCTCCAAAATGCTGCCGGGAGATTTCAATCTGGATTTGATACTGCTGATCGGATTGCGGTCATGTTCCAGTGAAAACTCCTCATTGAGTACGTGAAATTTTGTCTCAATCTCCATGATTGCACATTTGTAATATGTCATGAGCTTGGCAAATTCTGATGTCTGCTCTTGAATCCATTTCATGTTTTCTTCTATGATTGTAAATGTTTTTTCTTCCATATTTTCCTCTCAATTTCTTTTATTCTGTGCGAAGTGCGGTCACCGGGTCACTCTTGGCTGCCTTCTTGGATGGAATCAACCCGCCCAGCAGCGTCAACAGGACACTGAGCAGAATCAGAATCAATGCATAGCCTGCCGGAAGATAGGCATTGATGTTATCCGTATTGGCCAGGTGATGAATCAGCGCATTTCCCGGAACCAAAATAATCAATGTCAGGACAATTCCCAGAATCCCCGCACACAATCCTATAATAAAAGTCTCCGCGTTAAATACCTGGGAAATATTTCCCTTGGATGCCCCGATTGCCCGCAGAATTCCAATCTCCTTCTTACGTTCCAATACACTGATATAAGTGATGACACCAATCATAATGGAGGAAACCACCAGGGAGATGGCCACAAAAGCAATCAGCACATAGCTGATAATATCAATAATATTGGTGACGGAAGACATCAAAGTTCCCACCACATCTGTGTAAGTGATAACCTGCTCATCTTTTCCTTCCTCTTCCATCCGCTGATTATATTGATCCAGAATCCGTACCACCTGCTCCTTGCTCTCGAAGTCTTTGGGATAGATGTCAATCTCACTGGGCACTTTAAAATCCACATACCCCAGTTTCTGCAAGTTATTCTCATAGGTCGCATTCTCTGTCGTACTCATGGACATCAAAAGCTCCATCAGCTCATCTCCACTCATATTCATGGAGAAAGCATTCTGAAACGCGTCCGCATCGATATTCATGGCATTTTGAAGGTTGGAACCAAGCTGTGTCATTGTCTCTTCCATCGCCTCCTCCATGCGGGTGGCAATCTTCCCCATCAGCTGCTGGATTGCAGAGGTAACCTGTTCTTCCAGCCCTTGTGCGACGCTTCCCATCACTTCCTGGAAATAGCTCTGCAAAGAACCGGCAATCTGTTCCTGAAGACTTCCGGTGTCCACCATCCCGTTAATTCCGTCCATCAGCAGTCCCTGTGCTTCCTCCGTTGACAGATAATCCAGGAAATAAGCTCCCATCTGTCCTGGATCCGGCAGCCCGTTACCAATCGCATACTCCTGATAGCCATTCATCAAATCTTCCGCCAGCTGCTCAAGCTGCTCCTGGGAGATTCCCATCTGCGGGACATCCTGAAAGACCTGGGAAGACCAGTCAGACACAATTGCCTGGGCTTCCTCTGTCTGAAGATACTCCAGAAGATATTCATCGAACCGATCCGGATCCGTGTATCCGTTCTCAGCCGCATACGACTGATAGCCGGCCATCACGTTTTGAAAGAGCGTCTCAATCTCGTCGGCTGTGATGAGAATATCACCATTTTCCAGAATCATTTCCCGCAGATTCTCTGAGAGAACACTCCTTGCCTCTTTCGTCCCCAGATAATCCAGGAAATACTCTCCAAGTCTGGAATAATCTGCCTGGGGATTTTCCGCGGCATAATTCTGGTATCCTCCAAGAAGACCGGAGATCATCTGGCGCAGATCTTCTTCTGATACCGTCAGATTGATACTTCCCATCAGATCCTTCAGATTCAGGCTCGGGAATTCCGGAAAATCCATATCAATGCTGCCAAAATCCAGTATTCCGGATAAATCCAGCTCTCCACCTCCAAGATCTGAGAAATCGGATACATCAATGGAATTTTCCAGACCTTTGGTCAGCTGGTCTTCATCGATGGAAAAGGCTTTCTCCAGAGCTTTCTCATCAAACTGAAACAGAGAAGCCATATCAAATTCTTCCTGCGTCTCCTCTCCAAACGGCTCGTTGGTGAAGACATTGACGGTGTGATCCTTCAGCTGGCTTTTTACAATCTCACTCTGAGAAGCCTCCTGCGCTACATGTTCAATCAGGGATGCCGGGTATCCGATGCCTGTGCTGAGCAGCATTCCATTGGCATCCTCTGCCGGCTGAACCACGCCCACAATCGTGAGGTCTTCTCCATCTTCCACCAGCTTTTCCATATATGCGTCATCATCAGACTTATCTCTCCAGACTTCATACTGACTGTCATATTCATAATAATCCGCGCTGTTCACCAGCTTAAAACGAATTCCCAGAAGATCCTCATAGTCATAGGTTCCCATATTATCCGGAACCTCCACGGTCTCTTCATTGATGAACTGCTGAATCATATCATCCAGTTCCATGGAATCCCGAAGTCCCAGGGTATAAAGCATAAAATCACTGATCCCGCCCGAGGACGTCAAAACTACCACACACTCATTGTATGACTTGGGCCATCTTCCTGCCTTCACATCATACTGGTTCTCATACAGCCCGGTATTCTCCGGCATCTCATAGAAAACATCCGTACTCATCATGGATGACATCATGCTGTTGGAACCAGATGAGGAACCAAGTCCCAGCGCGTCAAAGGACTTGTCCGGATTCACCTGACGGACTCCGTCCTCATCCTGACGATAGATCTGAGGCGCAGCATTATAAGAATACTCAATGGCATTAATATATTTTCCGATTCCACCTCCTCCGTCATCGAAATAGGTCTTCAATGCCCCCAGGTCGTTGGAATTCATAGTGGAAAACATATCTGTAACCATCTCAATCACATGGATCTCTCCGGCCTCTCCCTCCTGGGTAGTGCCATCTTCGGAAAGCATGGAGGATAAATTCACCCCGGTACTTTGAATCTGCAGAGGATATTCCGAGAGTGTCTCTTCCTCCACCGTCTGGATATAGGCATTCACTCCCGTGGAGAGTGCCAGAATCAAAGAAATTCCTATAATTCCAATCGAACCTGCAAAGGAAGTCAGAAGTGTCCTCGCTTTTTTGGTCCTCAGGTTGTTAAAGCTCAGCGCCAAAGCTGTGAGAAAGGACATAGACGCCTTCCCCATATTTTTGTGCTCCGGCTTTTGATAGAGCTTCTCGTCAATCTCATAGGGATCTGAGTCGGAGCGGATCTTCCCGTCTTTTAAGTTGACAATCCTGGTGGCATATTCCTCAGCCAGCTCTGGATTGTGTGTTACCATTACCACCAGGCGGTCTTTTGCCACCTCCCGCAGCAGATCCATCACCTGAACACTGGTCTCACTGTCCAGCGCACCGGTTGGCTCATCCGCCAGAAGAATATCGGGATTATTTACCAATGCTCTGGCAATCGCGACTCTCTGCATCTGCCCTCCGGACATCTGATTGGGTTTTTTGTGAAGCTGAGCTCCAAGCCCGACTTCTTCTAACGCTTTTACTGCCCGCTCTCTCCGTTCTGCCTTCCCAATTCCCGAGATTGTAAGAGCCAATTCCACATTGGCAAGTACGGTCTGATGAGGAATCAGATTATAACTTTGAAATACAAAGCCAATGGTATGATTCCGGTAGGAATCCCAATCTTTGTCTTTATACTGCTTGGTTGAAATTCCATTGATAATCAAATCTCCACTGTCATAGCGGTCCAATCCACCGATAATATTTAAAAGTGTCGTCTTTCCGGAGCCACTGGGCCCCAGAATGGCGACAAACTCATTGTCTCTTAGATTCAGGCTTACATCATCCAATGCTTTCTGCACCAGTTTGTCTGTCCTGTACTCCTTGCAAATATGCTGAATCTGCAGCAAAGATTTCATCTCCTTAATTTCTATTTCGTTTTAAACGCAGAATCCCCCGGATTATACGGCAGACACAAATATCCAGCTCCTCTTCGGTGAGGCTTCCTTCTTTCAGAGCCTTCCTTATATTCTCATGATCTGCCGCCGAGCCTGGCATAATCAGATCATTCCCTGCCTTCACGCATTTCCAACTCACAGAACCATGTTCCGTCGTTGTCCAATCTGTCATAATCATTCCTTGAAATCCCCATTCCTGACGGGCTGCGATGGTACATAAGTCCTCACAGTTGGATGTATAACTGCCATTCAGCTTATTGTAGGAAGTCATGATCGCCTCCGGTTGCGCTTCCCTCACTGCAGTTTCAAATCCTCTCAGATAGATTTCCCTAAGTGCCCTCTCACCTACGATACTGTCCACACCCATACGGTTATCTTCCTGGGAATTGCAGGCAAAATGCTTAATCGTGACACCTGTATTCTGATTTTCCTGCACTCCTCTTGTGACAGCTGCAGCCATCTTTCCGGTGAGATAGGGATCTTCGGAAAAATATTCAAAATTTCTTCCACACAGCGGATTCCTGTGTATATTCATTCCAGGTGCCAGCCAAAGGTCCACCTGAAAATCCGCCATTTCCTCTGCCACAGCCCGTCCAAATTCACACAAAAGTCCTTCATTCCAGGTCTGCGCCGCCGTTGTTCCCACAGGAAATGCCGTGGTATACTGCTCATGACGGATTCTGCCCGGCTGCAGCGGTTTTTCATCGGCGAAAAATCCGCCTTCCAGGGCACTTTTGATATCCCCCGCAAGAAGATTCCCACAGTCATCCGTCTCATACACTCTCGCAAGTCTTACCCCGGCAGGCCCATCTGCCAGAATAATTCCCGGCAGAAATTCTTCTCCCTGCCTTAAGATTTTTACCGTCTCACCGGCCGCTCCCGGCACAGAAACCGCAGAAGCCCCCGCCTTTGAATCCTGAGAAACCACCCCGCAGACCAAATGAATTTTTTCTTCCTGCGTCAGGCTTTCACAGATTTTTAGAATCTCTTCTTCCATTTTCTCTTTTTCTCTGGAAACCACATACAAAGGCTCTGTCCCGGGAATTGTCACCTCGATAACCGGGCAATTTCCGGAAAGGATTGGACTATTTTCTGAAAATAAATTTTCCCCGGACCACTCCTCAAAATCGGTCCGGACAGGGCAGACCGGGCTGACTTTTTCCGTCACCGTCTCCATCACACGAATCACTGCCGCCGGCTTCTCCACAGCCGCATTTTCGCCAAGACACAGCAGGTAATCCCCCGCATCCAAAATCCAGGCACTGAGTTTTTCGTCAAATCTCATAAAGTCCCGCAATTCAAAATTCAGCCGCACAACCTCTTCTGTTCCTGGAGACAAAAGCCTGGACTTGGCAAAAGCAACTAATTTTTTCTCTTCCCTTGCCACATTTTCAATCTTCGGACCATGGAGATAGAGCTGAAGAACTTCCTTTCCACTATACCGCTCCCCAGTGTTTTTCACTGTCACATCCAGATAACCTGCTTTTCCCTTCGCCTGCACATCCACAATCTGTTCGTCAAAAGAAGTATAAGACAACCCGTATCCAAACGGATATCGCACCTTTTTTTGGAAACAGTCAAACCAGCGATACCCCACATAAATTCCTTCATAATAAAATTCTTTTGTCACGTCCCCATTTTGTCTTCCGAAGGTATCCCAGGAAGGGTATTGATCGTAGGAGGCCGCCCAGGTATCGGTCAGACGCCCGCTGGGATTCACTTGTCCATACAGGGCTTTTGCCAAGGCCCTTCCCGCCTCCATGCCGGCCTGTCCAAGAAGAATGACTGCCTGTATTCCTGAAAATTCATCCACAAACCGAAGATCCAGAATTCCTCCCGTATTTAGAACCAGAATAATTCTTTTTCCGGCTGCGTCCAGGCGTCTTAAGTTCTCTCTTTCCGAATCTGAGAGCTGAAAATCTCCTTTTCCCGGACTTCGATCCGCACCTTCTCCAGATATCCTTCCCAGCGCATAAAGGACTGTCCCGGCTTTCGCCATCTGCTCTTTCTCAATCAGATTTTCCTGTGGATTCTGATAGGGTGTCTCAAAATAAGCATCAATAAATTCTTGCCCCTGTGCCTCTTTTTCTTCAATCTCCCTTCGCCAGGAATCTCTGGCCTGTGTGGTCACCTGGTCATAAGCGTCCAGCCATCCCGTTTCTTCCAGATTTGCGCCCAACTCTCTCATTCCCTGCTCCACACTCACAGTCCTGCGGCAATTGACATCTCCGGAACCAGTCCCCCCTTTGATGGTATGCCTTGCGGCCTGCCCGTAAAGGGCAACCTGCTCTTTTAGATCCAGTGGCAGAATCCCATGGTTTTCCAGAAGGACAATTCCCTCCTGGGCAATTTCTTCTGCCAGCCTGCTATGTTTTCTTTTTTCCATAATCTCTCCTCATCACCTGCTTTTCACTGCGTTTTCTATATTTTCATGGCAGTCTCATAAGCGCCCCAGATGACAGACCTTAAATTTCCCACTTTTTTACAGTCTCCCACCAGATAAACCTGTTTATTCTCCTGTGCCAGCGGATCCGGTATGTATCCGGCTGAGCTGATCACGGAATCACAGGGGATCTCAATCTGTTTCCCATCCTTTTTCTCACAGACAATCGCCTTCTCCTCCACTTTTTTCAGGGAAGTCTCCAGATAAACCGGTACCTGGTGGAGGGCAAACCACTCTCTTAGATAAGAGCTATTTGCAAGGCATACTCCTTTCTGGGCAATCAGGTCATTTTTCATTTCCACAATGACTGGCTTCTTTCCCTGCAAAGCCAGCTCATAAGCGATTTCACATCCGGTGAGTCCTCCGCCTACAACAGCCACAGTCTCTCCCACTTCTGCTCCGTTTAAATATTCACAGGCCTCAATCATCCGTTCATGTCCAGGAATTTTTCCCAGCACTCTCGGCTGCGCTCCCGTAGCCACAATCACTGGTTCCTGTCCGAACTGGCTGATATCCTGAATTTCATCTCCCAGATGAACTTCAATCCCTAATACCTCCATCTGCCGGCGGTACCATGCCAGCAGTTCCCGCAATTTTCCTTTATAAGACTCCGCACTGGCCGCAATGAAGGTTCCTCCCAGCACCAGACTCTTTTCATGAATCACTGGAACATGTCCGCGCAGTTTCAGAACTCTGGCCGCCTCCATACCGCCGATTCCGCCGCCGATGATATGAACCTTCTTGGAGACATCTGCCGGCCGGATAAAATGTTTGTCCCACTGCATGGTCTGCGCATTGACTGCGCATCTGGCCAGATGAAGACTGTCATAAAGATCCTGATCGTTGGGTACCCCTTTGTAATGACACATATTAAAGCATCCATTGTGGCACAAAATACAGGGGCGGATATCCTCCGGTCTATCCTCAATCAGCTTTGTCACCCATTCCTGGTCTGCCAGGAACGGACGGGCGAATCCGGCTCCATCCAGCTTGCCCTGTTCAATCGCCTCAGCGGCCACATAGGGATCCAGACGTCCGGCGCATACGACGGGAATATCCACATATTTCCGAATATGCTCCACGTCTTCCAGATTACAGTTCTCAGGCATATAGATCGGCGGATGGGCCCAATACCAGGCGTCATAAGTTCCATTATCGCAGTTGAGCATGTCGTATCCTGCTTCCTGCAGATATCTGGCCGCCTTCTGAGATTCCTCCATGTCCCTTCCGGCTTCCACATAGTCCTCTCCCGGCAGAGCTCCCATACGGAATCCCTTCGTCTTCGACAGTACACTGTAACGCAGGGAAACCGGGAAATGATCTCCGCACGCCTTCTTGATCGCCTGCACAATCTCCACAGCAAACCGGTATCGATTCTCAAAAGATCCTCCATACTCATCGGTTCTGTGATTGACATATTTCAAAGTAAACTGATCCAGCAGATAGCCTTCGTGAACTGCATGAATCTCCACGCCATCCACTCCTGCGTCCTGAAGCATTTTTGCGGTCTTGGCAAATGCCTGGACAAATTCATGGATCTCCTCCCTTGTCATCTCCCTGGATGGAACCTTGTCCGACCAGCGGTTCGGAGACGGGCTGGCTGTCGCTGTGATTTTGTCCAGATCCATAAATGGTTTTGACAGCACTCTCAATACTTTATTTGTGTACAGTTTCTCCATCATTTCACTGACGGTAAAGGATCTTCCAAAACCTGCTGTCAGCTGGATAAACAGCTTCGCTCCGGTTTTGTGGAATTCCGGCATCCAGGCTTTCAGATCCTGATACATTTTCTTATTTTTATACAGCCACTGGCCAAACATAGGGTTATAGACCGGCTGACATCCAGGCAGCACCAATCCCACATTGTTTTTTGCCACTTCCATCAGAAAATGAGCCCCGGCTTCGTCAAAATGATTTCTCTCCATCCAGCCGAACAGATCCGTTCCTCCCATAGACGTGAGCACAATTCTGTTTTTCACTTCACAGTCCCCGATTTTCCACGGAGTAAACAAAGACTTTAACTTTGAATCCATAATTCTTTTCCCCCTTTATGGTACTTATTTTACCAAATCATTCCCTTAATTTCCATACATGACAGATTTACAATTTTCCATATTTGTAAATACAAAAATGCCCTTCCCTGTGAATCGAAAGTTTCACAGGAAAGGACATCTCTTCTGATTTATGCTTCTTTCGGCGGATCAAACCAGAAGTTCTCGAAGGTCTCTTTATTGACCCGATAAGTCTGAAGTTCACACTCATAGGAGAACTGCTGAATCAACTTGCCGTCCTTGTCATATTCTCCAAATACTTTTGCCGTTCCACTGTTGATGACATAATTGTCACCCGTCGGTGATACATTGGAGACAATGCTGGAATAAGGAACCTCAAAAGATTCTTCCAGTGAGAAAGTCTTCGCATTCTCATCCACCAGATAGATATAGACATTGGAGTGCAGAGAATCACTGAGAAGACCTGTGCCCACACTCTCCGGCAAATCCTTGATCTCATAGTCATCTCTCGTTCCATTCACCCAGTAATTGTTATCAAACATCCGGAGATAATACTGGCCATCCTTCAGGCTGTCATCCTGCACATACTCCACGGTATGCTGTCCATACTGCGGAACGAAGTCTCCAATCTGTTCATAAGAATATTCTTCGTATTCTGTGCCTGCCCAGAAATCCTCATCTCCGATCAGATAATAAAGCTCTGGTTTTTCATGAACATTCACTACTTTGATAATCGTCGAAGTCTCCCTGGAGCTTACAATCACGCTGTCATCTTCCGGAAGATACTGAATCGTATTTAAATGAATCCAATCCTTCTCTCCTGCCTGCCAGAAGAATTCGTCTGTCGCTGTCAGAGCAGAGGCATCATTGTCATAGTAATCCTGAAAAATATCTTTAAAGTCAATGACTTCTGTCACTTCTTTCGACACAAGATCCACTTCAATCACCAGATCCTCCACGTTGACGTCATCTTCCCGATCCTCCGCAAGCGCGATAATCTTTCCTTCTTCGCCCTCCAGAACCATATCATGGTGAAGTTCATAGCCATCCACGCTGTAGACAGCCACTGCCTGTCCCAGCCGGTTAAACTGAGCCATCTTATAAGCAGACACACAGGTAATCATGTTATCCCCATACCAGAGAATCCGATCCAGGCCGTATCCCTCCAATACCATCTCATAGCGCATGATGCCGCTGTTATCATAGAGGAACGCATATCCTGTATAACCGCCAACCCGGTTCATCACATACAATCCGTCAGATACTTCCTGTTTGCTGTCGCCTTGTTCTGACTCCAGCTTTGTCGGATACCCGGAAGCTGTCTCCGGCACCTGGACGGTGAAACTTACGGTGTTGATTACCTTTCCACGTTTTCCGAGAAGCTCCATGGTTACTTCATTCTTCTCGCCGGGAACCAGACCGATCATCTGGAACTCATGCTGCTTCATCACCTTTCCGCCATCGTAAGCCATCGCCGTGTAATCCGGAATCTCGCTGTCATCCACATGTATGGTATACTGGATATTTCCTGCACGATTTGTGTTGAAATACAGATACAATCCGTTGCTGGCCGTTCCGAAAGGATTCATCACTGCCAGCGGATCCTCCATCGTGTACTCTTTGACATCCGACATTTTTACAATGGTGGCGGCCAGACGCTGCTGCACACTCTCATCGTAATAAGTAAACCCTTCCTCCTCGTTTTCCTCCGGAAGTATCTGCTGAATATCAATGGTGGAATCAAATGCCGCGTCAAACACAGACACGTTCAGCTCTTTGTCCGAAACCAGCAGATCTCCAGTTTCGATGGACCAGTCATCCCTCACCGCAGTCTCGGCCGACAAAAAATGGCGCGAGTACACTGCGACTCCTGCAATAATCAGAACAATGACTAGAACAACTGCTCCCAAAATCACATATTTCTTCTTGGATTTTCTGGACTTCATCTTTTCCAAACCTCTCAAACAAATGATACTATAGCGCTTTTTTTCAACCGCTATGACAATTTTAAATTTTTCTAAAATAAATATAAAACTATAAATGAGCAAATATCGAATTTTGCACAAACTTATCCCACAAACTTAAAAGCTTCTTCGAATGAGGCACTGCTTTTTATGAGGCGGTACAGGTTTGCAAACTGCTCCTGCTTTAGCTGTTGCTTCAAGGATTCGTATCCTTCTTCGAATGTGCAGTAGTTTCCAGAATGCATACAGCACAAATAGTGGACCAACGACATGATCAGCCAATACCTTTGGATTCCCTGACGGGACCGGATTTGATAACTATCCAGCGCAAGTTTACTTTTGCTCTGCCGGAAAAATAATTCAATCGGCCACCGTTTCGTATAGGTGTCCAGGATCTCCTGCGTGGATAACTCTGCATTTGTAGAGAGAAATACACG
>DXIX01000009.1 GCA_019112635.1 Candidatus Blautia intestinigallinarum | reverse complement strand
GAAGATAAATGACAGATAAGAAAGGACAGCCGATGTTGGCTGTCCTTTCTTTTTCTATTTGGTAAGCATGAGCATGATCTCATTGCTGCGGTTGACAAAGCGAGTCATTTCTTCAGGTGAGAGCTGCTTGTGGCTTAACATTGCCAGATCGTAGAGCTGTTCGCAGATGACAGGAACTTTTTTCGATTTCTGATGTTCTACCACGTACTGAACCAATGGATGGTTGGCATTGAGTACCAAAGTCTCGTTGCCTCCGAACATGTTCGGATCCATGCCATACATATTGTACATTTTCATCATTTCCTGCATACGGCGGCTTTCCTCTGACAATGTGATCATTGCAGAGAGATTTTCATTTTTCAGTTTCTCCACTTTGACTTCCAGTTTCTCCTTATTCAGAGTCTTGCGGAACAGATCAGTGAGAGATTTGGTCAGCTCTTCGTCTGCTTCTCCCTCTTCTTTCAGGCTGTCAGTGACATCGGCGTCAATTCTCTGGAAACGGATCTCTTGATTGAGCTGCTCCAGATGAGAGATAAAGGCAGTGTCAATGTTGTGACGAAGGATAACTGCATCCATGCCTTGCTCTTTGAACAGATTGATGTACTGGCTCTGCTGTACAGGATCGGTTACATAGTGGATAATCGTTTTCTCAGGCTCTTTCTTCTCGTCAGAAGTTTCCTCGGTCTTAGCTTCTTCTGCAGTCTCCTCGGAAGTCTGCTCAGCATCATTTTGCGGCTCAGAGTCGGCATTCTCTTTTTTGTTTTCTTCAATGCAGTCTTTCAAGGTCAGATATTTGTCATCCAGATTCTTGAATAAGATGTAGTCCATCATTTTCTCTGAGAATTTCTGATCCTTGATGCAGCCAAATTTGATGAACGGGCTGATATCATCCCAGTATTTTTCGTAGGATTCCCGATCGGTTTTGCACATACCGATCAGTTTGTCTGCCACTTTCTTCGTGATATATTCTGAGATTTTCTGAACAAAACCATCGTTTTGCAGGGCACTTCTGGACACATTCAGCGGAAGATCCGGACAGTCAATCACACCTTTGAGCAGCATCAGGAATTCAGGAATGACTTCTTTGATATTGTCTGCGATAAATACCTGATTGTTATACAGTTTGATGGTGCCTTCAATGGAATCATACTCGGTGTTGATTTTCGGGAAGTACAGAATACCTTTTAAGTTAAATGGGTAGTCCATATTCAGATGAATCCAGAACAGAGGCTCTTTGTAATCCAGGAAAACTTTCCGATAGAAGTTGCGGTATTCCTCATCGGTGCACTCATTGGGATGTTTGGTCCACAGAGGATGGGTGTCATTGATGGAAACAGGGCGTTTGTTGATTTTTACTTTTTCTTTGGCAGGAGATACTTCCACGATCTCCTTCTCGCCGTTCTCATTTTCTTTTTCTTCTGTCTTGGCGTCTTCGTGAATGTGTTCTACGACAACATCATCATCTCTTAATTCTGACTCATCGATGGTCTCATATTCCTGAGCGGCATTGGCGTTGGAGAGATAGATCTCAACCGGCATGAAGGAGCAGTACTTTTCCAGTACTTCACGCATACGGTATTCGTTGGAGAATTCCAGGCTCTCTTCATTCAGAAACAGTGTGATCTCTGTTCCAACCGTATTTTTGTTGCCATCCTGGATATCATATTCTGTACCGCCGTCACAGGACCAGTGTACGGGAGAGGAACCTTCTTTGTAGGAAAGAGTATCGATATGCACTTCATCCGCAACCATGAATGCAGAGTAGAAACCAAGTCCGAAATGGCCAATCATCTGATCATCCGTGGTTTTGTCTTTGTATTTCTCCAGAAATTCAGTTGCTCCAGAGAAAGCGATTTGTGTAATATATTCTTCCACTTCATCGGCGGTCATTCCGATTCCGTTATCGATAAATTTCAGTGTCTTCTCTTCCGGGTTGACAATTACCTGGATTTTCGCTTTGTAGTCATCGGGAAATGTGTATTCTCCCATAACTTCCAGTTTTTTTAATTTGGTGATTGCATCACATCCATTGGAAACCATCTCACGAACGAAAATATCGTGGTCAGAATACAGCCACTTTTTTATAATTGGAAAGATATTTTCGCTGTTAATGGATAAACTACCATGTTTTGCAGCCATTGTATTCACGCTCCTTTGATTTTCTGATTTACTTATCATAGAAGGTTTCGACTTCTTCAAAAAATATAGTAATACGTGAAATATCAAAAGTCAAGAAAAAATTAGCACTCATACAAAATGAGTGCTAACAAACGACGGATTTAAGAAATCTGTTCATAAGAAATATCCTGCTGATTTAAAAAAGTGAGAACAGCCTTGTCCCAGAACGTATCAAATGTTTTGTCCAGGGTAAAAATATGGTAGGAAGTTCCGGTTGTCACCGAGAGTCCAGATTCTGAGAAATGAAGATTCAGAAAAAGTCCGGCCACTTCTTCGGGAGCCAGAGGAGAGCCCGATTTCGACAGCATCTGGCTGGTATTTTCTTTGGGAAGCTGGAATATAATTTTAAAATGAAGGGGTGTACGTTTTCCGCGGATCACAGACAGGCAGTGAGGTTTGATCTCTCCCCAGAGTGCGTAAGTGCGGCCGTTCTTGGATAGTGTCTCCTGTACCTGCGGGTCGAAGAACTCCCGGTGCAGTCTGCCGTCTATCGTGAAGGTGCTGTAGGTCGTAATGGTGGCTTCCACCAGCAGGAATGTATCGAAAAGAGTGGATTTCAGAAGGCGGTTCATAAAATCCTTGATGTTGGAAATTTGCAGAGCAATCATATGTTTCTCCTTTGAGATGTAAAATTCTTTTCATATTATTATAAATCAGAATGTGAAAAAAGAATAGAGTTTTTACGAAAACCCTTTTCAAAGCAAGAAGGTTATGTTAGTATATATGTGGTATTAGAAACTACATATGATGGGAATGAGGACGATTATGAGTGATTTTAAAATTGTAATAGATAGTTGTGGAGAGTTACTGGAACAGTGGAAAGATGATCCCAGATACGAGTCTGTACCGTTGATTCTGACGGTGGGTGGAGAGGATATTATCGATGACGCAAGTTTCGACCAGAAATCGTTTTTGGCCAAGGTTGCCGCATGTCCGGAATGTCCCAAATCTTCCTGTCCTTCACCGGAGAAATATATGCAGGCGTTCGAGACGAGTGCGGAACACGTATATGCGGTGACGCTGTCAGCGGAACTGAGCGGTTCTTACAACAGCGCTGTTCTGGGAAAGAAGCTGGCACTGGAGGAGCACCCGGAAAAGAAGATTCATATATTTAACTCCCGCTCTGCGTCTGTGGGAGAGACCTTGATTGCTCTGAAAATAACGGAATGTGAAGAGGCGGGAATGTCTTTTGAGGAAACGGTGGATGAGGTGGAACGCTATATTGAGTCTCAGAACACATTCTTTGTCCTGGAGAGTCTGGAGACTCTCAGAAAGAACGGCCGTCTGAGTAAGGTGAAGGCGTTTGTGGCTACGGCTTTGAAGATCAAGCCGGTGATGGGAGCGACTCCGGAAGGAACCATCTGCCAGCTGGATCAGGCGCGGGGAATCAACAAGGCCCTTGTGAAGATGGTAGATTATGTGGTTTCCAGAACGAAAAACAGCAGCAGCAAAGTTCTTGCGATTTCTCACTGCAATTGTCCGAAGAGAGCGGAAATTCTGAAAGAGGCTATTCTGGAGAGAATGGATTTAAAAGATATTCTGGTTCTGAACACAGCCGGTGTCAGCAGTATGTATGCCAATGACGGCGGAGTTATTGTTGTGGTATAAGCGGCCTATTTCCTTTTTGAAAGAAATGTGATACACTGATATCAGCAATATTCTTGACAGAACAAAGGAGTATGGGGCATGAGTCAGAAAAAAGTAGACGAATATAAAAAGAAGAAGGCGAATCGCAGCAAAATCGCAAAGAAAGAAAAGCGTATGCTGATGTTGGAGAAAGCAGCGGCGATTGTAGTATGTCTTCTGGCAGTTGCGTGGGTTGGTTATTCTGCTTACGGCAAGGTTACAGAGAATCAGGAAACCCAGACCACGCAGACGGAGATGGATGTCAGTGCAATCAATGATTACACGAACGAGCTGGCAGAGGAATTGACGAGCAAATAAAAATATTTTCAGTAAAAAAGGGGTACCGCCCTTACCAACAAGGTAAAGGCGGCACCCCTTTTATCATTTAATTATAATTTTGTCACATTAGCTGCCTGCATGCCGCGAGCGCCTTCTGTCAAATCATAAGTCACGGACTGTCCTTCTTCCAAGGATTTAAAGCCTTCTCCATTGATTGCGGAAAAGTGTACAAATACATCGCCGCCATCTTCGCCGGTGATGAAGCCGTACCCTTTTTCAGCGTTGAACCATTTTACAGTTCCTTTGTTCATAATGTTACCTCCATAAAAATAAAAATGTGTAACGATTCGGTCTATGTCATGTAGAAGATAATATGAAGCCGGAATCCGTTGAATACAGGCGCTGGTCTGTGCGAAAAGCACTCCATAAGCTCTACGTGAAGGACGGAATTGTTACGGGTTAAAAAAAGCTACTGGTGAGATAAAAAAAATCACCAGTTTTTAGAAAATATATTGTTGTAATATACTTTCTAAGAACCCGTGATAGTCATTTACATCCAATACCTTCTATTTAAGTCCATTATAGAGGTATGAGGACTGAAAGTCAAGGTAAAAAACTCTTTATTTACAAGAAAATTTCGTGTATAGTAGTAAGAAAGAAAGGAGGATGTTCCAGGAATGAATATCTTAATAAAAAATGGAAGAATTTTGGATCCTGCCACTGGCACAGACATGGTGGGAGAGATATTAATAGAGGATGGAAAGATTGCTGAAGTAGGAGAAAAACTGGAGGCAGAGGCTGAGCGTGTCGTGGATGCGGCAGGATGCTATGTGATGCCTGGTCTGATCGACCTTCACGTCCATTTAAGGGACCCCGGACAGGAATATAAAGAGGATATCCGATCCGGAGCTTTTGCTGCCGCGAAAGGCGGTTTTACAACGATTGTGGCGATGCCAAACACAAAGCCAGTGATTGACAGAGCGGATCGGGTGGATTATGTGAGAAATAAAGCGGCACAGCTGGCGCCGATTCATGTGCTCCAGACTGGTGCGATCACAAAAGGACAGAATGGGGAGGAACTCTCCGATATTGAGGGAATGGTGAAAGCCGGAATTCCAGCACTGTCTGAAGATGGAAAATCGGTGATGGATCCTCAGCTTTACAAAGAGGCAATGAAATTGGCCAGCCAGTATCACATTCCAATTCTGGCGCATTGTGAGGATAAGAGACTGACCAACGGCGGATGTATGAACGATGATGAACGTGCAAAGGAGCTGGGACTTCCGGGAATCAGCAATTCCTCAGAAGATGTGATTGCGGCAAGAGATATTATTCTTGCCCAGGAGACGGGGGCGAAGCTGCATCTGTGCCACTGCTCTACAAAGGACACAGTCACGATGATGAAGATTGTGAAGGAAAAGGGACTTCCGGTCACAGCAGAAGTTTGTCCTCATCATTTTACCTTGTCTACGGAAGATATTCCAGGGGATGATCCAAATTACAAAATGGCTCCTCCGCTGCGGACTCGTGAGGATGTGGAAGCACTCAGGATAGGACTTAAGGAAAATATTATGGATGTGATCAGTACGGACCATGCACCTCACAGCCGTGAGGAGAAGATAGGTTCCATGCGCACAGCCGCTTTTGGGATTGTTGGTCTGGAGACCAGTGTTCCCCTGACGATTACGGAGCTGGTGCGCACAGGAGTGCTGACCCCCATGCAGATGGCAGAGAAAATGAGTTACAATCCTGCAAGGGTATTGGGAATTGACAGGGGTACTCTGGAAAAAGGAGCAGCCGCGGATGTGACAATTATCAACCCGGAGATTTCTTACGTGATTGATAAGAATACCTTTGCGTCAAAGGGAAGAAATACGCCTTTCCATGGAAGACAGGTATATGGAAAAGTTATGATGACAATCTGTGACGGAAACATTGTCTATGAAGTACGCTGCACAGAATAGTAAGGAGGAGAGAACAATGATTAACAAATTGATTGCGAAAATTCAGAAAACCCACGCCCCGATTGTGGTGGGTCTGGATCCTATGATGAATTATATTCCGGAATTTATTCAGAAGAAGGCTTTTGAGGAATATGGTGAGACTCTGGAGGGAGCCGCAGAAGCGATCTGGCAGTACAATAAAGGAATCATTGACGCCACCTGTGATCTGATTCCGGCAGTGAAGCCACAGATTGCCATGTATGAGCAGTTCGGTATCGAAGGATTGAAGGCATATAAGAAGACTATTGATTACTGTCATGAGAAAGATCTGGTGGTGATAGGGGATATCAAAAGAGGAGATATCGGATCCACCTCAGCGGCATATGCAGTGGGACATCTGGGAAAGGTTCAGGTCGGAACGAAGAGTTATGCTGGATTTGATGAAGATTTTGCCACAGTGAATCCTTACCTGGGATCCGATGGTGTGAAGCCCTTTATTGATGTGTGCAAAGAAGAAAAGAAGGGATTGTTCATTCTGGTAAAGACTTCCAATCCTTCCAGCGGGGAGTTTCAGGATCGTCAGATTGACGGACGTCCTCTGTATGAGCTGGTGGGAGAGAAAGTGGCCCAGTGGGGTGAAGAGCACATGGGTGATACCTACAGTTACATCGGAGCTGTCGTGGGCGCCACCTATCCGGAGATGGGAAAAGTACTGCGCAAGCTGATGCCAAAGACATTTATTCTGGTACCAGGCTACGGAGCGCAGGGAGGAAAAGGCGCTGACCTGGTTCATTTCTTTAACGAGGATGGACTGGGAGCGATTGTGAATTCTTCCAGAGGAATCATCGCAGCCTATAAACAGGAAAAATATGCCAGATATGGGGAGGCAAATTATGCGGATGCCTCCAGACAGGCAGTTCTGGATATGATAGAAGACATTGATGGAGCATTGCAGAACCGGTAACGATACAACGACCGGCAGGGAGAGAGAAATATGAGTGATAAGACAATGGAAAGCTGCAAAATTGTAAGTCAGGAGAGAATCGGAACTGACATTTACAGCATGTGGCTGCAGACAAGCCAGATTGCGAAGAATGCAAGTCCAGGACAATTTGTGTCCGTTTACTGCAGAGACGGCAGCCGTCTGCTGCCAAGGCCGATCAGTATCTGCGAGATTGACAGACAGAGAGACCAGCTTCGTCTGGTCTATCGTGTGGCTGGTAAGGGAACGAAGGAATTTTCCAGGCTGCATCCAGGAGTGGCACTTCGCGTGATGGGGCCTTTGGGAAATGGTTTTCCACTGAAGGAAGCTCAGGATAAAAAAGTACTTCTGGTGGGAGGGGGAATCGGGATCCCTCCCATGCTGGAGACAGCCAAACAACTGGATACACGAAAAGTACTGGTGATGGGATATCGGGATGAGCTGTTTCTGGATCAGGAGCTGAAGCGTTATGGCACGCTGTATATCGCCACAGAAGACGGAAGCGAAGGAACCAGGGGGAATGTCTTGGATGCTATCCGGGAAAATGAACTGCATCCGGAAGTGATCTTTGCCTGTGGACCGACACCGATGCTTCGGGCACTGAAAGAGTATGCGCAGGAGAAGCAGATCCCCTGTTGGATTTCTATGGAAGAGAGAATGGCATGTGGGATCGGAGCCTGTCTGGGATGTGTCTGCCAGTCAAAGGAGATGGACAGCCATTCCCACGTGCACAACAAGAGAATCTGTAAAGATGGTCCGGTATTTTTGAGTACGGAGGTGGAGATTTGATGAATACAAAGGTAACAATTGCTGGCGTGGAACTGAAAAATCCGGTGATGACGGCCTCCGGTACATTTGGATCCGGCGAGGAGTACAGTGAGTTCGTAGATCTGAATCGGCTGGGAGCAGTTGTCACAAAGGGAGTAGCAGATGTACCCTGGCCCGGAAATCCAACTCCGAGGATTGCTGAAGTGTACGGCGGTATGCTCAATGCCATCGGCCTGCAGAATCCCGGGGTGGAAGTATTTTGCGAGAGAGATCTTCCGTTTTTGAAAAAATATGATACGAAAGTGATTGTCAATGTGTGCGGACACTCACCGGAAGAATATCTGCGAGTGGTAGAACGGCTGGCATCTGAGGATGTGGACATGCTGGAGATTAATATTTCCTGTCCCAATGTGAACGCGAATTTTCTTTCATTCGGACAGGATCCGGCCTGTGTGGAAAGTCTGACTTCCCAGATCAAAAAAGTGGCCGGGCAGCCCATCATTATGAAACTGACACCGAATGTGACGGATATCACAGAAGTGGCGAAAGCTGCAGAGGCCGGAGGAGCAGATGCGGTCTCTTTGATTAATACACTTACCGGAATGAAAATCGATGTGAATAAGCGGACATTCGTGCTGGCGAATAAGACTGGCGGAATGTCGGGGCCGGCAGTGAAACCGGTCGCAGTCCGTATGGTTTATCAGACTGCGCAGGCGGTGAAGATTCCGGTGATTGGAATGGGTGGAATCACGACAGCGGAGGACGCGCTGGAATTCATCCTGGCTGGGGCTACAGCCGTATCTGTGGGAACTGCGAATTTCTTCCAGCCGGATGCGACAGTAGAGATTGTGAAAGAAATAGAACGGTATCTGGAAGAAAACAAAATTCAGGATATCAAAGAACTGATTGGTGCTGTGAGATAGGAGAAGAGAAGGGAGAAAGGCTCGGTGGCGTACAGGAATTTCACTGAGCCTTTAATTAAAAGATGGAAAAAATATCAGTGGCGGAGGCATACAGAGAACTGGGGAATTTTTTGCGCCGAAAAGGCGCCCAGAGAATTATCCTGCTGAGTGCGAAGGAGAAGGAAAATGGCCGGGAGTTTCAGATCGTAATCGAAGGAGATTGTGATTTTGCGCTCCTGGAAGAAGAGATGAGAAAAAAATGGCCGGATGACCGAATGATGCTGATTAATCGTGACGAAATTGATACGCTGGAAGAAATTCAGGAGATGGAAGAGGACGGAATTATTCTCTGATCTTTGGAAAAAGTTTCCACAATTGAAAAACCAATGTACTTGTGATAAAATTGAAAAATCAAAAAATAAGTGAAAAAATCCGTGAATGCAGGAGGTATATAGAGATGGAACAGTATAAGAAAGAATTTATTGAGTTTATGATTGACTGCAATGTGTTGAAATTTGGAGATTTTGTCACGAAAAGCGGAAGAAAGACTCCGTTCTTTGTGAACACCGGCTTTTATCGTACCGGAACACAGCTGCGCAGGCTGGGAGAGTACTATGCGAGAGCGATCAATGAGAAATTCGGCCTGGATTTTGATATTTTATTTGGACCGGCATACAAGGGAATTCCTCTGAGTGTGGCAGCTTCCATGGCGATCAGTGAACTTTACGGAAAAGAGATTCGGTACTGTTCCAATCGAAAAGAAGTGAAGGATCACGGAGACAAGGGAATTCTGCTGGGAAGCCCTATTGAAGATGGAGATAGGATTGTCATCATCGAGGATGTGACGACAGCAGGAACCTCTATCCAGGAGACACTGCCGATTATCAAGGCGCAGGGAAATGTCAGTCCCATTGGGCTGGTTGTGTCTGTAGACCGTATGGAGCGGGGCCAGGGTTCCAAGAGCGCGCTCGCGGAGATCGAGGAAAAATATGGTCTGAAGACCACGGCGATTGTGACCATGGCGGAGGTGGTGGAACACCTCTACAATAAAGAATATAAGGGGAAAGTTATTATTGATGATTCGTTGAAAGCGGCCATTGACGCATATTACGAGCAGTACGGCGTAAAATAGTCAGAGGAGGTTTGACATGAACGAAAAAGTTTACAAGACAATGTCACATGCGGGCAGTGGTAGTTTGGTTCTTGGGATTCTTGTGCTTGTCACAGGTATGGTGTCGGGGATTTTGATGATCATAAACGGCGCGAAACTACTGAAAAGAAAATACGAAGTTACAATATGATAAGACCAGGGGGTGCCGCAGAAGTATCGCGATCCGATCACATGCAGCACCCCTTTGGATGCTTGTCTGGGGGATGACGTATCAAGGGGTGGAATCTTCGCTAAGAGCAGAGGGAGTGCTTGTGAAACAGTCAACAAAAAAGTGGGTGCGAAGAGCAGGAGTGGTGCTCTTCGTGATTTATGTGCTTTTACTAATATATTTTTTGTTTTTTTCGGAGGAGTACGGGCGTGTGGCAGAGATGGACAGAGAATATCAGTATAATCTGATTCCGTTTGTGGAGATACGCAGATTCTGGGTTTACCGGGAACAGTTGGGGATTTTTGCGGTATTTACCAATTTGTTCGGAAATGTGATAGGCTTTGTTCCGTTCGGCCTTCTTCTGCCTGTGATTTTCCGGAATTTCCGAAAAGCCGGACGGATTGTAATGTCAGGTTTTGCTCTCAGTCTGACGGTTGAGACGATACAGCTCATCTCAAGAGTCGGATCTTTTGATGTGGATGACCTGATGTTAAATACGCTGGGGGCTTTTTTGGGGTATCTGATTTTTATAATCTGCGATGTGATAAGGAGAAAATACGATGGCAAAAAGATATAGATATGCATTTGCCCAGCAAAAACAGGCGAAAGAAGGAGTCTTTTCGGTTACTTTGGCAGGAATTTCTTTTTTGCTTTTTCTGATGGATATTTTGATTTCCTTTTTGTGTGAGGGAAAGACTCCTGTGACCGCAGGGGCAATTGTGGGAGGAATCAGTATTTTTGCCATCCTCCTGTCGGCCTATGGATTTGTCTGGGGAGTGAAAAGCTTTTCTGAAGAGAACCGTAGTCATATTGCCAGTCTGATCGGTGCGGTTACCAATGGAATGATCACTGTGGGGTGGCTGGCATTGTTTTTATTTGGAGTGTGAGAAGATGAAACGATTTGAACAGCAGATGAATTTTATATTGGAAGTAGATAAAGTAAAAAATATTTTTCGGCAGACGTATCTGGCAGATGGAAACCGGAAGGAAAATGACGCGGAACATTCCTGGCATCTGGCTCTGATGGCATTTCTTCTGAAGGAATATGCCAACGAGGAGGTGGATGTGGCAAAGGTGGTTCTCATGGTTCTGATACATGATCTGGTGGAGATTGACGCCGGTGACACCTATGCCTATGATAAGGAAGGCCTTCAGACAAAACGTGAACGGGAGGTCAAAGCGGCGAAGAGAATTTTCGGACTTCTCCCCCAGGATCAGGGAAGCAGGTTGTATGATCTGTGGGAGGAATTCGAAGCTTACGAGAGTGCTGAGGCGAAATATGCCCATATGTTAGATAACTTTCAGCCGCTGATGCTCAATGACGCTCTCGGCGGAAGAAGCTGGCGGGAGCATCAGGTGAAGAAAAGCCAGGTATGCCGCAGAAATGAGAAGACCCATGAAGGATCCGAAAAGGTCTGGAAATATATGGAAGGGCTGATTCAGAAAAACGTAGAGAAAGGAAATATTCTGGACGAATAAAGAGGTGGTAACATTGGAAGAGTTATTGAGAGAACGTTTTCAATTGTCATGTGAACGGATTCGTGAAATTCCGGGAGAAGAACTGGTACCGGAACCGTATCGCAGTTTCTTTCAGAGAGGAGCCGAATTTCTGATCCTGGCTTCCAGTCAGCTGGAGGAGAAGAAAAAAGTACATTCCCTTTCCTGGTGGAAGGAGATGAATCACCGGATTTATGAAGAACTTCTCCCGGAAAATTATGGACAATCCTATGCAAATCCGGCCTATGCGGTGGAAAAACTGGGAGAATACGGCAAGCTTCTGTCTTTTCTGTACGCAGAGATGAGAGGGGCGGTGATCTATGCCTACGAGGAAAAAATCTGGGATCTGACGGTCATCCAGGAATTGTTTCTGGAAATTTATTCTTCCTTCGGGGAGGATCCCCTTCCGAAACCAGAGGAGATTCGGGATACTCTGTACTGGTATGTGAGTGACTACTGTCAGGATTTTATGGAGGAGAGAATTCTGGAGAATATCGATCCTGACAGAGCGTTTGCCTTGCATTTTATCATGGACAGTGATTTCAGTGATCTGACTTATCTGTATCAGTATGGAGATTATATCTCTGAAAATGAGCTTAAGACGGCGGAATTTCTGAACACTTTTTCTCAGGAGGAGATTGAACAGATGGCCCGCACGTACACAGAAGGCTACCGCATGGCTTTTGTGAACACAGGGAAAGATTTATCCATCAAAGAGACGGTAAATATCCGGTATCCCATTGGATTTGAGCGGATGGTACGGGCGGCGGTCTGCCAGTTCGAACAGATGGGATTAAAACCGACAATTTACCGTTACGCGACACATCTGATTCAGATGACGGGAGGACGAAACGGCTTTGGCAGTACCAATGTGAATCCCCAGTTCGAGTACGATCACAAAGAAGATGCCGCTTTGTTTTTGGATCACGATTTTGTTCAGAGAAAACTGCGGAGCATGCAGAATATTTATCAGGAACATCAGGAGCTGGCGGCAAAACACGCTGGCCCGGCAGTAATTGAGGTATTCGGCGAGGCACCGTTTGCGCCGGAGACGAAGAAAGAAGTCTTCACATTGAGTGAGGAACAGCGGAAACTGAAAGTGAGTATGGATAATGAGAGCGCGCAGATCACCAACCGTTATATCCGGGGAGAAGAGCGCAGCTTTACCATCATTGCTTATCCCCTTCCTGAGATTGGAAAAGACTTCGAAGCGATTTTCCGGGAGACGGTGAAGATAAACAATCTGGATTCACAGAAATATTCGAAGATCCAGCAAAAGCTGATTGACACAATGGACACCTGTGAGTGGGTGGAGATCAAAGGGGCCAACGAAAACGAGACAGATCTCCTGATTCATCTCCATGAGCTGGGAAATTCTGACAAACAGACAAACTTTGAAAATTGTGTGGCAGACTGTAACATTCCTGTGGGCGAGGTCTTCACATCACCGGTTCTGGCAGGCACCGGAGGCGTGCTCCATGTCAGCCAGGTCTATCTGAATGGCTTGCTCTTCAAAGAGCTGAAGCTGGTATTCGACTGTGGTCAGGTGATTGACTACAGCTGTGAAAACTTTGAATCAGAGGAAGAGAACCGTAAGTATATAGAAGATAATATTCTACATCATCACAGAAAGATTCCAATGGGAGAATTTGCCATCGGGACGAACACAGCGGCCTATGTGATGGCAAAAAAATATGGAATACAGGATAAGCTTCCGATTCTGATCGCAGAAAAAATGGGACCGCATTTTGCTGTGGGGGACACCTGCTATTCCTGGGCGGAGGATATTCCGGTGTACAATCCTGACGGCAAGGAGATCATAGCCAGAGACAATGAGATTTCCATTCTCCGGAAAGAGGATATCAGCCTGGCATATTATAACTGTCATACAGATATCACGATTCCCTATGAGGAGCTGGGCAGTATCCGGGTGATTGATGATGACGGAGAGATGATATCGATTATCGAGGAAGGACGTTTTGTTCTGCCGGGAACGCAGGAGTTGAATCAGCCGTTGGATGAAAGTGGATTTCTGCGTTGACAGATATAGGGAATATTAGTAAAATTGGTGTAGTTAAGCAGGAAAAATAAAGGAGAGATAATCATGGCAAAAGTAGGTATTGTGATGGGCAGCGATTCAGATATGCCCGTAATGAGCAAAGCAGCGGATATTTTGGAACAGCTTGGAATTGATTTTGAGATGAAGATCATCTCTGCGCACAGAGAACCGGATGTGTTCTTTGAGTATGCGAAGACAGCAGAGGAAAAAGGATTCAAAGTCATCATCGCAGGCGCAGGAATGGCAGCACATCTTCCAGGTATGTGTGCAGCGATTTTCCCGATGCCAGTGATTGGAATTCCAATGCATACCACATCTCTAGGCGGAAGAGATTCCCTGTATTCCATCGTCCAGATGCCTTCCGGCATTCCGGTTGCCACAGTGGCGATCAATGGCGGTGCGAACGCAGGACTTCTGGCTGCGAAAATTCTGGCAACTTCAGATCCGGAACTGCTCAAGAGACTGAAAGCATACTCTGAGACTTTGAAAGAGCAGGTTGTGGCAAAAGACGCGAAACTTCAGGAAGTCGGTTATAAAAATTATTCCAAGTAAATTTCAGAAAAAATACGGAGGAAATTATGGATTACAAGAAGGCGGGAGTAGACATTGAAGCTGGTTACAAATCAGTGGAATTGATGAAAGAACATATTGCAAAGACAATGAGACCGGAGGTGCTGACCAATATCGGCGGTTTCTCAGGCGCATTTTCCATGGAGAAATTCAAAGACATGGAGAAACCGACTCTGGTATCCGGAACAGATGGTGTGGGAACGAAGCTGAAACTGGCTTTTCTCATGGACAAACATGATACTGTGGGAATTGACTGTGTGGCGATGTGTGTGAACGATATCGCATGTGCAGGCGGTGAGCCTTTGTTTTTCCTGGATTACATTGCCTGCGGCAAGAATTATCCGGAGAAAATCGCACAGATCGTAAAAGGTGTGGCAGCAGGATGTGAACAGTCCGGCGCAGCTCTGATTGGAGGAGAGACTGCTGAGATGCCAGGATTCTATCCGGAAGATGAATATGATCTGGCTGGCTTTGCGGTAGGTGTTGTGGATGAGAAAGACCTGATTACCGGAAAGGACCTTAAAGCAGGAGATGTGCTGATCGGTCTGGCTTCTTCCGGCGTGCACAGCAATGGTTTTTCACTGGTTCGTAAAGTATTTGATATGACAAAAGAGTCTCTTCAGACTTATCGGGAAGAGCTGGGTATGACTCTGGGAGAGGCCCTGATCGCTCCGACCAAGATTTATGTGAAGGCCCTGAAGAGCATTAAGGATGCGGGAGTCCGTGTACGTGCCTGCAGCCACATCACAGGCGGCGGATTCTATGAGAATGTTCCGCGTATGTTAAGAGAAGGAACACGAGCGGTTATCGAGAAAAACAGCTACCCGATTCCTCCGATTTTTGATCTGCTGGCCAAGACAGGCGAGATCGAAGAGAAAATGATGTATAATACCTATAATATGGGAATTGGTATGATTGTGGCAGTGGACGCTGAGGATGTGGAGAAGACCATGGATGCGGTGCGCCGTGCCGGAGAGACTCCTTATGTGGTTGGTAAGATTGAAGAAGGGGAAAAGGGAGTGACTCTATGTTAAAACTGGCTGTTCTGGTCTCCGGCGGAGGAACGAATCTTCAGGCGATCATCGATGGAATCGGCAGCGGGACAATCACGAATACTCAAATTGAAGTGGTGATCAGCAACAACAGAAATGCCTTTGCGCTGGAACGTGCAAAAAAAGCAGGGATTAAAAGTCTCTGTGTATCTCCGAAAGATTATGAAAATCGGGAGGCTTTTCATCAGGGCCTTTTGAAAGCGCTGCTGGACAGTAAAGCGGATCTGGTCGTTCTGGCAGGATACCTGGTGGCAATTCCTCCCTGTGTGGTGGAAGCCTTTCCAAATCGGATTGTGAATATTCACCCATCTTTGATTCCTTCTTTCTGCGGTGTGGGATATTATGGGCTGAAAGTACATGAAAGCGCGCTGAAACGAGGCGTGAAAGTGACAGGGGCAACGGTTCATTTTGTGGATACAGGCACCGATACTGGCCCGATCATTCTGCAGAAAGCGGTGGAAGTCCACGAAGGAGATACTCCGGAAGTTCTCCAGCGCCGTGTGATGGAGGAAGCGGAGTGGAAGATTCTTCCCAGGGCGATTGACCTGATCGCCAACGGGAAAGTGACTGTGGAACAGGGAAGAGCAGTCGTACTGGAAAAGGAGAGGTAATACATATGAAAGTTTTGATTGTTGGCAGCGGCGGACGGGAACATGCTATCGCATACAGTGTGTCCAAGAGCCCGAAAGTGGAAAAAATCTACTGCGCCCCCGGAAATGCGGGGATCAGCGAACTGGCAGAATGTGTGCCTATCGGGGCGATGGAATTTGACAAGCTGGCACAGTTTGCGGCAGAGCAGAAGATCGATCTGACAATTGTGGGAATGGATGATCCTCTGGTGGGAGGAATCGTGGATGTCTTCGAGGAGAAAGGTCTGCGGGTATTTGGTCCGGCGAAAAATGCGGCGATTCTGGAAGGTTCCAAGGCGTTTTCCAAGGATCTTATGAAAAAATACCATATTCCTACAGCAGCATATGAGAATTTCGATAATGCAAAAGATGCACTGAGCTATCTGGAGACAGCGAAGTTTCCTATCGTGCTGAAGGCAGACGGTCTGGCTCTTGGAAAAGGAGTCTTGATCTGCAATGATCTGGAAGAGGCGAAAGCCGGAGTCCAGGAGATTATGCTGGACAAGAAATTCGGCTCAGCCGGCAATACAATGGTAATCGAAGAGTTTATGACAGGACGTGAGGTCTCCGTGCTTTCTTATGTAGACGGCAAAACAATTAAGACGATGACTTCCGCCCAGGATCACAAAAGAGCCATGGACGGAGATAAAGGGCTGAATACAGGCGGTATGGGAACCTTCTCTCCAAGTCCTTTCTACACAAAAGAAATTGACGAGTACTGTCAGAAACATATCTACCAGCCGACTGTGGATGCGATGCGCGCAGAGGGAAGACCGTTTAAGGGAATCATTTTCTTTGGATTGATGCTCACTGAGGATGGCCCGAAGGTGCTGGAATATAACGCAAGATTCGGGGATCCGGAAGCACAGGTGGTTCTCCCGAGAATGAAAAATGATATCATCGAAGTAATGGAAGCGTGTATTGACGGAAAGCTGGATGAGATTGATCTTCAGTTTGAGGACAATGCAGCTGTCTGCGTAGTTCTTGCTTCGGAGGGATATCCTGTGAAATATGAGAAGGGAATCCCCATCACCGGATTTGAGAATTTCAAAGGCAAAGACGGCTATTACTGTTTCCATGCGGGCACGAAACTGGAGAATGGACAGATTGTGACCAACGGCGGAAGAGTGCTGGGAATCACAGCAAAGGGAGCTAACCTGAAAGAGGCCAGAAAAAATGCTTACGAGGCGACAGAGTGGATCTCCTTCGCCAACAAATATATGAGACATGACATTGGCAAAGCGATCGATGAGGCATAATGAGGATAGAGGAACCTGCGTGCGCATGAAACGTACGTGGGTTCTTTATTACGGTGAATATTAAAAGAATTCCGGCTTTTTCTTGACTTTCAGGACAGTCTCGGCTACAATAATATATAGTAAAAACACAGGGGTGCTGATTGTGATCGGCTGAGAAGAAGCAGAAGCTTTTAACCCTAGAACCTGTATCTGGGTAATGCCAGCGTAGGGAGTTATGATGGAAGTTTAGGTTTTGTCTCCTCCTGGTATTGGCCAGGGGGTTTTTTATTGGAAGCAGGAAAGCTTCAAAGGGAGTTCACTACACAGCACATACAAGGAGGAGAAGGTATGTATACGACACAGATGAATGCAGCAAAACAGGGGATTATCACTAAAGAAATGGAGGAAGTTGCTGCACAGGAAAAGATAAATGTGGAAGTTCTAAGAGACTTGGTGGCAAAAGGGCAGGTAGTCATTCCAGCCAACAAGAACCATAAATGTCTGAAAGCACATGGAATCGGAAAGGCACTTAAGACAAAAATCAATGTAAATCTGGGAACTTCCAAAGATTGTCTGGATCTGGATTTGGAGATGGCAAAGGTAATGGAGGCAGTTAAGATGGGAGCTGAGGCAATCATGGATTTGAGCTCCTTCGGTGACACGCAGGTGTTCCGCCGTAAGCTGACAGCAGAATGCCCGGCAGTGATTGGAACCGTTCCGATTTACGATGCAGTTGTTTACTACAACAAGGCACTGAAGGCAATCACTTCCCGTCAGTGGATTGATATTGTGAAAATGCATGCGGAGGATGGCGTGGATTTCATGACCATTCACTGTGGTATCAATAAAGCGACAGCAGAGCGGTTCAAGAAAGCAAAACGTCATACCAATATTGTCTCAAGAGGCGGATCAATCATCTTTGCGTGGATGGAACTGACTGGAAACGAGAACCCATTTTATGAGTATTATGACGAAATTTTGGATATCTGTCAGAAATATGACGTGACTCTGAGCCTGGGCGATGCCTGCCGTCCGGGAAGCATTGCTGATGCAGGAGATATTCCTCAGATAGAAGAGCTGGTGACACTTGGTGAGCTGACTGACAGAGCCTGGGAAAAAGACGTTCAGGTTATGATTGAGGGGCCGGGACATATGCCGCTGAACCAGATTCAGGCTAATATGGAGATTGAGCAGACAATTTGTAAAGGAGCGCCGTTCTATGTATTAGGACCTCTGGTTACAGACGTGGCTCCAGGATATGACCATATCACAGCAGCTATCGGAGGCGCTATCGCAGCTACTTACGGAGCATCCTTCCTATGTTATGTGACACCGGCAGAGCACCTTCGTCTTCCAAATCTGGATGATGTGAAAGAGGGAATCATTGCTTCCAAAATCGCAGCTCATGCGGCCGATGTGGCAAAAGGTCTGCCGGGAGCCAGTGACTGGGATTACGAGATGAGTGAGGCGAGAAGAAATCTGGATTGGGAGAAGCAGTTCGAGCTGGCCATTGACAGTGAGAAGGCAAGACGCTACCGCGCGGAATCCACTCCAGAGCGGGAGGATACCTGTACCATGTGCGGAAAGATGTGTGCAGTGAGAAATATCAATAAGATTCTTCGCGGAGAAGATGTGGACATCATGGATTAAGAGAAAGAAACTGGGAGGAAATTCGTCAGAATTTCCTCCTTTTCTCTTGTTGACAAGGTATAAAGTGAGAAGTTACAATAATGAGAAAAGAAGTTGTAAAAGAATATGGAAAGTGAAATGATGAGAGGATAGAGCAACATGAACAAAACAGATGTTATCAAAAAACTACAGAGTGGGGAACATTTTTTTGTACCTTTTTCCATGAGTACGAGAATGCCCTATGTGTTTTGTGATCCGGAGGATTTCGATGATCAGATTATAGTCTTTGCCCGGGATGAGGATCTGAAAGAGTATATCAAAGCCCAGGCCGAGGAGAAAAATATTCTTCAGGCAATCCGGGTGGAGAAGTCCATGTATACCAGATTCTATGGAAATCTTTATGGGATTGGGGTCAATGCCATTTTATACAGAGACGGTCAGGAAGAACTGAAGGTAGAATTAAAGGAGATTGCAATTGAGGCAGATTTCTCTAAGATCCCAGAGGGAAAAAGACCTCTTTTAAATGCGTCTTTGCAGCTGTCCGGCATTTATTTTATGCAGGCACTCCGCAGGAAAGTACCTCTGGAGGAGAAGGGAAATCTGAATGCTCTGGAGGAAGAACTGGTGGCGAACATTATAAGGGCCAATTTCCTTTTAGCTGTGGATGTGAAGGAACAGGACGGTGAGAAAAAACTGAACGTGCCGTTTGTCAAAAATAAAGAAGGAGATATGTATCAGCCTTGTTTTTCGGACATCATGGAATTTCAGAAATTTGCCGCAGGCAGAAAGATTGGTTCCATCAAGGTTGATTTTCAGCGTCTGCCCAGGCTTCTGTCAAAGCAGGCCAAAGGGTACGTGCTGAACCCTGCGGGAATTAATCTGATTCTGGGTAAGGAACAGCTCCTAAAAATGGCAAAACTGAACAAGTAAAAACGGGATTCTCTTGATTTTATGGGAAAATTGTGCTACTATTCGTATAACAAAAGGCACAAGAGAGAAGGGGATCGTATGCTGATTGAGATAGATTTTAATAGTGATGAAGCAATTTATATGCAGTTGACCAATCAGATTATCATGGGGATTGCCACATCCAGACTGCGGGAGGGGGATGCGCTTCCCTCAGTCCGGCAGCTGGCGGATACGATTGGCATCAATATGCATACAGTGAATAAGGCCTATTCTGTTCTGCGTCAGGAGGGGTTTGTGACCATTGACCGGAGAAAAGGGGCAGTGGTGTGTATTGATGTGGACAAGATGAAGGCTTTGCAGGAGATGAAGGAAAATCTGACCGTTCTTCTGGCAAAAGGGTGTTGCAAGAATATAACCAAAGAAGAAGTGCATGAATTGATTGATGAGATATTCGAGGAATATTCGTAAAATATAGACCAGAAGGAGAGAACCATGCGAAATAATTTTGAGAATTATACAGAGCAGGCAAAGGCTGCCCTGCGCTATTCGATACATGTCGCCAAAGATCTGAATAACAATTATGTGGGGACAGAACATATTCTGATGGCTCTGTGCAAAGTGAAGAATTCCACTGCTCAGATGATACTGGAGGAATTCAATGTGGAGGCGGACCGTCTGGAGGAACTGATTGGAAAGCTGATCGCGCCTCCTTCCAACGTGTGCACAGAATTGAAACCAGATTATACGCCCCGGTCAAAGCGTCTGATGATCAACAGTGAGAATGAGGCGATGGCTCTTCAGGCAGACCGTGTGGGGACAGAGCATCTTCTCATGGCGATGTTGAAAGACACAGAGTGTGTGGCCACAAGGCTGCTCTATACCATGGGAATCAATATTCAGAAGATGCTGCTGACGCTTTTGACAGCGACGGGAGCGGATAAAAATTATACGCAGGAAGAACTGCAGAGTGGAAAATTCATGGCAATTCGGAAGCCGGAAGCGGCAGCGACACCGACTTTGGATCAGTATAGCCGTGACTTGACGCAGCAGGCTGCGGAAGGCAAGCTGGATCCGGTTGTGGGAAGAGAAGAAGAGATCGCACGGCTGATCCAGATTCTAAGCCGCCGCACGAAGAATAATCCCTGCCTGGTGGGAGAACCGGGTGTGGGAAAGACCGCCATTGTGGAAGGTCTGGCACAGAGAATCGTGTGGGGGCTGGTTCCAGAATCGATGAAAAGTAAGCGCCTGGTGGTTCTGGATCTGTCCAGCATGGTTGCAGGAACGAAATACCGGGGAGAGTTTGAAGAGAGAATCAAGAATGTGGTGCGGGAGGTGACAGAGCACAAAGGCATTCTTCTGTTTATCGATGAGCTTCACACCATCATCGGAGCAGGGGGAGCGGAAGGGGCTCTGGACGCATCCAACATCTTAAAACCTTCTCTCTCAAGGGGAGAACTGCAGCTTATCGGAGCGACTACCATCGAGGAGTACAGAAAGCACATCGAGAAGGATGCTGCGCTCGAGCGGAGATTTCAGCCGGTGACCGTGGAAGAGCCTTCAGAAGAAGAGACTGTGGAAATCTTAAGAGGTTTGCGCCCGTACTATGAGCAGCATCATGGAGTTGTGATTGAGGATTCTGCCATTGAGGCGGCAGTGAAAATGGCAGTCCGCTATATCAACGACCGTTTTCTGCCGGATAAAGCCATTGATATTATTGACGAGGCATCCTCAAAGGTACAGCTTGCCGGATATCAGGCTCCGGAACAGGTGGTGGAACTGGAAAAAGACATTCAGCATCTGACTTTGGAAAAAGAGACAGCTCTCAAAAACGGCGACCTGGAAAAGGCCAAAGAGATACAGAAAAAGCAGGAGGAAAAACGAAGTCAGGCTGACACGGAAATGGAGAAATCCAGACGCCGCAGCCTGAGAAAGAAGTCTGTTGTGACAGAGGACTCTGTGGCGGATATTGTATCCGGATGGACGAAGATTCCAGTGAAAAAACTGGCGGAGAAGGAATCACGCCGTCTGGTACGCCTGGAAAAAGAGCTGCATAAACGGGTGATCGGCCAGGAAGAGGCAGTTGCCGCTGTTGCGCAGGCAGTGAAGAGAGGGCGTGTCGGATTGAAAGATCCCGCAAGGCCGATTGGTTCCTTCCTGTTTTTGGGACCCACCGGTGTGGGAAAGACGGAATTGTCAAAAGCGCTGGCTGAGGCTGTGTTCGGCACCGAGCAGGCAATGATCCGTGTAGACATGTCCGAGTATATGGAAAAGCATAGTGTCTCCAAGCTGATTGGATCTCCTCCAGGATATGTGGGATATGAGGAAGGCGGACAGCTCTCAGAGAAAGTGAGACGTAATCCCTATAGCGTGATCTTGTTTGATGAGATTGAGAAAGCTCATCCGGACGTGTTTAATATCCTTCTTCAGGTGTTGGATGATGGTCATATTACCGATGCCCAGGGAAGAAAGATTGATTTTAAACAGACCATTATCATCATGACGTCCAATGCAGGCGCTCAGGCGATTGTGGAACCGAAGAGACTGGGCTTTGGCGCCCAGGAGGATGAGAAACAGGATTACGAGAGAATGAAATCCTCTGTGATGGAGGAAGTCCGCAGAATGTTTAAACCGGAATTTCTCAATCGAATTGACGAGATCATTGTATTCCATTCTCTGAATCGTACTCATATCAAGCAGATTGTGGGAATTCTGCTTAAAAATCTGGAAAAACGCTGTGAGGATCAGATGGGGATTGAACTGAAAGTCAGCAGCTCTGTGAAGGAATACCTGGCGGATGAAGGATTCGACAGCAAATACGGTGCGAGACCGCTGCGCCGGGCGATTCAGACTAAGATTGAAGATCCTATGGCAAATGAGATTTTGGAAGGAAAAATTCAGGCAGGCGACGTGGTTCATGTGCGCCGGGTGAAAAAAGAAATTCAGTTTACAGCAGAGGCAAGGAAGAACGATGGGTGAGAAAGTGCGTAAGCATATGCTTTTTAAGGGGAGAGTTCAAGGTGTAGGATTCCGTTTTGTGGCCAGTTATTCTGCCGTCAACATAGGAGTGACAGGCTGGATTCAGAACCTGTGGGACGGCAGTGTGGAGATGGAAGTGCAGGGAACTTCTCAGCAGATTAATCTGTTGCTGCAGAAACTTTATGAGTCACCTTACATTCAGATAGAGGACATTGATGTGGAGAAAATCCCTTTAAAAGAGGAATCTGAGTTTCGAGTGCTGGATTATTGAAAAAATTTCTTGTATTGCTGGAAAAATTGTTAAATTTATTATATAATATCTGTAAAAACCACGTGAGATGAGTCTTAGGGAGGACAAGAAAAAATGTCAGTAGTGAAGGAATTGATACGGACAGAAGAAAATGGAACCATCAGCTTTGGAAATTATGAATTGGCTAAAAAGTCAAAGGTTTCAGATTATGAGCATCAGGGAGATATGTACAAAGTTAAAACATTTTCTGAAATTACCAAGCTGGAGCGGAATGAAATGTTTGTATACGAATCGGTTCCGGGAACCACAGTTTTTGATTTGGCTCAGGAGAATGGTGGAATGCAGTTCGCTGTCGAGGGAAAAGAAGACGCGCAGATCACCGTAGAACTTGAGGCAGACACGGAGTATGAGATCTATCTGGATGGGAAGAGTATCGGAAAAATGGAAACCAATCTGGGAGGAAAACTTTCTTTCAGTGTGGAGTTGGAGAATGCTCTTCAGGTAGCTGTAAAAATTGTGAAATTATAATTGGATTTTTTGCCGTACAAAGTGCGGTGCTGCTTAGATTTTTGAGGGGCCATTTTATGTGGCCCCTTTTCCGTGTGGTAAGTGAAAATTCAGTACTGGATAATTTGGATTTGATGCAAAAGATTCCAAAAAATCCGGTTAAAATTGTGATGTTAGGAGAATATTTATGGCAAAAGGTAAGAAAACAGTTTATTTTTGTCAGAACTGTGGCTATGAGTCTGCGAAATGGATGGGGCAGTGTCCAGGCTGCAGGGAGTGGAATACTTTTGTGGAGGAGACGGTCTCCCCGTTTTCTTTGGGGAAGACGGTGAAGAAGAATACAGAGATTCCCAAACCTGTGGGATTAGAAGAGATCAGCTTGACTGAAGATTCCAGAAAGTCCAGCCGGATTGAAGAACTGGATCGTGTACTGGGCGGTGGGATTGTTCAGGGGTCATTGGTTCTGGTAGGAGGTGATCCTGGAATAGGAAAATCCACCCTTTTGCTTCAGATGTGCCGCCATCTGGCGGATCAGAAGGTGGAAGTTTTGTATATTTCCGGAGAAGAATCTCTTCGTCAGATTAAGATGAGAGCGATGCGGATAGGAAATTTTGATGGCCATCTGAAACTTTTGTGTGAGACAAATCTGGGAAATATCCGGGAATTGATCGAGAGAAAAAAGCCGGAAGTAGTAATTATTGACTCTATTCAGACGATGTATGATGAAGAAATTTCCTCAGCACCGGGCAGTGTCTCTCAGGTCCGGGAATCTACTAATGTTCTGATGCAGCTTGCTAAAGGACTGGGCGTGACAATCTTCATCGTTGGGCATGTGACAAAAGAAGGTAATGTGGCGGGGCCGAGAGTTCTGGAACACATGGTGGATACGGTTTTATATTTTGAGGGAGAACGGCATGCCACATATCGGATTTTGAGAGCTGTCAAGAATCGTTTTGGATCTACCAATGAGATTGGTGTCTTTGAGATGCGCAATGATGGTCTTCAGGAAGTGAAAAACCCGTCAGAATTTCTTCTGGAGGGAAAGCCGGAAGGGTCTTCTGGGTCTGTGGTGGCATGTTCTATGGAAGGAACCCGGCCTATTCTCATAGAAGTACAGGCTCTGGTGTGTCAGAGTAATCTGGGAATTCCGAGAAGGACTGCCGCTGGAATTGATTTTAATCGGGTCAATCTTCTGATGGCGGTATTGGAAAAACGAGCTGGTCTGCATCTGGGAGTCTGCGATGCCTATGTGAACATTGCGGGGGGAATTAAGATGAATGAGCCGGCTGTTGATCTGGGAATCTGTCTGGCGATTGCTTCCAGCTATCGTGACTGGGTGATTGATGACCGGCTTCTCGCATTCGGTGAGGTTGGTCTGAGCGGTGAGGTGCGTGCCGTGAGCATGGCAGAGCAAAGGGTGCAGGAAGCAAAGAAATTAGGCTTTGAGAAAGTGATCCTTCCACGGGTATGTCAAAAATTTGCAGATAAAGTCAAGGGCATCGAGAAAATATATGTAGGGACGGTGAAAGAGGCGATTGGTTATATTGCAGGGAGATCGTAATGGGTCCGCTCTTCATCTTGCGGCAGGTATAGGGGTTGAGTAACAAAAAAGGTATCGCAAAACCAAATGAAAAAGGTTTGCGATACCTTTTTGGAGAAGGGCATCTTTTATATTTAAGCAGTGTTTTGAATTTTCAGTCAAGATAGATCAGAGAACACTCAATGCTACTGCGTGCAGCTTGCTTTCTGCTGTGTCAGACCGGGAAGTCAGAACAACAGGGATTTTTGCTCCAATAACTGCACTTCCCGTCTTTAGATTACCAAAATAATGCAACGCTTTGTAGATGGCATTGCCAGTGCAGAGATTGGGCATCAGCAGAATATCTGCATATCCTGCCACGTCACTGGTGATTCCTTTTGCTTTTGCAGCTTCTGGGGAGAGGGCATTGTCTAATGCCAGAGGACCATCCACAACACATCCTTTGATTTGTCCTCTGTCACAGGCTTTGCTTAGCATAGCGGCATCTATGGTTTCCGGCATTTTTTCGTTGACTACTTCCACTGGGGCAATGCAGGCAACCTTCGGCAGAGGAATATCAATCTTTTGTGCCAGGGAAACGGCATTTTGAATAAGATTGATTTTTTCGTCATATCCCGGGGTTACATTGACGGCACAGTCTGTGATCAAAAGCAGACGATCCTGAGAGGGATATTCGCTGACGGTGACTTGACTGACGATGGTTTTCGGCGGTACAAGCCCAAGTTCTTTCTGAAATAGTGCTCTAAGAAAGGTAGATGTCTGTAAAAGTCCTTTCATCAAAGCATCTGCTTCTCCCTTGGAAGCCATGGAAGCGGCCAGTGCGGCTGCTTTTGAGTCGGAGGTTTCCGCAAGGATTGTCCAAGTATCAGGGTTTTCTCCCAGTTCTGACAAAATTTCTCTGATTCGATTTTCTTTTCCGATTAAAATAAAGTCTGCAATCTGTTCTTTCTTCGCGGTGACGGCACATTCCAGGACTTCACGATCGTGGGCGGCCGCTACAGCAATCTTTTTTTTCTGAGGATTTTCTCTGATTTTGTTCAGCATTTCATCAAAATTGCGATACATGTTTTGATCTTCCTTTCTATGCCTGATCATTATATTTCTGAAGTTCTTCCTGCTTTTGGAATACCCGAAGGGCTCCAAGGGCAAGAGATTCCAATTCATTTTCACCTGCATATATAGCAACCGGTGCGATAAAGGATACCCGTTCTTTAATGTATTCTACAAAATATTCCCAGTAGGCAAGACCGGCAGTCAATACGATGGCGTCCACTTTTCCTTTCATTGCAGCTGCGATGCCGCCGATTTCTTTTGCTACCTGATAGGCCATGGCATGGGTAACAGAAATTGCCTGTTCATCGCCTTGATCGATTCGTTTCTGCACTTCTTTTCCATCTACAGTTCCCAGATAAGCGACCATTCCGCCGCGGCCATTTACATGACGAAGCATTTCCTCCAGGGTGTATTTTCCACTGTAACAGAGCTTAATCAATTCTCCAACAGGAAGATCGCCGCTTCTCTCCAGAGCAAAGGGGCCGTCACCGGCTAGACCATTGTTTACATCTGTAATTTTCCCTTTTTGATGAGCAGCTACTGTAATGCCGCCTCCCATGTGGGCAACGATGAGATTAGCTTCTTTGTAAGAAACGTTATGATCTTTGCAATATTTTCTGGCTGTCGCTCTATGGTTCAATGCCTGAAAAGATGCAATTCGGGTAATTTCAGGAAGACCAGAGTAGACGGCTTCTTCACACATTTCGTTGCAGACCGGAGGATCCACGGTTAATGCCAGACAATGATAGTTTTTTGCCAGATCGTAGGCGATTTGGCCTCCAATGTTACAAGGGTGATCGCCATAGAGGCCACTTTGGGAATCATCCAGCATTTTCTGGGTTATCTCATAGGTGCCGCCGGCTACAGGGCGCACAGTGCCGCCTCGGCTGACAATTGCCTGAAAGTTTTCCAGTTTTTCTTGTTTCTCTTCTAAAAGCTTCAGGATTTCCTGAAGCCGATAGTCATATTGGTCCATAAAGTGTAAATATTGGGAGATAATTTCCCGAGGGTGGGAAAGAGTATGGGTCCAGACGGCGGTATCATTTAGGTACACGCCGACCTTTGTTGACGTGGATCCCATATTGATGATAAGCATCCGATAGTTATTCATAAACGCCTCCTATATTATAAAATACAAAGTGTTTAATATAGAAAAACGTTGTTTTGTATTATAAACAAACTATAACACAGTAAATCGGAAGTGTCAATTATTTTTAAAAAGATTTTTGAATAGCTTCGGCAGTTTTCTGTAACAAGGAAATATGCTTTTCTTTGTTGGCAACCATCCTGGTGGTAGGGCCGGAGGAACTGATGGCTGCCAGAGGATGACCAGAATGGGTCAGAATGGGTACTGCATAACAGGTGAGTCCCAGTTCCGTCTCTTCATTATCACAGGAGTATCCTTGTTTTCTGATTTGATCCAGAACATTTAAAAGCTCCTTGGCATCTTTAATGGAATTCGATGTCACCTGCTCAAAGTTTGCTTCTTTTAAGTATTGATTAATAAATTGATCATTTTCGTAGGCTAAAATTGCTTTTCCTGTTCCTGTCAGGTGGGCAAGCTGTGTGTAGCCCAGGGTAATATCCATCTTCAGCCAGAGAGTTCCCACTGCCTTATCAATAAAGGTGACGTGGGTAGAATTATCCATGATGGATAAATGAGAAGATTCTCCGGTTTCCTCAGATACTTTAAGAATGTATGGATGAACCGTACTGATTAGTTCCATTCGATTGTGGGCAACCTGTCCTAGAGTAGATACTTTGATACTGAGACGGTATTTGGAGTCAGGTGTCTTTACAATGTAACCGCTTTCTTCCAGAGTAACAAGAAAACGAAAAGCAGTACTGCGATTGATATCAAGGCAGCGGGCAACTTCCGCGGAAGTCAGTTCCTCATGGCTGAAGAATAGATCCAGGACTGAGAAGGCTGTCTTGACGGAATGCAGGATATAACGATTAGAATTTTCACTATTATTCAAAATAGATCCCCCTTTCTCTTCTTCATAAATATCAGTCTAACAGGCAAAGGAAAAGGATGCAAGAGATGTTTAAAGATATGAAATTATGTAATATTCACAAAAAAATCTGAAAAAATGTAAGTTTTAATATATTGACAAATTATAAAACTACAATTAATATAAAAATACAAAGTGTTTTAATATAGATAACAAAGTTTAATATATAAAATCAATAAAAAGGAGAAGCAGTCATATGAAAGAGATTCGATTACATGGGCGCGGCGGACAGGGTGTGGTGAAGGCGTCCCAAATCTTGGTAAAAGCGGCAGTAGCCGGCAAGAAACATGGACAGTTTATTCCGTTTTTCGGAGTAGAAAGAAAAGGGTCGCCAGTATTCGGTTATCTGAGAATTTCCAATGAACCAATACGGAGAAAAATGCAGGTCTACGAGCCAGACAGCCTGGTAATTATGGATGATACCTTGATCTCCCTGCCTACTACTTATGTAGGATTGAAGGACGGCGGATCTATTATTATTAATTCTGTCAAAAAAATTGAAGATCTGCACATACCTGCCAATGCAGGGAAAGTGACCATCGTGGACGCAACAGGAATCTCAGAAGAATTTTTAGGAAGAAATATTCCTAATACAGCAATGTTAGGAGCTTTTGCAAGAGCATCCGGCCTGGTAGATAAGGATGAGGTTATGGAGGAGATCGAGAAGACATTTGGAGAGGTTAACCGCCGTGCTGCTGAGAAGGCTTATGAGCAGGCGGTAAGCCTGAAGTTATAGGAGGGAAATTATGGCAGAACATTTACATATTACGCCCATTGGGAACGATGGATTATATATTCTGGATACTGCGAGCTGGCGTGTATTCAGACCAGTGATGAATAAAGAAAAATGTGTGGAGTGTGGTATGTGTCTGACCTATTGTCCGGTCAATGCCATCGTGGGCACACAGGATAAGAAATACGAAATTACTTATGATTACTGTAAGGGATGCGGCATCTGTGCCAATGAATGTAAAAAAGGTGCCATTGATATGGTATTGGAAGGAGGTACGAAGTAATGGGAAAAATCAAGGTACTTACCGGTAATTATTCTGCTTCAGAGGCTGCGGCTCTGTGCAGGCCGGATTTGGTTGCGGCATATCCGATTACGCCTCAGTCATCGGTTGTGGAATATCTGTCCACTATGGTTCACAATGGAAAAATCGATGCGAATCTTGTCCAGGTAGAATCGGAACATTCAGCTATGAGCGTGGTACAGGGGGCAGCGGCAGGAGGGGGACGGGTGTTTACGGCTACTTCCGCCCAGGGGCTTGCGTTGATGTATGAGCCTTATTTCAGGATGTCTACCTTGCGCCTTCCCATGGTGATGGCCCTTGCCACAAGAGAAATGACTTCTCCGGAGACTGTATGGAGCGGTCAGCAGGATGCTATGAGTGTCCGTGATGCAGGATGGATCCAGGTATATTGTGATGATAATCAGGAAATCGTGGATATGGTGATTCAGGGATACAAAATTGCAGAGAATCCTAAGGTATTGCTGCCGGTGAATGTCTGTTACGATGGATTCTACAGCTCTCATCTGACAGAGGGTGTGGATCTGCCTTTGCAGGAGGAAGTCGATGCATTTCTTCCTCCAGTTTCTTTTAATCATGCGGTACTTGATCCAGATAATCCTTTTGCGCTGGATCCGCTGACCCCGGGACCACTGATGATGAAATACAGAAAGAGCCATCTGGATGCCATGGAAAGAGCCTTGGATGTTATTGAGGAGGTAGATAAGGAATTTGGAGATGCTTTTGGCCGTTACTATGGCGGAGCAATTTCAGAATATAAGACAGAGGACGCAGATGTTGTGATCGTCACAATAGCCGGCATGACGGGAACTGGGATGGATGCAGTGGATATCGCCAGAGAGCAGGGAATTAAGGCAGGGCTTATTAAGCTGCGCTTTACAAGACCGTTCCCGGCGAATCGTATCGCAAAAGCATTAAAGGACAAGAAAGCTTTTGCAGTGATTGATAGGAGTGTCTGCTTTGGATGGAGCCAGGGGCCTATGCATATGGAGGTCAAAGCAGCACTGTGTGATGTAGATAATCAGTTCTGTCATTTTTCTGCGATCGGCGGACTAGGCGGTGCGGATATTTCCATTGATATGATACTCAGCACAATCCGAAGACTGGATAAGCAGAAAAATGAGCCGGGTGAGAAAGAAACTCAGTGGTATATGGTTGACTAAACGGGAGGAAAATTCATGAGTTATATTGATGTTTTAAGAGAAGCGAAAGATCAGGTAACCCCGGGTATGTCTGCCTGTCAGGGTTGCGGTGGAGAATTAATATTAAGAACGGTATTAAAGATAGCTGGTAAAAATACAATCATTGGAATTCCGCCGGGATGTATGGCTGGAGCTGGAGTTGTGGGATGGAATTATGCGAATGGTCTGAATATTCCGGTACATATTCCTCTTCTGGACAATACAGCTTCCTTTTTGACTGGGCTGAGTCAAATGTATGAGAGAAAAGGGAGAAGCGATGTGAATATTATTGGCTTCGCAGGTGACGGCGCGACCGCGGACTGCGGTTTTCAGAGTCTTTCTGCTGCGGCTGAGAGAAATGAGAAGATGCTGTATATCTGTTATGACAATGAGGGCTACATGAATACGGGATATCAGAGAAGTTCTACAACCACAAAGGGTTCTAGAACTTCCACAACACCCATCGGAAGTGTGATTAATGGAAAACAGCAGCAGCAGAAATATCTTCCGTTGATTATGTCTATGCATAACATTGAGTATTGCGCGACTGCATCTCCTTCCCATATGTCCGACCTGGTTGCCAAAGTACAAAAAGGCCTGGAAGCCAGCAAGAAGGGATTTGCTTATCTTCATATTTTCTCTCCATGTCCCACGGGGTGGGCTTATCCCTCCAATAAAGGAATTGAGATTGCCAGAAATGCGGTGAAAGCAAATGTATTTCCTCTGTGGGAAATGGATCAGGATGGCTATAAGCTTAACTTTAAAAATAAAAACCCAATTTCAGTGGGGGAATTCGTGAAAGGAATCGGCAAGTTTAAAAATCTTACAGGGGAAGATATTGACAGTATCCAGAAATACACAAACAAACGTTATGAGATTCTAAGGCGTCTGGCTATAGGATAGATAGAATGTTATGAAGTAATTGGAGGAATGCGAATGAATAAAGAAGTAAGAATTGCAGTGATAGCCGGAACTCCTGTGGATACACAGATGGGTGTGGAATTTTTACAGGAAAAAGGAATTTGTGCATCAGGATATCCTGTAAATCATTCACCAGTTGAACAGGTTGCATTTGATGTAAAACCTGTGGGAGAACGGATGAAAAAAGTGCAGTTTATGATAGATGAGATAAAAAAAGATGGATATCAAAAAATCATGGTGTATTGTAATTCGTTAAGTTCCACACTGGATTTTTCTTATTTAAGCGAGAAAAATGAGATTTTTATTGTTACTCCAATGGACGCGTATCAAAAGTTAGCAACAAAATTTCATTCTTTAGGGGTGATAGCAGGAAGTAATCAAGCATTGGCAGGAATTGAGCAGGTCATTATGAGAATTTCTCCGGAGACGGAGATATACGGGGTGTCTCTATTAAGTATGGTGACAGGAATTGAAAGGAGGGAAGAACCAGATATATTAGTGCAAAAGCATGGGTTGCTTCATTTATTACATTATTTTGAGACAAATCAGACAGAGGCAATTGTATTGGGCTGTACGCATTTTCCGTATTTAAAAGGCACTTTGGAAAAATATGCAAAGGTATCTATTTTAGATCCTGCAAATATTATTTATGAGTTACTTATGTTTGAGGAATAAGATGAGGGATGAATATGAAAAGTACAGTTAATATGAAAAAAATTATCTCATTGTGTGGCGCAATTGTAGCATTTAACATTGGTTCAGGTTTTGCTACGGGACAGGAAATTATGCAATTCTTTTCTTCTTATGGTGTAGGAGGATGTATAGGGGCTTGTTTAATAACTACTATATTGATGGTATGGACTTGTGTGATGTTGGTGGAAGATGGTCATAAATTGAAATTGAAATCTGCCAACTCCATATGGATTTATTACTGCGGAAAATATTTGGGGACATTCTTAAAATATTTTACACCCTTTTTCCTATTTGCAGTGTTGATTGTTATGACTTCTGGAGCAGGATCAGTCCTAAATGAATATTATGGATTACCGACTTGGGTTGGTCGTCTTTTAATTTCATTACTAATGGCATTTTTTGTCAGTACTGGACTAAAAAATATTACTACTGTTATTGGTGGTTTGGGTGTTGTTATTATTGTATTTTGTTTATTGGTTGGAGCAGTGAGTTTGGCAGGAAATTTTCAAGGGCTTGCGACTGCAGATGAGGCTTTGAAATCTTTGAATGTTACGAAATCGGCATCGGCATGGTGGATTTCAGGGATTTTGTATACCACATTTATGGCATTAAACATGGGACCATTTTTTACTGGATTGGGGGCAGATACCAAAGATGTAAAAGAAGCAAGATTAGGCGGTTTAGCTGGAGGAGTGGCGTTTTCTTTGTGTCTGATGCTTATGGCGTTTGCTTTGTTGGCCAGCATAACTCTTACTGCCGAAAAAGCTGTTCCTACACTTGCGATTTCCGAGAAAATTTCTCCAATTTTGGGAGCAATATTTTCTGTCATACTTATTGCTGGTATTTTTACGACGACAGTTTCATTACTTTGGATTTCTTGTAATTTTCTCTGCCAGGATGAAAAAGATAAAAAATTTAAAATTATTGCGGTGGTAGCTACAGTTATTGTATTTTTCGGGTCAGAATTGCCGTTTTCGACATTAGTGAACATTGTGTATCCTTATACAGGGTACTTAGGGATATTAATTTTTATATGTATTGTGTATGTGCATTATTTTAAGAAAAATAAAGTGAACCCTGAAACACAAGAATCTATTGAGTAAAGGAGAGAAAAACATGAAAAACATTGATTGGGCAAATTTAGGATTTGATTATATTAAGACAGAGAAACGTTATGTAGCAAATTACAAAGATGGCGTCTGGGATGACGGATGTCTGACAGAAGACAATATGGTTTGTATTAATGAATGTGCCGGAGTGCTGCAGTATGCACAGACCTGTTTTGAAGGATTGAAAGCATATCGGACGAAGGATAATCATATTGTATGTTTTCGACCGGAACTAAATGCTCAAAGAATGATTGATACTGCAAAACGTCTGGAAATCCCTGTGTTTCC
>DXIX01000008.1 GCA_019112635.1 Candidatus Blautia intestinigallinarum | reverse complement strand
CTCTGCCACAGGGATTTTATACCCTTTTGACGGGTTAATTGAGTGATGTTATGGCTGCATGGATCAATTTTCAGATTCATGGTACTGTTATCAATTCAGATACTGTTCCGTGAATAATTTAGGATAAATACCTTTTTCTGCGTCAGTATACCATAATTGCTGTTTTTCGTCTATAATAAATTGTAATATGAGAAAAAATGGAGGATTTGTATATGATACATGAGAAAATTAAGATACAGTTGCCGGGAAGCAGGTTCACAGGATGGCTATATACGTATCTGTGGGATAATTCAAAAGAGTTGGATGATGGAAAGCAGCGCCCTCTGGTTCTGTTGTGCCCGGGCGGAGGTTATGAGATGACATCGGACCGGGAGGCAGAAGGAATGGCTTTGAAATTTATGACGATGGGATGCCATGCGGCGGTTCTGCGCTACAGTGTGGCTCCGGCCAGGTATCCGGAAGCTTTGCTGCAGTTGGCAAAATCTGTTCAGCTCATCCGGCAGCATGCGAAAGAATGGTATGTGAAGGAGGACGCGATTGTGGTGCAGGGATCATCAGCGGGAGGTCATCTGGCAGGGTGTCTTGGTGTCTTCTGGGATCGGGATTTTCTGTCTGAGAAATTGGGCTGTGACAAGGAAGAAATTCGTCCCAATCGGCTGATCCTCAGCTATCCGGTCATCAGTGCAGGAGAGTGTGCTCACGCAGGAAGCTTTCACAATCTGCTGGGGGAAGAATATGAAGAGAAAAAAGAAGAATTATCTTTGGAAAATTATATCAGTGAGAATACTCCTCCCACATTTTTGTGGCATACGGATACGGACCGGTCTGTCCCGGCAGATAATTCCCTTTTGTTTGTGATGGGGCTGCGCAGGTGCCATGTGCCAGTGGAATTTCATTTGTATGGAATTGGAGTACATGGAATGGGAACGGCAGGGCCTCTGACCAGGGATAAAAACGGCGGCGGCATGCAGAAAGAATGCGAGAACTGGATGGATCTGGCAGGAAACTGGCTGCACTGGCAGTGGGATTTTTGAGAAAATCTTAAATTCCTGTGGAGAGCATTTCCACTTTGTTGTATAATTGTAATCAAAAATGCAGGAGAAAACAGATGATACATTATGCAAGTGTCCATGAGCAGGGAGGCCGGAAGTATCAGGAGGATTTTCTCGGAGTTTTCTGCCAGAATAATTTTGGTGTATTTGCGCTGGCAGATGGGCTGGGCGGACATGGACTTGGAGATTTGGCATCGGAATGTGTAGTCCGCTATGCAGTTGAACAGTATGTGCCAGGCTGTGAGGCGTCCGAATATTTTCAAGAGGTTTTTCTGGGCGGGAATGAGAGACTGCTTCAGATTCAGGATCAGAGGAATGATATGCGTTCCGCGAAGACGACGTTGGTCTGTGCTGTGGTGGAGGAAGGAATGCTGCAAGCGGCTTATATCGGGGACAGCCGCCTGTATTATTTTCGTCAGGGGAAGATTCAATTTTGTACTGCTGATCACAGTGTACCGCAGATGCTGGTGCAAGCTGGGGAAATCCGGCCGGATGAGATCCGAAAGCATCCGGACCGCAACAGACTATTAAGAGTATTGGGGGAGCGTGACAGACCAATCAAGTATCAGGAGATTTCACCGATACCTCTGACACCGGGAGATCAGATCCTTCTCTGTACAGATGGATTTTGGGAGTATGTTCTGGAAGAAGAGATGGAAAAGGATCTGGCAAAAGCCAGAAATCCGGATGATTGGATGGCCAGAATGAGGCGAAAAGTTCGAAGAAGAGGATTTTGGGAGCGCCAGGATAATTATTCTGCGCTTGGAATATGGATTGGATAAAAACAATAGAAAGAGGATTGAGAGATGGCAGATTGGGAAAAAAGATGTCCGGGGTGTATGAAAACCGTGAACAGTTTGAATGTGCCTTGCCCTCACTGTGGATTTGACAGGGAGAAATACGAACAGAAGAGAAATCCCAGAACACTTCCGCCCGGAACCGTTCTGGATAATCAATATCTGATCGGAAAGGTAATCGGAGAGGGCGGTTTTGGTATTACTTATCTGGCATGGTGGTTGAAACTGGAAATTCCCGTGGCAATCAAAGAATACTTTCCTTCAGGCCTGGCGACCAGGAATACACAGTCAGGAAGCCCGTCTGTGATTGTGACAGGAGGAGAGAAAGAGGTACATTATTATGAATCGGGCTTGAGAAGTTTTGAACAGGAGGCCAGAAATCTGGCAAAGTTTCTGAAGCTTCCAGGTGTGGTTCAGGTGATGGGATTATTTTCCGAAAATCAGACCGCTTATCTGGTGATGGAATACGTTCCGGGGATCAATATGAAAGACTATATCCGCTCGCGTGGCAACCGTCTGAATGAGAAGATGGTACTTCGGCTGATGAGACCGTTGATGGAGTCTCTGGACAAAGTACATAATGCGGGAATTATACATCGTGATATCAGCCCGGATAATATTTTGATTACACAGAATCGGGAAGTAACTCTGATTGATTTCGGTGCAGCGAGGATGGCATCTAATAATGACGGAAAAAGTATGACAATTCTACTGAAACACGGATATGCGCCGGTGGAGCAGTACCAGACGAATGGAAAACAGGGGCCATGGACAGACATTTATGCTCTGTCAGCTACTATTTACCGGATGATATCAGGTAAAGTCCCTCAGGAGTCGGTGGATCGTCTCTCTCAAGATAATGTGAAACCGCTGAGTATGCTGGCGAGAGAGGAAAACTTCCAGGTATCACAGAATGTATCAAATGTCATTCAAAAAGGATTATCGGTCAGGGCAGAGCACCGCTATCATAACATGCAGGAGATGATCCGGGATTTATATGGTGATGCAGATGATCGGACAGTGGATTATCCCGGCTATCAGGAGCCGGTGACTGGAACGACGCAGAGAGGGAGAACTACCGGGTCGAGAACCACAGATCCAAGAACTGCGGGAACGACTCAGAATGATCAGACCGTCGGCTGGACGCAGAGTATCCATTCCGGTGCAGGTCAGATGGGAAACGGTCCGGGAAGGAATGACAGGAGACCTATGGGGGAAATGAGAAATGCAGCTCCCCCTGCACAGGAGAAGTCGCCGGCCGGCATCATCCTGGCGATTTTGGCAGTTCTGGCAGCAGTGGTGGCAATTTTGGGTTTTGTGATTTTTATGAAGAGCGGAGACTCTCAAGACAGTCAGGATGGAGAAAAACAGGGAGATTCCAAAGAGGCAGTGACGCAGACTGCAACACCGGAGCCTACCCTGGAGCCGATTACTGCCAGACTGGTGGACATTAATCAGGTGAATCTTGCTGATTATAAACAGATTCATGTGGCTTCTGCGGATTCCAGCTCTGTGATTCAACAGGACAACGGTGCGATCAACACACCGATTATGATCTTTGATGAAAATATCGAGACGAACTGGCAGGAAGGAGTAGAGGGATCCGGAATCGGTGAATGGGTGGAAGCCCAGTTCAGCCAGGAAAGTTCTGTGAAATATCTCACGTTCAAACTGGGCAACTGGAAGACGAATCGCTACTATTACGGAAATAATAAGCCAAGCAAGATGACCATTACAATGGGCGAATTCAGCCAGCAGGTTCAATTCCCGGATGAATGGACAGAGTTTTGTCTGGAATTCAGCCGTCCCTGTGAGGCAGACAGCCTGACGATCACGATAGATGGTGTTTATCGTGGAACGGATTGGGATGATACCTGTATTACAGATATGAGAATCTTTGCAGAGGAGTAAGACATGAAGCCAAGAAAGACAAATATGGCGGCAGTGGTGATACTGTCGGTGATCGTTTTAATCCTGGCGGCCCTTTTGGTGTATTCGGGACTTCGTTATCAGAATATGGCCCAGAAACTGCAGAGCAGCCAGGAGGAACTGGATCAGCTGCGCCAGGAAGCGGAAAAAAAAGAGGAATCTTTGGAAGATTCTGGGGAAAGTGCCGATGAACAGAAACAGTCATCCCAGCCGGAGGAAGATGGAATAGAGGAAGAGGCAGCAGAAACGTATGCTACGGTTATGGACATTCCGGCAGGAAAGAAAGTGAATGCAGATTCTGTGGATATGAACAATCTGCCTCAGTACTTTATGGCAAGTGAGATTCCGGATGAGGTATATCAGAGGATTAATGGAAAATCCTACAGAGACAATCCGGATATTGGACTGGAGGATCTGCGCTATCTGAAGATGCTTCACTATAATTATGATCATCAGATTCAGGTGGGAGAGATGATTGTCAATGCTCAGCTGGCAGATGAGATTTGCAGCATTTTCATGGAACTATTCCAGAACGGATATGAAATAAATTCCATGTATCTGGTGGATAATTACTGGGCCGGAGACGGGGACAGCACAGATTATGCATCGATAGATGTGAACAATACTTCCGCTTTTAATTATCGGGAACAGACAGGCGGAGGGGCTTTGTCCAATCATGCTTATGGATGTGCAATCGACATTAATCCCATGGAAAACCCTTATGTAGTGTACGATGGAGATACCCCTGTGAGCTGGTCTCACAGTAATGCAGATCCTTACATTGACCGTACCAGCGGCGCGGAACATGTGATTACCCATGAGGATCTCTGTTACCAGATTTTCACCAAATATGGATATAGCTGGGGCGGAGATTGGAGTAACCCCAAGGATTATCAGCATTTTGAGAAGAGATTGTATTAGAGGGCAGATAAATGAAAGCAGTGATCTATGAGAAAAAAGGAAGTCTGATACTGGGAGACAGGCCGGTTCCACAGCTTTGTGAACCCACAGATGCCATCGTGAAGGTGACGCTGGCATCCATTTGTACCAGCGATCTCCATATCAAGCACGGGGCTGTACTCCGGGCAAAGCCGGGAGTGGTTGTGGGTCATGAGATGGTTGGTGTGGTTCAGGAAGTGGGAGAGCAGGTGAAGAACTTTCAGCCGGGAGACCGGGTGACTGTGAATGTGGAGACTTTTTGCGGGAAATGTTTTTTCTGTGAGAGAGGTTATGTGAACAATTGCACCGATGAAAATGGCGGCTGGGCTCTGGGCTGCCGGATCGATGGCGGCCAGGCGGAGTACGTGAGAGTGCCTCTGGCCGATCAGGGATTAAATAAAATTCCAAAGGGACTGTCAGACCGTCAAGTATTGTTTGTAGGTGATATTTTGGCAACTGGATACTGGGCGGCTAAGATTGGAGAAATCAAAAGAGAGGATACGGTGGTGGTTCTCGGAGCAGGACCTACAGGTATGTGTGCTCTGATGTGTGCCAGGCTGTATGAACCGAAGACAATTGTGGCGGTGGATCTGGATGAGAGACGTCTGGCACTGGTGAGAGAAGAAGGCTGGGCGGATGTGACTGTTCAGCCACAAAAAGAAGATCTGTTTCAGGTCGTTGCGGAATTGACGCAGGGAAGAGGTGCCGATGTGGTTCTGGAAGTGGCTGGAGGAGCAGATACTTTCCAGACTGCCTGGAAAGTGGCCAGACCCAATGGAATTGTGGGAATTGTAGCCATTTACGATGAAGACCAGACTCTGCCTCTGCCGAAAATGTACGGGAAGAACCTGACTTTGAAAATGGGCGGAGTGGATGCCAGTGACTGTGATGAGATTCTTTCTCTGATTGCGCAGGGAAAGCTGGATACCACAAAACTGATTACCCATGAGGTGACGCTTGATAATGTCATGGAAGGATACCGGATCTTTGAACAGAAAGAGGACGGTGTGATCAAGGTGGCTGTCAGGCCTTCGTAAATGCAATAAAAAAGACAAGTTTTTCTCCGAAAATGGAGGGAAAGCTTGTCTTTTCCTTTTTTAGTCTTCTTCTGTGAGGTCCACAAAGACAGGTTCATGTCCCAGTGCGGGGACAAGTTTTTCCATCAGGTCCTTTGTGGAAATCTTCAGGCTTGAAGTATTGATGCAGGGATGAAAACCGAAAAATTCTTCTTTCAGTACATCCCGGTCGATAAGGAGCTGAACCTTTTTCATGGGATCGAACATCAGTCCCATGATCGTGACAGATCCGGGAGTCAGATTCAGAAGTTCTTCCATATATTCCGGGGAAGCGAACGAGAGCCGTGCCGTCTGTATCTGGGAGGAGAGCTGTTTTGTCTTGAATGTTTTTTTACCAGGCATCAAAAGCAGGTAGAAAGCTGTCTTCTGGCGGTTGCAGAGAAACAAATTCTTACAGATATGAATCCCAAGGATTTTATCTGCATTGTGGCAGTCATCCACGGTCATAGCTGCCGGGTGATCCATTCCGGTAAAAGGAATTTTGTGCTGCTCCAGAAAGTCATAGCATAGAATTTCTTTTTCCAGACGCCCTTGGCAATCCGGTCTGGAAGTATACAGTTCACTGGTTGTCTGATCCATTTTCATGTGCCTCCGATTCGTGATAATGTTTTTTCAAAAGTTCTATCTCCTTTTTGTGACCTTCCATATCTGTGGGTGTTTCCAGAATAAAGGGAAGCCCGTCCAGAAGGGGATGGTTGATCATATTTGTGAGGGCAGAAAGACCAAGAAATCCTTCTCCGATCAAAGCATGCCGGTCTTTGTGGCTGCCAAGAGGATTCAAGCTGTCGTTCAAGTGAAAAGCTTTCAGGCGGTTCAGGCCTATTACCTGGTCAAATTCTGAGAGAACCTGATCCAGATGTTCTCTCACATCGTACCCTGCGTCGGACAGATGGCAGGAATCAAAGCAAACCCCCATTTTCTCAGAGAGTTCCACCTGTTCCAATATCATGGCCAGTTCCTCAAAGGTGCGTCCCACTTCGGTTCCTTTTCCAGCCATGGTTTCCAGTAATACTATAGTATGTTGATCGGGTGACAGTACCTGATTGAGCATGTCGGCGATTTTGGCGGCTGCTTCTTTTGGACCTTGTTTTAAGTGGCTGCCCGGATGAAAATTGTAATAGTTTCCAGGCAGATACTCCATGATCTTCAGATCTTCCCTGAAAATCTGCAGTGCCAGTTCACAGACTTCGGGTCTGGTGGAACAGGGATTCAATGTATAGGGTGCATGGGCTACAACAGGAGAAAAATGTTCTTCCTGCATCAGCCGGCTAAGTCCTGCCAGATCCTCTTCATTCAGGGGTTTTGATTTGAAACCTCTGGGATTGCGGGTGAAAAACTGAAAGGTATTCGCACCGATTTTCAATGCGTCTTTTCCCATATTTAAATAACCTTTCGCAGAGGAAAGGTGAGCTCCGATAAAAAACATATGTTGTTATCCTTTCTGATCCAGATGTTTTGTCTGGCTTTTGGGAAAGCCAAAAGGCATCGACTTATCTATCATACAATGTCAGAAAGTGGAATGCAATGAAATTTGCGCAAAAAAAAATCCACTGTACGAATCATTGCTTTTGTACAGTGGACTTTTAACTTATTCCATGCATTGGACTAACCTCCTTATTTTATTGATATCTATGTAAAACTATTCTTCTGAATAGTGTTTTACGAGTGAATGATTACTTTCCCATTGGACTATACCTCTTTTCTTTTAGATTATTGGAAATAAAATTATGTTTTTGGTGGTCCGTCCTCCTTTTCTTTTGTTGTGATTATAATAACTCATAACTCCTGAAATGTCAATATATATTTCGAAAAAAATGTAGAAAAATTTATATATGCAGAAAATAATAAAATTAAAATAGAAATAACTGTGGAAAAATACAAAATTATCTGTTAAATTATGTATTAAAGGAGAGGATAAATATGAATAACATATTTCACAGAACAAGTATCAGAAAATATGAAAATAAACCTGTGGAGAAGGAGAAGATTCGCCAGATTCTAAGAGCGGGTATGCAGGCTCCAAGCGCATGTAACCAACAGCCCTGGGAGTTTTATGTGGTGACGGATCAGGAGGTGATATTGAAACTTTCGAAGGTGAGTCCATATTCCGGATGTGCGGCGAATGCCCCTGTGGTGATCGTTCCGGTATACAGAAAAAACGGACTGGTTGCGCCGGACTATGCACAGATTGACATGGCAATTGCTCAGGAGAATATCTGGCTGGAGACCGATGCACAGGGGCTGGGCGGTGTCTGGTTTGGAATTGCTCCGGTGAGAGAGCGGATGGATGCAGTCCATCAGATTTTGAAACTGCCGCAGGATGTGGAGGTATTTTCCATGTTTTCTCTGGGATATCCGGCAGAGAATAAGATTCAGGAGGAACGGTTTGAGGAGTGCAGGATTCACTATATAGAGTGATCAGGTTCGAATACTGAGGCAGAATGACAGAAAGATGACAGAATTTTACATACAATTATTTGACAAATACAGAAAAGATGATTATAATATGAAATGTCGATAGAAATCTGGGGAGTCACACGCGGTGGCTGAGAGGAAGACGAACGGCTTCGACTCATGAACCTGATACGGATCATGCCGGCGTAGGAAGGATAGAAGAAGTTTCGTAGGATGTATCCGTCAGGGTGCATCCTTTTTTCTTTCCCGGAAAAACCGTGTTTTCGATGAAGGGTATTTAGTGTACCTGAAAACAGGGAGAACATGGTTTGACGTGAAATCTGACAGGATGTGCATTGACAGCAGAAATACTGAGAAGTGGGGAAAGAGGTGAGACAAGATGATTCGTGTGAATGGAGAAGAATTTCCTCTTCGCAGCGGGATGAATGTCCGGGAATTGATAGAGGAGATGGACTTTGACGAGACCAAGATTGCGGTGGAGTATAACGGAGAGATTCTTCCAAAAAGTGATTATGAAAAGACGGTTCTCAAAGAGGGAGATGTGCTGGAAGTAGTCAGTTTTGTAGGAGGGGGCTGAAACATGACGGGGCAAAAAAGGAAGCCTTCCAGAGAGGAGATCCGAGAAAGTCTCAGAAAACGCCATGGAGAAAGAACTCAGAGAGTTTTGGAAAATTCAAAAGTCGCTGTGGCGGGATTGGGAGGTCTCGGTTCCCATGTGGCCGTGATGCTGGCCAGAGCCGGTGTGGGAAGTCTTCATCTGATTGATTTTGACCGGGTGGATTTAAGCAATCTGAACCGGCAAGAGTATTGGATTTCCCAGCTGGGACAGTACAAGACGGAGGCGATGAGGGAGATTTTGCTGGAGATTAATCCTTATCTGTGCCTGAAAACGGATACCGTGAGGCTGGATGAACAGAATATCCTGGAGATTTTCGAAGAAGATCCGATCGTCTGTGAAGCTTTTGACCGGGCAGAAAATAAAGCTATGCTGATTAATACTTTGCTGGCAGGCAGGAAGGACGTTATGATCGTGGCGGCTTCCGGGATGGCTGGATGTCATTCCAGTAATACCATCCAGACGGTTCAGAAGATGAAACGCCTGTATCTTTGTGGGGATGAAAAGAGCGGAATTGAAGAAGGTGAGAGTCTGATGGCTCCCAGGGTCACAATCTGTGCGGCACATCAGGCGAATATGATTATACGTCTTCTCCTGGGAGAGACAAAGGTCTGATGAAAATACAAGCAATGAAAGAGGACGAATAAAAATGAAAAAAGACGATAAATTAGTGATTGGTGGACATGAGTTTGATTCCAGATTCATTCTGGGATCAGGAAAATATAACATGGAATTGATTCAGGCGGCTGTAGAACATGCGAAAGCGCAGATTGTCACATTGGCTGTACGCCGGGCAAACAGCGCCGGGGAGGCTAATATTCTGGAACATATTCCGGAAGGGGTTACACTGCTTCCCAATACTTCAGGAGCCAGAAATGCGCAGGAGGCAGTCAGGATTGCGCATTTGGCAAGAGAGATCGGATGCGGCGATTTCGTAAAAATTGAAGTTATCCGGGATTCCAAATATCTGCTCCCGGATAACCAGGAGACCATCAAAGCCACAGAGATTCTGGCAAAAGAAGGATTTGTGGTAATGCCTTATATGTACCCGGATTTGAATGCGGCGAGAGATCTGGTAAATGCGGGAGCTGCCTGCATCATGCCTCTTGGCGCGCCGATCGGCACCAACAAAGGTCTTTGCACGAAGGAATTCATCCGGATTCTGGTAGAGGAAATTGACCTGCCGATTATTGTGGATGCCGGTATCGGACGTCCTTCTCAGGCCTGTGAAGCTATGGAGATGGGTGTGGATGCTGTGATGGCCAATACCGCAATTGCTACGGCCGGGGATATTCCGGCAATGGCAGAGGCGTTTTGTAAGGCAATCGAGGCAGGAAGAATGGCTTATCTTGCTGGACTGGGAAGAGTTCTGCACAAAGGAGCCAGCGCTTCTTCTCCCTTGACTGGATTTTTGAAAGACTGACGGGAGGAATGGGAAGATGAGCGAGAAACCACGTACGAATCATATGGAATATATGGAAGGCATGGAAGTGTTGGACTCCGATGTGATGGACCGGGTGATCACTGCCATGAATGAGTATGACTACGATCAATATACAGAGGCCGATGTGCGCAGAGCTCTCAGTCACGATATGAAGAGTGTGGAAGATTTTAAAGCTTTTCTTTCTCCGGCGGCATTGCCTCTGCTGGAAGAGATGGCCCAGGCTGCACAGATCGAGACACGGAAGCATTTTGGAAATTCCGTTTACATGTTCACACCTATATATATAGCAAATTACTGTGAGAATTACTGTATTTACTGCGGATTTAACTGCCATAATAAAATCAAGAGAAAGATTTTGAGCTTCGAAGAAATTCACGAGGAGATGCAGACGATCGCTGCCACAGGGCTGGAAGAAATCCTGATTCTCACAGGCGAGAGCCGCAAAAAATCAGATGTGAAATACATTGGAGAGGCATGTAAAATCGCGCGGAAGTATTTTAAGCTGGTGGGATTGGAAGTTTACCCGATGAATTCTGATGAGTATGCATATCTGCATCAGTGCGGTGCAGACTATGTGACGGTTTTCCAGGAGACCTATAATTCAGACAAATATGAGAAACTGCATCTGGCCGGTCATAAGAGGGTCTTTCCATATCGGTTCAATGCCCAGGAGAGAGCTCTGAAAGGCGGCATGAGAGGTGTTGCTTTCGCTGCCCTTCTGGGGTTGGATGATTTCCGGAAAGATGCCTTCGCGACAGGAATGCATGCATACCTGCTTCAGAAAAAATATCCGTATGCTGAGATTTCTTTTTCCTGTCCGAGATTGAGACCGATCATCAATAACGATAAGATTAATCCTAAGGATGTACATGAACCGCAGCTTCTTCAGATCATCACAGCTTACCGCCTGTTTATGCCTTTTGCGGGAATTACGATTTCCAGCCGTGAGAGTGCCAGGTTCCGCGATCATGTTATTCAAATTGCGGCGACCAAGATTTCGGCAGGCGTGAGCACTGGCGTGGGAAGCCATTCCTCCGAGGTGGAAGAGCAAGGAGATGACCAGTTCGAGATTGATGATAACCGGGATGTGGACGTGATCCGTCAGATGATTCTGGATCAGGGCATGCAGCCGGTGATGAATGATTATGTGTTCGTATGAGAAAGTCCTGGTGATCACAAACCGTCATCTGTGCCAGAGGCCTTTCCTGGAACAGCTTCGGTTTGTGGCACAGAAAAAACCGAAAGGAATCGTGCTGAGAGAAAAAGATCTCCCGGAAGACGAATATCTGGAATTAGCCGGACAGGTTCTTAAAATCTGTGAGGAATTTCAAATTCCCTGTATCTTACATTTTTATCCAGAGGCGGCCAGAAGACTGAATTGCACCAGGATTCATCTGCCCCTTTGGAAACTGCAGGAGGAAGAGAACCTGCGAGACTTCTCCTGTATTGGCGCGTCTGTCCACAGTGTGGAGGAAGCAGTTCAGGCTCAAAGGTTGGGGGCAACTTATGTGACAGCCGGGCATGTATTCGCCACAGACTGTAAGAAAGATTTAAAGCCCAGAGGACTGGATTTTTTGAAAAATGTCTGTGAAGCTGTCACAATTCCTGTCTATGGAATTGGCGGGATCACATCGGAAAACTGCTGTCAGGTGCTGGAACAAGGCGCAGCCGGTTATTGTATGATGTCATCTGCTATGCGGGCGAAATAGAATATATACCCTCTTTTCTTTTACAGGAAAAGAGGGTATACTATTAGGCAGACCATGAATGGACAAAATAATCAGAAAAGGACCATAGAGATGAAAATACGAAGATTGATAGCTGTCTGGGCATCAAAATTTGCCGGGTATGCCTGTAAAAAAATGGGAAAGCAGGGGGTTACCTGGGCAGGTAAGATTGCTCTTCGGATCTATCCGGATATTTTAAAAGAGATGGCCGGCGAAGTGAAAAAGGGAATTTTCGCAGTCTGCGGAACCAATGGAAAAACTACGACGAATAACCTGTTGTGTTCAGTTCTGGAGGCCAACGGGCAGAAAGTAATCTGTAATCACACAGGCTCCAATATGCTGAATGGTGTTGCGGCTGCTTTTGTGCTTGGCGCAAAGATGAACGGGCGTCTGGATGCAGATTATGCCTGTATTGAGATCGACGAGGCGTCTACCGTGAGAGTCTTTCCGCATTTTCAGCCGGATTATATGATACTGACAAATCTGTTCAGAGATCAGTTGGATCGTTACGGGGAGATTGATATCACCATGAATTTACTGGCCCGTGCCATGAAGATGGCGCCGGATATGAAGCTGTTGGTCAATGGAGATGATTCTCTTTCCACTTATCTGGCGGTAACGGGAGAAAATGCATACCGGACGTATGGAATCGGTGAAAAAGTGCTGGAGGAAGACGCGAAAGAGATCCGGGAAGGACGTTTCTGCAAACGCTGCGGCGCGAAAATGGAGTATGATTTCTATCATTACAGTCAGTTGGGGGCTTATCATTGCCCGAAGTGTGGTTTTTCCCGTCCAAAACTGGACTATAACGCAAGTCATGTGGATTTGACAGACGGGCTGGCTTTTGATGTGGGCGAGTTCCATGTGAAGGCAAATTACAGGGGCTTTTATAATGTCTACAACATTTTGGCTGTCTATGGAGCGGCGGACATGGCAGGGGCTTCCCTGGAGAACTTTAACAGAGTATTGGGAAATTATAAACCGCAGTTTGGCAGAAATGAGCTGTTTCAGATACAAGGGACAAAAGTGATGTTGAATCTTGCCAAAAACCCTGCCGGATTTAATCAGAATATCGGAGCGGTGATGACAGATCGTGAACCGAAGGATATTATCATTCTGATTAATGACAATGCCCAGGATGGCACAGATGTCTCCTGGCTGTGGGATGTGGATTTTGACCGCCTGGAAAATGCCAATGCCCGTTCCATCACGGTTTCAGGAATCCGCTGTTATGATATGAGGCTTCGGCTGAAATATGTGGGAATTGATTCTGTGGCTCAGCCGGATATGGAGAGAGCAATCCAGGATAAGATCCAAAACGGCACTGGAAATCTTTATCTGCTTGTGAATTATACCGGACTGTATTCCACACATACGATTCTGAAGAGAATGGAGGAAGAAAAGAAATGAAACTGACCGTGGGACATTTATATCCGGATCTTTTGAATCTTTATGGAGACCGTGGAAATATTCAATGCCTGATGAAACGCTGCCAGTGGCGGGGGATTGAATCTGAGACCATTGCCTTTGAGCTGGGGGATACCATTGATTTTTCCAAGCTGGACTTGGTGCTTCTCGGAGGCGGGTCAGACAGAGAACAGATGCTGGTGAACGATGAGCTGAAAAAGATACAGGCCGATTTCAAGGCTTACGTGGAGGATTACGGAGTGGTGATTGCCATCTGCGGCGGCTACCAGCTTCTCGGAAAATATTATAAGACGGATCAGGGAACGATTGAGGGGCTGAACCTTGTGGATTTGTACACAGAGCAGGGCAGCCCCCGGTTGATTGACAATATTGTTCTGAAAAGTGATTTGTTCTCCATGCCGATTGTGGGATTTGAGAATCATGGGGGACGGACTTACATCAATGATAACCGGCCTTTGGGAAAAGTCCTGTACGGTTCCGGAAATGATGGGGAATCTGGTTACGAAGGGGTTATCTATAAAAATGTGATCGGTACTTATCTTCACGGACCTCTTCTTCCCAAAAATCCGCAGATCACGGATTATCTAATCACAAAGGCTTTGGAACGAAAATACGGACAGGAAATTCATCTGGATCCACTGCCGGATGAGGAAGAAAAAGAGGCAAATGACTATATTTACCATCGTTTTGTGAAAGAATAGAGAAATTTGAAAATAGTTCTTGCAATTTACAGGAAAAGCTGATATGATGGGATTGTAATAAATTTAACAAAAAAAGTACAGAATAAAAATAACTTCACATAAGTGAAAATGAAAGGAGAATAACATCATGAAAAAATATGTATGCGAGCCATGTGGATACGAGTATGATCCAGCAGTGGGAGATCCGGAGAACGGAATCGAGCCAGGAACTGCATTTGAAGATCTGCCGGATGATTGGGTTTGTCCGCTGTGCGGCGCTGGCAAAGAAGAGTTTGAGCCAGTAGACTGAGAGATATAAAATGATTATAGGAGAAAGGGACAGTTTTTAACTGTCTCTTTCTTTTTGCAAAAAATATGATGGAATGGATTACCGAAAGGATGAAATCAAGGAATTTCACACTTTGCAGTCTTGTTTCACAGAGCCACACATGGTAAGATGTAAGAAATAAGACGGATCTCAGCAAAACTAGTACTTCTTGCGTGAAAATGAGAGACGAAAAAAATGTAAGGAGGGATATCTATGGCAAAATCCTGTAACCAGAAATTAAAGATTTTGTACCTGATGGAACTTTTAAAAGAAAAGAGCCAGAGAAATGAGATGTCTTCCATGCAGGAAATCATAGATTTCCTGGCCCAAAAGGGTATTCAGGCTGAGCGCAAAAGTATATACGATGACATGGACGCCTTGCGTGTCTATGGCATGGATATCCGCTATAACCGAAAAAGACCGGGGGGATATTATCTGGTCACGGACGGGGCAGAAGAGTCTCAGATCAATCCGCCAAAGAAAGCAGAAAATTTTCAAACACAGCATGAAAAAGACGGGGAGACGAAAAGGCTCAAATTATTATGCGAGAAAAAGTTTCAGCCTCAGGTTGAGAACTTTTTCGGGAGAATTTTGAATGAAAAAGAAAAAGAGGAAGAACAGGTGATACTGACTGTGGAACACACTCTGGATTTGGAGCTTTACGGATGGCTGGCGGCCATGGGAAAACAGGTAAAACTTGTGAAACCAAAGAAAGTTTCAGCTGCATTTCGTGATCACCTGAAAAGTGTTCTGAAGGAATATAAAGAATCATGACAGACATCAGGAGGAAAGACAATGAAACAGAAACTATTGGCAGTCATATTGGCAGCTGTGGCGGCGGTATCCTGTATTGCCTGCAAAGATCAAAGTGCGGCGCAGGAAGAGACGAAGACAGCCAGTGCGGACGCGGAGGAGCCGGAAGAAGAGTCAGAGAGTGTGGATGATGCACCGGAGTTTACAGTAGGAATTTCCTCGCCTGAACAGGCAGGTGAGTACTGGTCCGGAGATCTTGACTATCTGACCGGAAGCCTGGAGGAAGCAGGCTTTTCTGTTGTGATACAGCAGGCAGCAGACGAAAAGGAACAGGCTAAGCAGCTGAAGGATATGGCAGATCAGGTATCAGCAGTCATTTTGATTCCTGTAGATTCCTGGGCCTTAGTGGATGCTCTGGATTTTTATGATGAAAATGATATTCCTGTGATCAGCTACAATCAGCTGGTCCGCGATACAGACGCGGTAGATTATTATGTGGGATTTGACAGTCGGGCAGCCGGAAAGGCAGTGGGAGAATTCATTGAGGCGCAGAAGAATCTGAAAGGGGCCAAGGAGGCAGGAGAGTCCTATACGATGGAGTTTCTTTTGGAAGACTCCGGCGACCTGGACAGCCAGTTTTTCTATGAAGGTGTTCGGTCAGTTCTTGAGCCATATTTTGAAGAAGGAACCTTGCAGAGTAAATCAGGAAGAACGCAGTTTACCGATTTGTGTCTGAATGCCAGTGACGCACAGTCGGCGAAAGCGAAAACATCCGAGATTCTGGAACAGTCTTACACAGAGGAACCTCTGGATATTTTGTGTGCGCAGACGGATCAGATCCTGGATGGAGCGGTAGAGGCATTGCAAGAGGAGAATTATTCCCTGTACACGACGGATAAACTATGGCCGCTGCTGACTGGACAGGATGCCTCAAAGAGCGCGATACAGCGGATTTTGACAGGCACGCAGGGAATCACTGTCCTGAAAGAATATGAACTTTTGGACGATAGCTGTACGGATATTCTGGAGAGTATTAGGGATGACAAGGATGTGGAAGTGAATACTTCCGGCAAATATGACAATGGAAGCAGAATTGTTCCGGCTCAGCTGTCGGATGTTCAGGAGATTGACAGAGACAACTACAAAATTTTGGCGGATACGGGAGTATATACAGAAGAACAATTGGAGAGTTTTTCTGCGGAAGCAGAATGAAATCAAAATCAGGCAGAGAACGCGAAGAGAGGCGTTTTTCTGTCTGATTTTGATTGATTGGATTTTGATTTTCATTTTTTTTGACAAAGCTGGAGAAGTATTTTATAATGGTTAAAAATGGACGAAAAGAGGATAGATTATGAAAGAGTACGAAGTGATATGGGAAATTTTTAATAAATGTCCCAATAATCAGATGAGAGATGTCTTTGTGGACGAGATTGAAGTGGAAGATCCGGAAGAGTTTATCAAAGAGAAGTTTAAAGGGGAGGATGTCTCTTATGAGAAGACCGTATTGAAAGATGGGACGATTATTTTTGACATCACGACTTCACAAATAAAACAGAGATATTCCTTTACAGAAATATAAGAGATTGTTATAATAAAAAGGCGTGGTTAGCGAAAAAATAAAAGTAAGAAATCGACTGGAGAAATACGGAGGAGAACATCGATGAGCGATGAGAACAAAGAGCAAGTTCATACCCATGTACTTCCGGACGGATCCGTGATTACGCATGCCCATTCCCATGAACACGGCCATGGACATACCCACAGCCATGCGCACACAAAGGCGGTTGTAAATCGTCTGTCCAGGGCAATCGGACATCTGGAATCTATCAAGAGAATGGTGGAGAGCGGAAGGGACTGCAGTGAGGTATTGATTCAGCTCTCGGCAGTGAAAGCAGCGATCAACAATACCGGTAAGATTATTCTTCAGGATCATATAGAACATTGTATTGTGGATGCTGTGGAGCATGGAGACCAGGAGGCGTTGAAAGAACTGGAAAAAGCGATTGACCGTTTTATAAAATAAAGAAACAGGAGACGAGGTATTATGGCAAAGGAATGCAACAGTACAACATGTACAAAGGAAGACTGTGCCGGATGTTCACAGGCAAAAAAGCCTCAGAGTTTTCAGGTTGCAGTCAATGAACTCTCAGATGTGAAGAAAGTGATCGGTGTGATCAGCGGAAAAGGAGGCGTCGGAAAATCATTTGTGACAGCGTCTCTGGCAAACAAGCTGGCGGCGAAAGGATACAAAGTAGGTATCCTGGACGCAGATATCACAGGACCGTCCATTCCTAAGATGTATGGAATCAAGGGTGCTGCAAAAGCAGATGACAATGGAATTTACCCGATGCTTGCCGGGAATGGTATTAAAGTGATGTCTATCAACCTGCTTCTGCCTACTGAGGAGACACCGGTAATCTGGAGAGGTCCGGTTCTGGCAAATACAGTAAAACAGTTCTGGACAGATGTAATCTGGGGAGAGGTGGACTATCTGCTGGTGGATATGCCTCCGGGAACTGGAGATGTGCCGCTGACAGCATTCCAGTCACTTCCGATTGACGGCGTTGTGATTGTCTCTTCACCACAGGATCTGGTGCATATGATTGTGAAAAAAGCTTACAACATGGCCGAGATGATGCATGTGCCGGTACTTGGGCTGGTTGAAAACTACAGCTATGTGAAGTGTCCGGACTGTGGAAAAGAGATCAAAGTCTTTGGCGAGAGTCATATTGAAGAAATCGCTGAGGAAATTCAGGTTCCGGTTCTGGGCAAGATGCCGATCGATATGGAGCTGGCACAGAAGGCAGATCATGGAATCTTCCACGAGATTGACAATCCATATATAGAGAAAGCGATGGAAGTAATCCCGAAAATAGACTGATAAGCTTCAAAATCCGGAATATTATATTTTGTATGCAGAATACAGAACAGCTGTTCTTGTGTAAGAATACACAGGACAGCTGTTTTTGCTGGAAAGAACATTATGTAAATTTCCCTAAAGAACGTGAAAGAAAATTCAATCTTTGGAGAAATTTACAAATTATGTTAACAAAGTTTGAAACATCTTGACAATTGGAAAAATCTGGGTAAAATAGCGTTTGAAATGAAGAAAAGGAAATTAATGAACAAGTTTCAGCGTATTTGTCCACTAATATATGGACAATGTAAACGGTTAATGAAGGAGGAGTTCATTATGATGGAGCGTCAGATTAAATTATCAAGAGAAGATGTGTTGGACTTTGTGAGGGCTGCAAGCAAGTGTGATTATGACATTGATATCTCTTACAATCGAGTAATTATTGATGCAAAATCAATTCTCGGTATCTTAAGCATGGATCTAAGCCGCGTGCTGACTGTGAAATGCTATGGGGAAGATTCCCAGTTCATAAACAGTATTCAGAAGTACGCAGTGGCTTAAAGTTCGGAAAAACATAAAGAAGATAAAAGGGAGTTCCCAAAGGATGAGCTGGGAACTCCCTTTTATGGTATAATAGAGAGAAAAAAGCGGAGGGAGACAAAAACGATGGAACTTCCATGTGTTCGGATTTCGGTGAGAAATCTGGTGGAATTTATACTGAGAAGCGGTGATTTGGACAATCGAAGAAGTGTGGCACAGGATCGGGAAGCCATGCTGAAAGGAAGCAAAATACACCGAAAAATTCAAAAGCAGATGGATGTCACGTATCAGGCAGAAGTTTCCCTAAAATATGAAAGCTTTTACGAGGATTGCTCAATATTGGTGGAGGGACGTGCGGATGGTATCTTCAGAAAAGATGGAATGTCGGCCATCGATGAGATCAAAGGGGTATACAGGGATCTGAAATTTCTGGAGGAACCTTTGACGGTTCATGAGGCACAGGCAAAGTGCTATGCTTATATGTATGCCAGGGATCGGGATGAGAAGATTATGCAGGTACAGATGACCTACTGCAATCTGGAAACGGAGGAGATACGCAGATTCTGCCGTACCTATACAAGGGAAGAGTTGGAAGAGTGGTATCGGAATCTTTTGGATCAGTATCACAAATGGGTTTCCTATCAGATGCAGTGGAAGAAAGAGAGAAATGACTCTATGGAGGGATTGGAGTTTCCTTTTCCTTATCGCAAAGGGCAGCGGGAGATTGTCGCGGGCGTTTATCACGTTATATCTCAGAAAAAACAGTTGTTTGTCCAGGCACCCACAGGGGTTGGAAAAACCATGTCCACGATTTATCCCTCCGTGCGGGCTGTGGGGGAGGGGCTGGCAGAGAAAATTTTCTATCTGACAGCAAAAACGGTCACAAGAACTGTGGCGGAAGAAGCTTTTCAGATTTTGAGAAAAGAGGGACTCCAGTTTAAAGTGATTACCATCACGGCGAAAGAAAAGCTGTGTCTGTGTGAAACGATGGAGTGCAACCCCCAGGAATGCCCTTATGCCAAAGGACATTTTGACAGGATCAACGATGCGGTCTATGAATTATGGATCAAGAAAGATATTTATTCCAGGCAGGAGATTCTGGAACAGGCACAGAAGAGGCAGGTGTGCCCGTTTGAGCTATGTCTGGATCTCGCAGTCTGGACGGACGGGGTAATCTGCGATTATAACTATGTGTTTGATCCCAATGTGTACCTGAAACGTTTTTTTGCCGAGGGGACGCAGGGGAATTATATCTTTCTCATTGACGAGGCCCATAATCTTGTGGATAGGGGAAGACAGATGTACAGTGCATCCCTGTGCAAAGAGGACGTATTGAACATGAAAAAACTGCTGAAACCCTACAGCAAAAAACTGGAAAGAAATTTGGAACGTATAAACCGGTATCTGCTGGGGCTGAGACATGAGTGTGAGGAGTATCAGGTATTGGAAAGCGTAGGGGGCCTGCCGGTGATTCTGATGGGGCTGATGGAAGAGATGGAAAGTTTTCTGGAGGAACCGCCGAACCCTGAAGTGGGAAAAAAAGTTCTGGAGTTTTATTTTCAGATCCGGGATTTTCTAAACATTTGTGACCTGCTGGATGAAAATTATCGGATTTACACACAAAAGGAGGAGGGAAAATTCTGGTTTCGTCTTTTCTGTGTGAACCCGGCGAAGAATCTGGAGACTTGTCTGGAGAGGGGAACCTGTGCCGTGTTCTTTTCAGCGACACTGCTTCCGCTGCACTATTACCGGCATCTGTTCAGCACTCACGAAGATGATTATGCAATCTGTGCGCAGTCTCCTTTTTCCAGAGAAAAACGCTGTCTTTTGGTGGGGACAGACGTGAGCAGTAAATACACTAGAAGAGGCTACACGGAATATCGAAAGATTGCGGAATACATTGCGAGGATGACGAATGTGCATCCGGGAAATTATATGGTTTTTTTCCCTTCCCATCAGCTTTTGCGGGATGTCTACCAGGTTTATGAGCAGGAATTTTCCATGCCTCATATTGACAGTATCTGCCAGACAGTGTCCATGACAGAACAGGAACGGGAAGAATTTCTGGGAAAATTTAAAAAACAGAAGAAAACTTTGGTTGGATTCTGTGTAATGGGCGGCATTTTTGCGGAGGGGATCGACCTGCTGGGGGAGAGGCTGATCGGGGCTGTGATTGTGGGCACCGGCCTGCCTCAGGTGGGAATACAAAGAGAAATTTTACGGGAATTTTATGATCAGCAAGGGGAAAGAGGATTTGACTATGCTTATCGGTTCCCGGGAATGAATAAAGTACTCCAGGCAGCGGGAAGAGTGATTCGGACGCAGGAGGATGAAGGAGTGATTCTCCTTTTGGATGAAAGGTTTTGTCAGCAGGAGAATCTTCAGCTTTTTCCATGGGAGTGGAGCGATTATCGAAAAAGCAGTCTTTTGCATATTGAGGCCCAGTTGCAGGAATTTTGGAGGAAAAGATTGACAGATAATACTTGACTGAAATAATCCGTATTGTTATAATTTTGTCAACTGGGGAATGTAGAATTTTAATTACCAAGGAGGATTTTTTAAAATGAACGAATGTTACGGATGTTCAACATGCAAGAGTGCTGACAAACCGCTGGAGGGATATATTTCAAAACTTCCGATGGAGACGTCTCATCACAGAGTTGCCAGCCAGAGTACGAAATGTGGATTCGGTCTTCAGGGTGTGTGCTGTCGTCTGTGTTCCAACGGGCCGTGCCGTATCACGCCGAAGGCTCCAAAAGGAATCTGCGGTGCCACAGCAGATGTGATTGTTGCAAGAAACTTTTTGCGTGCAGTGGCTGCCGGTTCCGGATGTTATATTCATATTGTAGAGAATACTGCGCTGAATGTGTTGAAGACAGCCCAGTCCAAAGGTGAGATCAAAGGGGAGAAGGCCCTGAATCATCTGGCGGAAAAACTGGGAATCACCGCAGAAGATAAATATGAGAAGGCAGAGAAAGTCGCGAAAGCTGTTTTGAATGATCTGTATAAACCGGAGTATGAGAAGATGGAACTGGTGGAGAAACTTGCGTATGCTCCACGTTTTCAGAGATGGCAGGAGCTGGGAATTCTTCCGGGAGGCGCCAAGGGTGAAGTCTTCCATGGTGTCGTGAAATGTTCTACAAACTTGAATTCAGATCCTGTTGATATGTTGACAGACTGTTTGAAATTGGGTGTTTCCACAGGACTTTATGGTCTGACACTTACGAATTTGTTAAATGATGTACTTCTGGGAGAACCGGAGCTTCGTATGGCACCGGTAGGTCTTCGTGTGGTAGATCCGGATTATATCAATATTATGATTACAGGACATCAGCATACAATTTTCGTGGACCTGCAGGAACGTCTCAGAAGCCCTGAGGCAGTGGCAAAAGCACAGGCAGCAGGGGCAAAAGGATTTAAACTGGTTGGATGTACCTGCGTAGGACAGGATCTGCAGCTTCGGGGAGCCCATTACACAGATATCTTTGAGGGACATGCCGGAAACAATTATACCAGCGAGGCAGTGCTTGCGACAGGTGGTATTGACGCGGTTCTGTCTGAGTTTAACTGTACTCTCCCTGGAATTGAGCCGATCTGCGACGAGCTGATGATTAAGCAGATCTGTCTGGATGATGTGGCGAAAAAAGCCAATGCGCAGATGAAACCGTTTGTGTTCGAGAAGAGAGAAGAGCAGAGCTGGGAGATCATTGATGAGATTATTGAGGCATATAAAGCAAGAAGAGGCAATGTGCCGATGAATCTGTTTCCGGAGCATGGCAATGATCATACGCTGACAGGTGTCAGTGAAGTATCTTTGAAAGATTTCCTGGGCGGAAACTGGAAGCCATTGATCGATTTGATTGTATCCGGAGACATCAAAGGAGTTGCCGGAGTTGTGGGATGCTCCAATCTGACTGCAGGAGGACATGATGTACTGAGTGTGGAGCTGACCAAAGAACTGATTGCAAGGGATATTCTGGTTCTGACTGCCGGATGTTCTTCAGGAGGAATTGAAAATTGCGGACTGATGGAGCCGGAAGCTGCGAAGCTGGCAGGGCCAAAGCTGCGCGCGGTCTGTGAAAAACTGAACATTCCGCCGGTGTTGAATTTTGGTCCTTGTCTGGCAATCGGACGTCTTGAGATTGTGGCTACGGAGCTGGCCGAGGCAATTGGTGTGGATCTTCCGCAGCTGCCTCTGGTGTTATCTGCCGCACAGTGGCTGGAAGAGCAGGCACTGGCAGATGGATGCTTCGGACTTGCCCTGGGTCTTCCGCTTCACCTGGGACTGCCGCCATTTGTCACAGGAAGCAAGCTGGTGACGAAAGTACTCACAGAGGATATGAAGGAACTTACCGGCGGACAGGTGATTATCAATCCTGACGCGAAAGAGACAGCAGATATTTTGGAGAAACTTATTGAGGAGAAACGCAAAGGCCTGAATATTTAAGGAGATGCCTATAAAGAGAAGCGAGCAGTACGAAGATCGCATCTTTGAAATTTTTGGGATTTTTTCGGAGTGAAGGAGAACGGAGAATACGACTGGAAAATATAGAAAACTGGCCGGCGTATTTCTGACAGTGGCCAGCCTGTGCGTCCCTTGGGAGGTACAGGCTGCCGGCCTTCTGGAAAATATGGCGCCCGCAGGCGCTTCCTCTCTTTATGAGAGACTGGATTCCGGCGAGGTGAGGATTGGGAATAGAACTTATAAGGCACCTGAATATGAAAGTTTACAGGAAAATCTGAACCGGAAAAAGGAACGGAAGGAAGCCGTGCAGAAGGAGCAGGCAGAGCAGAAAATGGAAAAGACACAAAAGAAGAGTCTTGGCAGACTCAAGGAGATGCTGGAAGGCTCTGTTCATGGTTATGCAGGAAACTGGGAAATTTATGTGAAAGATTTGAAAAGCGGGAAGAGCTTTTCACTGTCGAATGAATCGGCTGCTTCGGCCAGTCTGATTAAGACTTTTGTCATGGCTGGGGTCTATGACCAGATAGAGAAGGGAATACTGCAGGAAGACGATCAGCTGAATGCACTGTTGGAGGCCATGATCACGGTCAGTGACAATGATGCTTATAATGATCTGGTAACGATGTTGGGCGGCGGGGACTTTCTCACAGGCTGCCAGGTGATGAACCAATATCTTCAGGAGGAAGGGTATTCCGATACTGGTGTTCACCATACGCTCTCACCGTCGGCATCTGCGCCCATGGGAGACGGCCAGAGCAACGTGACCAGTGTGGAAGACTGCGGAAAATTACTGGAACGTATTTATCGGGGAAAATGTGTCAGTGAGGAGGCCTCCGAGAAAATGCAGACTCTTTTGTTTGGGCAACAGACAGACTGGAAGATTCCTGCCGGGATTCCGGAGGAAATCCAGGTGGCAAACAAAACGGGAGAGACAGATACCTGCCAGCATGATATTGCCATTGTCTATGCGCCGCAGACAACGTATATTCTCTGTATCATGAGTTATAATCTGCCCGATGAAGATACCGGTATTCAGGGAATACAGGAATTGTCCTCCATAGTCTATGAGTTCTTTTTGGAATCCGAAGATTCCAAGTGAAAATATTCCATGAATTTCTGAGCGGCTGGAGGCAGAAGCTCCTGGCAAGTCAGCATCAGCTGGCGGGCCGGGAGCTTTTCTTTTATCTGCAGGGAAAACAAAAAAATCTCCTTCGCTAGCATGTAATCCGGCACAAAGGCGATTCCCAGACCGATTCTGGCAAGATCCATCAGCAGGTCATTACTGCTTAACTCCACTTCGGGAATCAGTTTGAGATGATGGCTGGAAAAAAGGTTATGCAGGTATTCACTGGTGGTACTGCGCCCAAGCATCAAAATGGGATAACCGGTCAGTTCCTGGAGGGTCAGAACCTTTTCCTGGAGTGGAAATGCCGTGGGACTGGCCACGAAACAATCCTGAAACTGAAAAATCGGGAAAGAGGGGTATCGGGGGTGCAAATAAGAATTTGGCGCATTGGTCACAATCAGATCCACCTGACCGTTTTCCAGGAGATCTGCACATCCGATGGAAGTCTGATTTGTGACACGGATGCGGACATCCGGATATTCCCGGTGAAACTTCTCGAGATAAGGAATGAGAAAGTACCGGCATATGGTGTCACTGGCCCCGATGCGCAGCTGCCCCTGAAGGGAAGTGCGCTCCTCAAGGAGGGATTCCCCTTTCTGAATCAGATGGATGGCCGGTTCTACGTGGGAGAGAAGCATCTCTCCTTCAGCTGTGAGCAGTACCTGCTTGGTACTTCGGATAAAGAGTGCATGTCCCAGTTTTCGCTCCAGAGTTTTGATGGATTGACTGACTGCGGACTGGGAAATATATAACTGTCTGGACGCCTCGGAAAAACTGAGGGTGACCGCCACATAATAAAAGACTTTGTACAATTCCAGGCTGATATCCATAGAAACCTCCTTATTAGAGTGGATAATAAATGATATTAGATATATTAATTTTACTAATGATATAACCTATGATACTATGAGAATATAGAGATATCAAGTTAAAGTTAGGGAAAAAGATTTCAGGATCAAAGAAAGCGAGGATACTTATGAGTAACGTAAGACGCGTCTATGTGGAGAAAAAACCTGCTTTTGCGGTGCAGGCTAAGGAATTGAAACATGAGATCAGCAGTTATCTGGGAATCCAGTCTGTGAATCAAGTCAGAGTTCTGATTCGTTACGATGTAGAGAACATTTCAGAGGAGAGTTATCAGAAGGCATGCAAGACTGTGTTCGCAGAGCCGCCGGTGGACGATCTGTATGAGGAGAAATTTGAAGCTTCAGATGGAGCTCATATTTTTTCTGTAGAGTATTTGCCAGGTCAGTTTGATCAGAGAGCAGACTCCGCAGTACAGTGTGTACAGTTCCTCAATGAGGATGAGAAACCAATTATCCGTTCTGCGACTACCTATATCATTGAGGGAGATATCACCGCAGAAGAGTTCGCGGCGATTAAAAGCCATTGTATCAACCCGGTGGATTCCAGGGAGACGGGACTTGAGAAGCCCAAGACACTGGTGACGGAGTTTGAGGATCCTGAGGATGTGAAGACTTTTACGGGATTTCAGGATATGGAGGAAGAAAGCCTGAAGAAGCTTTATGATTCTTTGAACCTGGCTATGACCTTCAAAGATTTCCTGCACATTCAGAATTATTTCAAAAACGAGGAAAAAAGAGATCCGTCAGTGACAGAGATCAGAGTTCTGGATACTTATTGGTCCGACCATTGCCGTCATACTACTTTTTCGACAGAACTTAAGGATATCACTTTCGGCGAGGGCGATTACAAAGAGCCGATTGTGAAGACCTATGAAGAATACCGCAAAACTCATGAGCAGATGTATCAGGGAAGAGATGACAAATTCATCTGCCTGATGGATCTGGCTTTGATGGCTATGCGCAAGTTAAAAGCAGAAGGTAAATTGAACGATCAGGAGGAATCCGAGGAGATTAATGCCTGCAGTATTGTGGTTCCTGTGGATGTGGATGGAGTGGAAGAAGAGTGGCTGATTAATTTCAAGAATGAGACACACAATCATCCCACAGAGATTGAGCCTTTCGGAGGCGCGGCTACCTGTCTGGGAGGCGCTATTCGTGATCCGCTTTCAGGGCGTACTTATGTGTACCAGGCTATGCGTGTGACAGGTGCGGCTGATCCTACGGTGTCCGTGAAAGAGACCATGAAAGGAAAGCTGCCTCAGAAAAAGCTGGTGCGCACAGCTGCTCATGGATACAGTTCCTATGGAAATCAGATCGGTCTGGCTACTGGATATGTAAAAGAAATTTATCACCCGGATTATGTGGCAAAACGTATGGAGATCGGAGCAGTTATGGGAGCGGCTCCGCGCCGTGCCGTGATTCGCGAGACTTCTGATCCAGGTGATGTGATTATCCTTCTGGGCGGACGTACCGGGCGTGACGGAATTGGCGGTGCAACGGGATCTTCCAAGGTTCACACGGAGGCTTCCATCGAGACCTGTGGAGCAGAAGTGCAGAAAGGTAATGCACCGACCGAGCGTAAAATTCAGCGCATGTTCCGCAGAGAGGAAGTCAGCCGCCTGATTAAGAAATGCAATGATTTCGGTGCAGGCGGTGTGTCAGTTGCCATCGGCGAGCTGGCGCCGGGACTGCGGGTAAATCTGGATAAAGTGCCGAAGAAATATGCAGGTCTGGACGGAACCGAGATTGCCATCTCAGAATCTCAGGAGAGAATGGCAGTGGTGGTAGACCCGAAGGATGTAAAAGAGTTTCTGAAATATGCCAACGAGGAGAATCTGGAAGCTGTGGAAGTGGCTGTCGTGACCAAAGAGCCGCGTCTGGTTTTGGAATGGAGAGGAAAAGAGATCGTAAATATTTCCCGGGCCTTCCTGGATACCAACGGCGCGCATCAGGAGACTTCTGTGGCTGTAGATATTCCGAACAAAGAGGACAGCCTCTTTGTGAGAAACGAGATTGAGAATGAGAGAGAGACCTGGCTTGCCACATTGGCAGATTTGAATACCTGTTCCCAGAAAGGTCTGGTGGAGATGTTTGATGGCTCCATCGGAGCGGCTTCCGTATTTATGCCTTACGGCGGACAGTATCAGCTGACAGAAACACAGACTATGGTGGCAAAAGTACCTGTTTTGAAAGGAAATACCAACACAGTGACCATGATGAGCTATGGATTTGATCCTTATCTGTCCAGCTGGAGTCCTTATCATGGTGCAGTCTATGCGGTGACCGAGTCTGTGGCGAGAATCGTGGCATCCGGCGGAGATTTCAGAAAAATCCGTTTCACATTCCAGGAATACTTCCGGAGAATGACAGCAGATCCATCCAGATGGAGTCAGCCGTTCGCAGCACTTTTGGGTGCTTATGCAGCTCAGATTGGATTTGGGCTTCCGTCCATCGGAGGTAAAGACAGTATGTCAGGTACTTTCAATGATATCGATGTACCTCCGACACTGGTATCTTTTGCAGTGGATGTGGCGAAACTTCAGGATGTGATTACTCCTGAACTTAAGAAAACAGGCAGCAAGCTGGTATGGCTGCGTGCTCCGAAGGCAGAGTACGATCTTCCGGATTATAATGCTTTGATGGAACAGTATGAGAAGCTTCATCAGGATATCCAGGCTGGAAGAGTGATTTCTGCCTATGCTCTGGATCGCCACGGAATTGCGGCGGCAGTCAGCAAGATGGCCTTTGGAAATCATAAAGGTGTGAAGATTGAGCACAGTGTGGATAAACGGGATCTGTTCCTGCCTGGATTTGGAGATATTATCTGTGAAGTGCCGGATGGAAAAGTAGGTGAGCTGGCGATTACTTACACTGTGATCGGTGAGGTTCTGGATCAGCCGCAGATTTCTCATGGAGATATGACCATTTCTCTGGAAGAGGCTTTGAAGACCTGGGAGGGAACTCTTGAGAAAGTATTTGCTACTACTTCCAACGCACAGCCTCAGGCAGAACGTAAGGCAGTGGACACAGCCGCAGATGACAATGGAGAAATCAAAGACGGGCTGTACCATGCGAAGAAGGTATATGTATGCAAAAATAAAGTGGCAAAACCAAGAGTCTTCATTCCAGTATTCCCGGGAACGAACTGTGAATATGACAGTACCCGTGCCTTTGAGCGTGCCGGCGCAGAGGTGGACGTGAAAGTATTTAAAAATCTGACGGCGGAGGATATCCGGGATTCTGTGGAGATCTTTGAGAAAGCCATTGATCAGGCGCAGATGATTATGTTCCCAGGAGGATTCTCGGCTGGAGATGAGCCGGATGGATCTGCAAAGTTCTTTGCGACTGCTTTCCGCAATGAGAAATTAAAAGAGGCAGTGATGAAGCTTTTGAATGAGAGAGATGGTCTTGCTCTGGGAATCTGTAATGGATTCCAGGCGCTGATCAAACTGGGACTGGTGCCTTATGGTGAGATTGTCGGTCAGACTGCAGATTCGCCGACTTTGACTTTCAACACAATCGGACGTCACATCTCCAAGATGGTTTACACGAAAGTGGTTTCCAACAAATCACCGTGGCTGCAGCAAGCACAGCTGGGAGGCGTATACTGCAACCCTGCATCCCACGGAGAAGGACGTTTTGTGGCCAGTGAGGAATGGCTCAGAAAACTTTTGGCGAACGGGCAGGTTGCGACACAGTATGTAACTCCGGACGGAGAGCTGAGAGTGAACGATGAGGAATGGAATGTCAATGGTTCTTACTATGCAATCGAGGGAATCACAAGTCCGGATGGACGTGTTCTGGGTAAGATGGCACACAGTGAGCGCCGTGATCGTGGCGTTGCCATGAATATATATGGAGAACAGGATATCAAGATTTTTGAATCCGGTGTCGCATATTTTAAATAAAATATAGAAGAAATCGTGTTCCCGGTATTGTGGTCGGACTGCCGCAATGCCGGGAATTTTTTCCATCTTTCTTGTTAATTGTCAGAAAATGTCGAATATTTTATACGGTTTCGATAGGTTGCTACCATTTTAGACGGGAGAGTAGTATAGTAATTCTAAGCCTGGGTGGGAATGGCAGTTCTGCTGTTTTTCATTTCTGCAATTCTTGCAATATCATTTCTGATTAAAAGCAGGCAGGGCTGTCAGAGACATTGGAAAACCGATTTGATTTTAAGAAAATGGATCGGCTATTCTGTTAAAAAAATTCCTTTGGATACAGGAAAAAAGTCTTGGATCCAAAGGGATTTTTTTATAAAGAATTTGTTATGATAACTGGATGCAGGAATACAAATTTAGATTTGCCAACAGATGATAAGAGAAAAATTTTGCATTTACTGATAATGTCTGTAAAAGAGAATTTTTTTTTGCGTAACTAGTTTACAATAATATTTTGTAAGAACTAGAAGATCACAGATGAATAATTTTTCCCTTTTTGATTACAAGAGCTATGTCATTTAGAGCTTCGATGTCTTTATCTGGTTCATTGTGGTATGCGACGAGGTTTGCTCTTTTCCCTACGGCAATTGTTCCTACGGTATCCGAGATATTTAATATTTCTGCATTATTTTTTGTTGCCTGAATTAAAGTTTCCAAAGGAGTGAAACCAATTTGATTAACACGGATACGGAATTCATAGAGACCATTACCATGGCTGCCTTTATAGACGCCGGCATCTGTTCCCCATCCAATTTTAAGCCCTGCTTCTTTTGCTGCAATTATACCTTCTTTTAAGATAGTGACAAGTTGTTTTGACTTTTCTGCGTAATGTTTCGGAAGAGTATCAGCATTTTCAAGAAAAGAAAAAGTTGGCGATAACGTGGGCATCATGAAGGTATCTGTGGAATTTTTATACATTCGAATACATTCGTCATCCATAATAGTGGAGTGTTCCACTGTTCTGACACCATTTCTTATACACATTTTAATTCCTTCTGTACCATGGCAGTGTACTGCCACAGGTAAATTGACATATTTGGCGGCCTGACAGGCAGCTTTTAATTCTTTTTCATAAATGATAGGTTGTCCTGGAACTGCCCCAGGATTCATGACTGCTCCAGTGCCCATGATTTTGATCCATTTAGCTCCAAGTTGATATTGCCGGCGCACGGCTTTGGTATATTCATCCGGTGAATCGGCTTCATAGTACATGTTTCCGAAAAAATCATTACCTGCTTCTGTGGGCGAGATAATTCTTCCGCTGGCGAGAATATCAGGGCCGCATACGAGATCTTCATCGATTGCCTGCGCCAGTCCGAGGACGATATTATTGCGGTCTCCCAAGTCGCGAACAGTTGTATATCCTTTGGAAAGATTGTTTTGAGCAAGATGCAGAGCACGCATAGTTCGATATGCGTCTGTCAATGTATTTTCTTCAAAAGTATCCATTCCACTTAAATCTAGATGAAGATGTCCTTCAATCAGACCAGGAATTACAGTTTTTCCATCCATGTCTATGACAGAATTTCCAGAAGCGGTCTTTGCTGGTTTGATTTCTTGGATAATTCCATTTTCAATTATAATGTCACCATAATTATTACAAAAACCTTCGGTTAATTCAGGAATTAAACGGGAATTTCTTAAGATTAACATAGTACACCTCCTAATGTATCATCAAGATATTTTATATAAAATGTTATGTAAGGTTGTGGCTGTTTATTTTTTTAAGATAAATGTCCCAGATTATCAGAGACATAATTCCAATTAGCATAATGACTCCGACACCAATGAGAAATGGTTTATAACCATTGGTTCCCATTTTATCGAGCAATGTGCCAGCAATGGGAGATACAAATACTTCAGGAAGATATCCCAAAGTACAGATAAGTCCGATTGCAGTGCCAGAAACATTGATCGGAATCCCACCTTCATTCATCATTGAAAATACAGTGCTGTATCCGGCATACATACCAAAATAAATAATTGCACACAGGACGATAAAAACAGGTGTGCTAATGTTATGGAAGAATACAATAATAAAAGTACCAATTGCCATCAAGGAAAATGTAAAATACATTAATTTTGATCTTCCAATTTTATCTGCTGTAATTCCTCCACCGAAAGCAGCAATAGGACGGATATATTGCGATAGCATAGTAACCATAGCAGCGGCTGTGGCAGTGATTCTAAAAGTGGCTGTTGCGTAGGGCGTGAAGTAATAAAACGCTATATTCATTGTGTAAGTGCAGCAGAGAATGAGAGATAAAATCCAGACAGCAGGCATTTTCAAAACGGTTAAAATTTGTTTGAAATTAAATTTTTCTGCTGTTTTGTGGGAAGTATCCGGCTCTTTCATGATAAAGAATAGTGCAATTCCAAGAATAATGACAAGAGCTGAATAGAAAATAATTACGCCATCAAGGCCAACAAGATTATTTACTTTCTGGCTAAAATAATTGAAGATTGCTAAGGTAATTGCGAGGTGTATGACATTGACAATACCTCGTCCTCCATCCATAAAACCGTAAGCTTTACTCTGCTCATCATCGGATGCAATTTCACGTAATGATTTAAGTAGAGATGGCCAGAAAGCAAACAAAGAAGTTAATCCCCATAGGAGATAAATAAACAAAAGCATTTCATAACTTGGATGTGTCAGGTGAAGCAAACCACCGACTCCGGTTAATACCATGGAAAGAGACATTAATTTTCTGGAAGAAAACATGTCAGCTACAACACCACCAAACAAATAGGAAATCATTCCCAGGATTCCGAACATAGAACCAAACATTCCCATTTGAGTGTTTGTAAGATGGTAAGCTTCAAGGTAAGCGTCATAATAGTAAGAACGGAAATATGGAAGTCCATAGATAACGGATCCTGCTATAGTAATAAGAATCAGACGCCAGATATTCTGTCGAAGTTTTGATTTTGTCTGCATGATAATCTCCTTTCTATTACAATATTCAAAACTTTAAGATAATAATTATTTTGTCTGTCCGATATATTCGTGTTATCACCTCCTGTCACTTTTATTAGGTTACGCTTTAACGTGACAAAATAAATTTTTATAAATGATAGATGAAAAGATAGAAAAAATCAAATTTCATATATTTTATTGAGAATAGAAAATTTAGGAGAAATGTTTTCGTGAAATGAAAAAATAAATTATAGAATTCGAGTCAGAAAAGAAATACGATAAATAGAAAAAGTCTTTTATAAAATTTTCTATTTATAAGAAAAGTCTGATATTAATTTGATGGGTATTTAAACATTGTGAGGGAAAAAGAGATATGTTAAAATATAAAATTATATCAAGTGTTTTGGGAAGGTGATATTTTGGCGGATTCATTCTATGAAATATTAGGGGCAAAACTTAGAGCTTTTAGAAAAATGAGAAAAATGACAATTGGTGAAATAGCCCAGGAAATCAATAAAAGTATCGCAACAGTCTCCAAATATGAAAAGGGTGAAATAGCTATTGATATCGAAACTCTCTTTGTGTGGTGCAATTTTATGGAGGTTGATATTGCGTCACTTCTTCCTAAAACAAGTACAGAATCTGTAAATGGTCAAATTACAAGATATCAAGAACATTTAGTGAAGCGACTGTATGTATATAATTACAGGAGTAAAAAAAGAAATATCTGCAGTGCGGTGATTGAATGTGATAACCATATGTGCAAGGCGACGATGTATTTATTCGTAGAAGATATAAAAAAATATTACGAATGTGAATATTTATACAAAGGTGATGTGATATATGGGGATACCCACACAAATTTTGTGTTGAGGAATAGCAGACCGCCATTTGATTTAATTACTCTGAGTGTTCCAACTATGTCTGGGAAAAATGGATATACAATTGGCATGCTGATGTCTACTACTGTTCATTATGAAAACATTGCGTTTAAAACCCTTGTATCTGAGTCTCCAATCAATGATGTTAGATTTTTAGATGAAAAACTGAAATTAACTGCAGAAGAATTGAAAAATATTAAGGCAACGTATAATGGTCTCATAAATTAAGACACTTTTTCGGACAATTTTTAATGAATCTGATATACTAAAATCAATACGAAAGAGAGGATTCATTACTATGTCCAGACAAAGAAGAAGTTTCAGCGCCAAATTTAAAT
>DXIX01000007.1 GCA_019112635.1 Candidatus Blautia intestinigallinarum | reverse complement strand
CTCTGAATTGTGCGGTGCATTTGATAACTGTTCCAGTCATCAAATGCACCCTTGTAATTAAGAAGTATTCCAACCCAACTTACTTACAAGGAGGTACCGCACTATGATCAAACACTGGCAATCCATGCAGGACTACAAATGTTTTCTCCGTAATTCCAAGGTCTCTTTCGATTCCTCTGAAAGAATCAGGCTCCATACCGAGCTTTGGCGTCCTTGGCAGAAACTTCGTCTTCTCGACATAGATATCGCTATGGATGCCCTCCTGCCTTTTTATTCCTCTACTGGCAGGCCAGCTAAAAACCAACCTCAGATCCTGCGTTCCTTTCTCCTCTTTTTCTTTATGGTCTCCATGGGCCTTACGTCGCCTTCCCTCACACGCTGGGTCTCCAACCTCTCCCATGACCGCGTCCTTGCCGCTCTCATCGGCTGCCCTCTGGATTCCCTCCCGCCTCTCGGCTCTTATTTTGACTTTATGGACCGCCTCTGGGTCCATGCTGTCCCGGCTCTTTATTCCCGGAAGAAACTCCTCCCCGCTTCCTGGAATTCCGCAAGGCCTGACAAGCCAAATGGGAAGCATCAGAAAGCTGTCGAACCCTCCATCAACATCACCGAAAGGATTGCCGCACGTGTTTTAAATCACAAGGATATCCTTTTTAACTTTGAATCCAGGCTCCAGACACTTTTTTATCGTGTGGCTGTCCTCCCTTCCCTCCATTGCGGAGTCATTCCTTCCGATTCCCTTACGGTCTCGGGGGATGGCACTGCTGTACATACTCACGCAAACCCCCACGGCAAACATACGAAAGAGCAGCTTGCCTCTCTTTCTCCGGAAGAACTTTCCTTCGCCCCGCGCCACTATTCTGACCCGGATGCCCGCTGGGGATGGGACTCTGGTCTTGACCAGTATTATTTTGGTTATACGTTATTCCAGCTCTCCTGCTATAACCCTTCCCTCCGCACGGATGTACCTCTCCTGCTCCGTTTTACCAGTGCAAAACGCCATGACTCCGTCTGTTTCCTTACCGCTTTCCACGAAATGGAAAAACATATGCCTTCCCTTTCGGTTAAAAATATGTGCCTGGATTCTGCCATGGACAATATGCCGACTTACCGTCTCCTGAAGAAACGCGGTATCAGGGCTTTTATCGACCTTAACAGCAAATGCGGCAGGCCCAAAATCATCCCGGACACCATCCGGATTGACAAAAACGGGACGCCTCTGTGTAACGCCGGCCGCCCCATGGTCCCGTATGGGCAGGACAGGAGTACCGGCTATCTGATGTGGCGCTGCCCTTTTGGAAAAGACCACGTTTCCAAGTGCCCCCAAAACTGTTCCAATGCGAAATATGGACGTGTCATAAAAACCAGGCCGGAATGGGATATCCGTTTATATACGGATGTTCCCCGCGGTACAGAAGCCTACAGGCGAATCTACAGCCAGCGTACGGCAACCGAGCGGATCAACAACCGCATCCTGAATGATTACGGGCTGCAACGCATGAGGATACATCGGAAAGACCATTATTCTTTTTATGCCACTATGATCGGCATCTGCATCCATCTGGATGCCCGGTTCAAGCAACAGACTGCCGCTTGATGGCATCTTCCTTCATATGCACTTCCATTGATCTCCTGTCCTCTGGAGGTCTTAAAGTTATGCCTGTATCGTTTGGCATCTCTTCGTTATACCATCTGACCCCTTTTTTTCTCGTTCAGGCATCCCCCTTTTCTAACCCGGTCTCAAATTTTCTCAATTGTTTATTGAGTTTCCGAGACCGCTCATCATTCTATCAAAATCTCCTGCCCCAGGGCAAAAGAATAGATAATCTTTTCTCTCACTTTTCTGCCTGTCATTCTCTCCAGCGCGTCCGCGTAGCTCTCAAGCTGAACCTGATATTTCTCCCGCAGCTTTTCCTTCTCATTGCGGCGCACATAGTCGGTCTTGTAATCCACCAGTATCAGTTCTTCCCCTTCCTGGAACCAGGCATCCATGATTCCCTGAACCAGTATCATCTCGTCTTCGTTCCATTCCGGGCGAATTTTCCGGGCAGACTGACGGATCACAAAGGGCTGTTCCCGGTGGAGCCGCCCCTGGGCAGCTGCCTCGGACATTCTTCTGCCCAGATCGGAGTTTACAAAGCACAAGATATCGTTCACCCGTACACTTTCTTCTTCCATGGGTGACAATTTTCCATCGTTCACCCACTCCTCCATCTGCCCGCGGATCTCCTCCTCACAACCCGTCCGTCTATAATCAAGACATTCCAAAACCCGGTGATAGGCCGTTCCCCTGGATGCCCCTATAAGTTTTCTTTCCTTCTTTTGAATAAAATCCGGAACCATAGGAATCACATCCGGCTCAAAAAACAATTCCTCTCCCTGCTCCTCAGATGCCTGTCTCTGCCTCTTGAGCTCAGAGACAGAGATTTTCACGGGAACCGGATTTCGAATATCATAAGGATACCGGTACGCAAACCGCTCACTCAAAATCCGACCGATCTCCTCTCGCTCAGAGGATAGCTCACGCTCTTTTCCAAGCTCTTCTTTTAGGAGATCTCTTTGCACTTCCTGCTCCAGCTGCTGTACCATCAGATCATCGATTCTCATCAGGCGGATGGAAAAACCAGCCTCCTCCTGGTGATACAAGAAGTCCCCATGAAAGATCTCATACTGGTCATACAAATCTTTCATCGCCTCATGGCGGGCCAGGGCAGGAAGCACCCAATCCCAGTAACTGGCCGCTCCGCTTAGAAGCGAATAAGGAAGTTTTTCTCTCTTTCTCCTTAAAAGAGCCCCGCAGCTTTGGATCCTCTTTTCCAGCTTGTCGGCAAGCCCTGTCAGAATCAGCTTCTCCTTCGCCCGGGTGAGTGCCACATAGAGAACCCGAAGCTCCTCCCCCAGACTTTCATCTTTTTGCTGTCCTCTCATCACCTGTTTGGGCAGGGTTGGGCAGTGAACTCTCTCTTCCACATCCGTCACATCGGTTCCCAGTCCCATTTGGGGATGGATCACTACATTGGCATTCAAATCCTGAAAATTAAATTTTTTTCCCATACCGGCCACGAACACCACAGGAAATTCCAGACCCTTACTCTTATGAATACTCAGAATCTGCACAGTGTCCTGGGCGCCTCCCGCCAGGTTCACCTCACCAAAATCCACATCATATTTCTGAATCTTCTCGATATAGCGGATAAAATTAAACAGTCCCCGATAACTGGTCTTCTCGTAATCCATGGCTTTTTCCACCAGCATATTCAGGTTGGCCTGTCTTTGCTGTCCTCCCGGAAGCGCTGCCGCATAAGCTCCATACCCAGTCTCATCCAGAATTTCCTGGATAAACTGATGAATCGGCGTGTAAGGAATCTTTTCTCTGCTCCTGTCCAGCAGCTCCAGAAAACGGCACAGTTTCTCCCGCAGTCTCTCATCTTCTCCTTCCCGGGCGTAGGCGATGCACCGAAGATACACCGGCTGATCCGGAGAGAAATTTTTGATCAGAGCCAGTTCCTGGGCGCTGCAGCCCACAATGGGTGAGTGAAGCACCGCTGTGAATGGAATCTCCTGGAGCGGGTTGTCACAGATGTGCAGGTAATTCAGAACCGTCACAATCTCCAGCGCGGAAAAATATCCGGTTTTGGACGCTGTGTATGCCGGAATCCCCTGCATGCCGAACACTTGAAGGAAGTCCTCCGCCCAGCCGGACACGGTCCGCAAAAGCACTACAATATCGCCGTATCTCACCGGGCGGTACCCGCCGCTCTCCTTATCATAGATGGTCTCCTCGCCCACCATCTGCCGGATCCTCTGGGCAATGGCAAGGGCCTCCACCTCCCTTTGTGTCCGGGCCTCCTTCTCTTCCATCCAGTCCACAGTCTCCCTGGGAATCAAAAGCACCTCTGTGTCCAGTTCATCCGGATCTTTCCCCTCCGGAAAGACTGCCCCCGGATACAGAGCCGCATCCCGGTCATATTCCACCTTTCCAAGCGCGGCCCCCATGATCTGCCGGAACAGGAAATTCACCCCGTCCAACACCTGCACACGGCTTCGGAAATTCTTGTGCAGATCAATTCTCTGCTCCTCGCTGTCCCCGGTGGAGTACCGGTGGTATTTCTCCATAAATAGATCCGGAACCGCCAGCCGGAAGCGATAGATACTCTGCTTGACATCCCCCACCATGAAGATATTCTTTTTCTCCTTCGCCCAGCCGGACACCATGGTAAGAAGCAGTTCCTGCACATAATTGCTGTCCTGATATTCATCAATGAGAATCTCCTCATACCTGCAAGATAACTCCCGTGCTGCCTGGGTGGGCGTGTATACTTCGCCCTCCTTTTTCACCAGAATCTCCAGAGCGAAATGCTCCATATCCGAGAAATCCACCAGATTCTTCTCCCTTTTCTTCTCCCGGAAAGCCTCCTGAAAGGCCAAAGTCACCTGAATCAACATCCGGACCGGCTTCCGGCACCGTCTCAAATCCTCCAGAATACTTTGAGAATCTGTGAAAAAATACTGTTCCTGCAGTTTTCCAAGGGCATCCTTGAGCTCTTTTCGGTTCACTTGAACCTGCTCTTTTAACATCTGTGAGACCGCAGAATCTTTCTTGGAAGAGAGTCTTGCGTAAGAAGGCTTTTCCAGAAGTCTGACCATCTCATCAAACTCTCTCACCGAGCGAAGCTTCTCCAGAAAAGCCAGGTCTTTCTCAAGCATTTCCTCATACATATAAGGGCCATCGGACATCCTGCAAATTTCCAGACTGTCGAGCGTCTGTTCTCTTTGATCCTCCAGAATTTTTTCTGTCTGTTCCCACAGAAATTTCATCCATTCCGACTGACACACTTCCTGCCAGGAATCCGTCTCATAGACTTCCGCACACACCTGAAGCCATTCCCGCGGCCAGGGACTGCTCATGGAAAAATCATACAGCTTGAGCACCAGATTTTCCAGAGCCTCATCGCTCTTGCCGGGAGCATACCACTCCACAAATTCTTCAAAATCAGGATCTTTTCGGCCATAGAATTCCTCCAGAACTTCCCGGATAACATCCACACGAAGAAGCTTCAGCTCCCCTTCATCCGCCGTGCGGTATCCCGGATCCAGATCTGTCATGTGAAAATAATTTTTAATCAGATAACTGCAGAAGCCATCGATGGTGGTAATCTGGGCATTGTGGAGTAAGGTGGCCTGTTTTTGAAGATGTTCGTTCTCCGGATCTTCCTCCAGCTTATCAGCCAATGCCTGTTCCAGACGCACACGCATCTCCCCGGCTGCCGCCCGGGTGAAGGTCAGCACCAGAAGGCGGTCGATATCCACCGGGTGCTCCTTGTCAGTGATCATTCTAAGAATCCGTTCCACCAGCACTGCCGTCTTGCCGGAACCGGCCGCCGCACTCACCAGAATATTCCGGTCACGAAGCTGAATCACCTGCTTTTGTTCCTTGGTCCAGTTTACTTCCATTTTTTCACCTCCTCATCCATCTTTTTCCACACTTCCGCCTCATTCATCTTCTGGAGTCTCCGGTATGCGAAGCCGGGAAATCTGGAGTCAAATCCACAGATTCCCTTGTAGGGACAATATGTACACGCTTCTCTTTTGTCCATCTGATAGGGACTTACCGACACATTTCCCGAGAGAATTTCCTCCCGGATACTCTGAATCTTTCTGCTCACATACTCTGATAACAGGTGAAACTGTTTTCTGTCGGCCACACTGGAACCTTTTCGAAAACTTCCATCCTTATTACGTGTCACCGGCAATGTCTCCAAAGTGGGATCAAGATGATTCAGAACCTCCGTGTCACACTCCACCAGCCCGTTGACTTTCAGTTCTTTCAACAGTTTCTTCTCCACCTGGCCCAGATCCGTCCCCACCTTCTCTCTAATCAGGGGATCTTTGATATTATAATAAAAGACTGCCGCAGGCATTACGTCCTTATCCCTGTATTTTCTTTGCTCTACCTGTAGAGCCGCATCCAGATATACCATCAGCTGCAGCTGCAGTCCGTGGTAGACTGCCATCAGATCGAAAGACATATTCCCGGTCTTATAATCCATCACTTTCACATAGACCTTGCTTCCATCTTCACATATGTCCACGCGGTCAATTCTTCCTCCCTCGAAGGCAACCTCGAACCCTTCCGGCAGGAAATCTCCTCTTTTCAACTGCTCCTGCAAAGCCCAGGCTGTACGGTTTAAAATTCTCTTGGTTCTCTGAATCCGATATTCATTCCTGGCACTGCTGTGTAAAATGGTGTTTCCATAATCTGCTGCCACCTGATCAAGGCTTTCCTCCATCAGCCTTTCCCTGTCTTCTTTCTTCAATTCTCTCCAGCTTAAATGCTCCGACCGCAGTTTCCTGGAAAAAAGTTCCAGTGTCTGATGCATCACATTTCCCAGATCCAACGCACGGAACTCATACTCCTGTCTCTCGGTGACCTGAAGCCCATAGCGCAAAAAATGGGCAAAAGCACAGGCGGAATACTGTTCCAGTCTGGTTGCTCCATAAGGGGAGACCTCCTGGTACAAAGCTTCTGCTGTCCGGGCACTGAGCCGGTCCATGGGATTCTCATAGAAGGCTGCGTCCACCAGTTTCTCTGCTGTCTGATGATACTCATCACTTTGCCGGTACCAGCGGTACAATTCCTCCCACACCAGATCCTCCTGGCCGTACTCCAGCTGCTGAAGCCCCTTGAGAAAATACGCCAGACTCTCCCGGGGGCTCTCCAGCTGATCCAGTGCTTCCATCTGTTCTTCCGGCAATGCCTTAAGATGCGGAAACAATTTCTGTATCATGGATACCAGGTAAGACGGTGCCAGGGACTCTCCCCTGGCATTTGCCTGACTATAGGACAGAAAGAGGAAATCCTGCGGTTTTGTCAGATTCAGATACAGATAGAATCTGGCCTGACCGAGCAGTTCCCTGGAATCCGGCGCAAGCTCAATCTCTTCTTTTTGAAAAGCCTCTCTGTCCGCCTCCGAGAGCAGTCCGCCCCGGTTGGGATTCTTGGGAATACTTCCCTCGTTCATTCCCAGAAAAAACAAGGCCCGGATCTCACTGAGCCTGGTTCTCTCCATGTCCCCCACCAGAACCTGGTCTGTGGAGGGCGGAATCACGCCGATTCGCGCCTCCGCCAGTCCCGCCTCAAAAAGCTGCTGGTATTCCCTGGCACTCACTTTTTCCTCTCCCAGGATCTCCACCATCTTGTCCAGAAGATTAATCACGATCCCATAGATCTGCGCGTACTCTCTCTCCATTGCTTTCTGTCCCTGGGAGGCGAATTTCATCTCCTGTATCTTCAGCTTCCTCTGCACCTCATTTTTTACCGCAAAAGTATACAGAGCTTCACTGCGCTCCCGCACAGTCTTGCCCCGGCCCCGGAATCCTTCGATCATCGGAGCAAGTTCTTCCAGAAAAATTTCCCTGGACTGATTCAGATCCATAATTTTCTTCTCGTCCAGTCCCCGGTAAAGGCGCACCCATTTTTCCTTCCAGTGGACATACCCCTGGATTCCCAGGGCTGTCACATAGTTGTCCATCTCATCAATCTGGGAAAGTGTCAGTGACGACATGGAGCAGCGCAGATACCGGAAACAGCTCTCATAGGAAAACCGTTCTGTCATCACTTCCATGGCCGCTCTCAAAAATTCCACGAAAGGATTCATCAAAATTGTATGTTTCTCATCAATAAAATACGGTATGTCTGATCTTTGAAATATCCATCTCACATAGCTTGCGTAGGTGGGAAGATCACCGGTGACCACAGCAATCTCTCCGTATCGGTATCCCTTCTCCCGGATCAGACGCTTGATCTTCCTGGCTGTATCCTCCACTTCTGTCAAGGGATTTTTGCATGCTCTTAAGAACACCGCCTTGGGTTTTGTCTCATACGAAGACCGGTAATAGCGGAACAGATGCCGTTCCAGGAATCTTAACTCCGGATTTCCGCCAAAACGTGCCTGTTCCCCGGCATCCACCCAGACTTCCGGCTCCACCGGTACCTGGGCTTCCTCTGCTGCCTTGAACAGTTTCTGTCTCATCACAGCACTCATGGAAAATAACTGGTATCTGCCGCTGGCCTTCTTCACAGACGCCGGGTCCATGGTCACTGTAACGTACATCTTTTCCGCGAGAATCAGAAGTTCCCGGATCAACCGAAGCTGCACCGGAGTAAAACCGGTATATCCATCCAGCACGAATACACAGCCCTTTAATTTTTCTGAGCGGAAAATTCTTCTGCACAGCACATCCAGGACTTCCTCTGCCGTGAGAAAGCGCTCCTGCAGATATTCCTCAAATCCCTGGTAAACCTCCTGGATGTCCCGCAGTTTGCAGCCAAGCAAGGACTGTTCCCCAAAGTCTTCTGCAAGCTTCTCCAGCTGTCCAGGCTTCACATCATACTGCATGAACTCACTGATCAGAGATTTCATCTCCTGAATACAGCCTGTCTTCTTCAGCTGATTTTCCAGGTATCCCAGCTTCTCCTTTTTCTTCTGCACCACTTTCTGAATCACCAAGCTCTTTCCCGTCTCCTCCAGAATGGGAAGATTGTTGCCCCCCACCTCCTGAAAAACCCGGTACGCCAGACGTTCAAAGCTTAAGACGTCCACATTCAAAATTCCTCCGCCTGGATGCATCTGTACCAGGCGTCTCTGCGTCTGCATGGTAAATTGTTCCGGGACCAGAACCACATACTGCCGAAATGGATTTTCCATGGACTCTTCGATTATTTTTTTGTAAATAAAATGGGATTTTCCGGATCCGGAACTTCCCAGAATCAACTGCAATGCCATAGTCTTCTCCCGTTGTTCTCTTTCTCAATTCCAGCTAAATTACACCGTGATTATATCATATTTTCTCTGCCGCTGAAATAAAATATAGAAAGTGTGACCGAAGGATCCCATCCGCTGGTCGCCACAAGTAAACCAGGGGGTGTACGCATGAGCGCTAAAACAAAAATCGTAGTCTTACATATGAAAGAAGTGGTCTATACCGCCATCTTCATCGTTCTCGCCCTCGTATTGGGCGGAGTTTTGCTCCTGATGTTCGGACCCGGACAGAAAGCTGAGACTTCCAAAGCTGCCGAGTCCAAATACCAGCCGGGGGTCTACACCACCTCCATCTCGTTAAATGACAATACTTTTGACGTGCAGGTCACCGTGGACGCCGACCGGATCAAGGCCATCGAGCTTGTCAACCTGAGCGAGAGCACCACGGCAATGTTTCCCCTCATGGAACCGGCTCTGGAATCCTTGGCCTCTCAGATATATGACAGCCAGTCTCTGGATCACATTCAGTATTCTGAGGAGAATAAATATACTTCCATGATGCTTCTGGACGCCATTGGCGCGGCACTAAAAAAAGCGGAGCTTTAAAATCGCTCCGCTTTCTCGCCGTTCTATTGAATTTCTTCCAGCTCCTGGATCCACAGTCTGGCACAGGCGTCACTGGGCATCCGGAGATCTCCCCTGGGAGATACCGCCACGCTGCCCACTTTTGGTCCGTCCGGCAGACAGGAGCGCTTAAACTGCTGGCTGAAAAATCTCCAGCAGAATTTCTTCAGCCACTGCAGAATCACTTCCCGGTCATAAATACCTTCAAAAGTCAGACAGGCAATCCGGAAGATCTTCTTCGGAGAATATCCTGCCCGAAGCATATAATACAGGAAAAAGTCATGAAGCTCGTAAGGTCCCACCAGGTCTTCTGTCTTCTGGGAGATATCTCCGTCCTCAGGCGGCAGAAGTTCCGGGCTGACAGGGGTGTCCAGCACGTCCTGAAGAATCTGGGAAAGTCTCTCGTCCTCACAGGTTCTGGCATAATAGCTCACCAGATGACGCACCAGCGTCTTGGGAACGGAAGCATTCACCCCGTACATGGACATGTGGTCTCCATTATAGGTAGCCCATCCCAGTGCCAGCTCCGACAGATCCCCGGTTCCCACCACCAGGCCGCCGCACTGGTTAGCCAGATCCATCAGCACCTGGGTACGCTCTCTGGCCTGGGAGTTCTCATACGTCACATCGTGCACATTCACATCCTGACCGATATCCCGGAAATGAACGTGAACCGCCTCCTTGATATCCACTTCCCGCAGAGTCGCTCCCAGTCTTCTCGTCAATTCACAGGCATTGTTGTATGTCCGGTCCGTCGTGCCAAAGCAAGGCATGGTCACTGCCAGAATATTCTCCCGGGGGATCTTCAGCATATCGAAGGCCCTCGCCGTCACCAGAAGGGCCAGCGTGGAATCCAGTCCTCCTGAGATTCCCACCACAGCCCGGTCTCCGTGGACATGTGCCAGCCTTTTTTTCAGCCCCATGGCCTGAATATTCAGAATCTCGTCACAGCGCTCATCCCGGTCTGACTCGTTCTGCGGAACGAAGGGATTCCTGGGGAACTTTCTGGTCAGTTTTGTCTCCTCCAGGGACAGACAGAAAGGAATCGGCTGATAATCACCGATATCACAGGTAAACGTGGTCATCCTCCTTCTCTCGTGACAGATTCTCTCCAGATCGATGTCCGCGTAAATAATCTCATTTTCAAATTTCCTGCTGGAAGCCAGAAGGGTGCCGTTCTCCGCAATCAGATTCTGACCTCCAAACACCAGATCCTGTGTGGACTCCCCCTCTCCTGCATTGGCATAGATATAACCGCAGACCAGGCGGGCAGACTGCCCGGTCACCAGGTTTCTGCGGTAAGAGTCTTTTCCCACAGCCTCGCTGCTGGCCGACAGGTTCACAATCAGGTTGGCTCCTGACATGGCATGACGGACACTCGGCGGGCTGGCCACCCAGAGGTCCTCGCACAGTTCCGCCGCCACCACAAGCTTCGGCATATGGGTGCAGGTGAACAGCAGCTCACTTCCAAAGGGTACATCTTCCCCGTTGAACACCACCAGATCCAGTCTCTCCTGTCCGGGGGTAAAATTCCGCCTCTCGTAAAACTCTCCGTAGGTGGGAAGATTCATCTTCGGCACCAGCCCCAGAATCTCGCCGTGGCAGCAGGCCGCAGCCACATTATAGAGTTTTCCGCAGTGCTCAAAAGGAAGTCCCACAAAGACAAGTGCATCCACATCAGAAGTCTCCTGCACGATGCGGATCAGCTGCTCACTGGCAGACCGTATCAAAAGCTCCTGTCCAAACAGATCACCACAGGTATAGCCGGTGATACAAAGTTCTGGGAATACCATAATCTTGGCTCCCTCTTTCTCCATCTTCCGGATCAGACGGATAATCTCATCCGCATTGTGAATACAATCCGCTACCTGGATATCCGGTGTGGCCGCAGCCACTTTCACAAATCCTTGTCTCATAACACACCTCTTCCTATCTGCACTTTTGCAGAATCTTTTTGAGCTCTTCCACAGTGAACGAATAATTGGTATTGCAGAAATGACAGTTCAATTCCACAGGCTTTCCCTCATCGATCATCTCCTGAAGTTCTTTGCTCCCGATGCTGATCAGGGCTTTCTCCACCCGCTCCTTGCTGCAGCTGCAGTGAAAGCGAACCGGCAAATGGTCTGTGATCTCCAGATCCAAATTTCCCAGAAGCCTTCTCAGCAGGTCTTCCGGCCCATCTCCCTGATCCAGAAGAGCCGTCACAGAAGTGATCTTTGACAGATTTGCTTCCAGTTTCGCAATGGTCTCCTCCTGCGCGAAGGGCATAAGCTGTACGATAAATCCCCCGGCCTGTCTCACCGTATTGTCACGTTCCATCAAAACACCCAAGCCCACCGAGGACGGCACCTGCTCACTGGTAGCAAAATAATAAGTCAGATCCTCCGCGATCTCTCCAGTCTGCAGCATAGTCTGGCCGGAATAAGGTTCCTTCAGCCCCATATCCTTGATCACATTGAGAAATCCCTGGCCCACAGCTTTTGCCACATCCAGCTTGCCCTTGGCATTGGCGTGAAGCAGAACCTGGGGATTTCCCACATAACCTTTTACATTTCCCTGGGAATCCGCGGTCACCGTGATTCCGCCAAGAGGGCCGTCCGCCTTGATCTGAAGAGTGAGCACATCCTTCTCCCCCTTCATCATCGCCCCCATCATGCCTGCAGCCGTCAAAAGTCTTCCCAGAGCCGCTGTTGCCACCGGGCTGGTATTGTGATCCTCTCTGGCTGTCTCTACAGTCTGAGTTGTCACCGCTGCAAATGCACGGATCTGTCCGTCTGCCGCGATTCCCCGCACAATATAATCTGACATCGTCAGTTCTCCCCTTCCTTACAATTTTCTGCCTTACCGCTCTCTCTGGCCAGGATATAAATCCTCTCACTGCCCTCTCTGGGCGGTTCTTCGGTAAAAGCATCATAGGCCGTCACATATTCCATTCCCGCCTGTCTCAAAAGGCTCTGAATCTTTTCCAGTGTATAAGCCCTCTGATAATGCTCTTCCTCATATTTCTCATAAAGTCCATCTTCTCTTGGAATAAACAGAGCCAGCTCATAGACGTTGATCCGGCTTTCTGGATCATATTCATTATCCCAGATAAAACTGCCCTCCGGGCGATTCTCGGCAATGGTGCTGTCTCCCAGCAGTTTTTCATATTTATAGATGGTATTCAGATCAAACAAAAACAATCCGCCCGGGTCCAGATAATTATTCACCAGCCGGAACACTTCCAGCAGATCTTCTTCCTCCGTGATATAGTTCATGGAATCACAGATACTGACCACAGCTTTAACTGTTCCGTAGAGCTCAAATTCACGCATATCCTGCATCAGATAGAGAATATCCAAAGACTGCTCTTCTTTCTTCTCCATCGCCTCCTGAAGCATGGCCGGAGAATTATCCACACCGATCATATCATACCCGGCTTTCGCCAGACGTGTGGTGAGGCTTCCTGTCCCGCATCCAAGCTCCAGAACCAGGCCATCCTTGATCCCGTCCTCCCGGAGAAGACGGATAATATATTCACTCCACGAATCGTAATCCACATCACTCATAAACAGATCATAGACCCTGGCAAACTCTCCATACGCTTCCATCAGCTGTCTCCTCCTTGTTCTTCCTGGACGAACTGGGGATTCTGGGAGTAATCCTCACTGGTGCCTCCGTCTTCCTCGTTGCCCTCATCCAGCATCTCTTCAGCCGAATCTCCGTTCTCTTCCCTTGCCATGGCATCCGTCTGACAGATCTGGAGACTCTCCACAGAGCTTCTCACTCTCTCCAGCAGATTCTGATCATCCCTGCGCACAGTCCCGGAGATACTGTAGATCTCATCATCCACCACAACCACGTAATTGGCGCTGTAAATATATTCAAAACCGGAATCTTCCTGAAACTTCACGGTATAGCGGTAAATTCCCACATCACCTATGGAGTTATTCACATATTCCAGGATCTGAAAATCCTTTCCTGAGACACCATTGTCTTTATAGAATTTCGTCACGGCTCTCTCACTGTCCGGTATGGTAAAGTCCGGCAGTTCCTCCCGGGTGCCATGGAGAATGGTAATGTTTCCCACATCTTCCGACTCAAACAGCCGGATCCCGTCCTGGTCTGAGACATTCTCCCAGCTTCTGTCCGGGAGATACAGGATCATCTTCTCATCCTCCGTCTCATATTCCACCTGATCTTCGGTCAAAGACTCTGTGGGCGTTGGCGAAGGGGAGGGACTTGGAGTCAAAGTCGGAGTCTCGGTGGGAGAGACAGCTGTCTCAGAAACCGGATTTTCCGGTTCTGCCGATGTCTCCTCGCCGGAAGTACACCCTGCCAGGATTCCCCACGCAGCCAGAGCAGCCAGAAATATTCCATATCTGCGCGCTTTCTTCATAGGCTTCTCCTTTTATCCGCGTTACACTTTTTACTCTCCTATTGTATCTTTTTCCCCAAATCCCGTCAATCCATATTTACACTGCTTCCAACTTTTCAAACTGGCTGTTATAGAGCTGAGCATAGAATCCATTCTGTCTGAGCAATTCCTCATGGCTGCCCTGCTCAATGATATCTCCGTCCTTCATCACCAGAATCAGATCCGCGTCTTTGATCGTGGACAGACGGTGCGCGATGACAAAACTGGTTCTTCCCTTCATCAGGTTATCCATGGCTTTTTGAATCTGCATCTCCGTTCTGGTATCCACAGAAGACGTGGCCTCATCCAGAATCAGAATTTTATTGTCCGCCAGAATCGCCCTGGCGATGGTCAGAAGCTGTTTCTGTCCCTGGGAAATATTGCTGGTCTCTTCGTCCAGCATCGTCTGATAGCCGTCCGGCTGAGTCATAATATAATTATGAATGTGGGCTGCCTTCGCGGCTGCCTTGACTTCCTCATCCGTGGCGTCCAGACGTCCATAACGGATATTCTCCATAATTGTTCCCGAGAACAGCCAGGTATCCTGGAGCACCATGCCGAACATCTCCCTCAGCTGGCTGCGGTTGAAGCTGCGCACATCGTGTCCGTCCACTTTGATGGCTCCCTCATTCACATCATAGAAACGCATCAGCAACTTGACCATGGTGGTCTTTCCGGCGCCGGTGGGACCTACGATGGCCACTTTCTGCCCATCTTTCACATGTGCGGAGAAATCATGAATGATGATATTTTCCGGATTGTAACCAAATTTCACATGGTCAAACTCCACATTTCCAGTCAGATTTGTGATATCTGTGGGATGTTCCACAGTCTGATCCTCTTCCTCCTCTTCCAGGAATTCAAAGACTCTCTCAGCAGCTGCCGCTGAGGACTGAAGCATGTTGGTAACCTGAGCAATCTGCTGGATGGGCTGCGTAAAGTTACGGATATATTGGAAGAAAGACTGAATCTCTCCCACTTCAATGGCTCCCCGGATGGCAAAGATACCGCCCACCAGGGCAACCATCACATAACCCAAATTTCCCACAAACTGCATAATCGGCATCATCATTCCGGAGAAAAACTGTGATTTCCACGCAGAATCATACAAAATCCGGTTATCCTGTTCAAAAGTTTCCAGGACAGCTTCCTCCTGATTGAAGACTTTCACCACATCATGTCCGCCGTAAGTCTCCTCAATCTGTCCGTTGACCCGTCCCAGATACTCCTGCTGTGCCTGGAAATATTTCTGGGATCTTTTCATTACTTTTCCGATGATAAAGCCAGACACCGGAAGAATCAAAAGGGCGATGAGAGTCATCCACACATTGATGCTGATCATCATGATGAAGACACCCACAAGAGTGGTGATAGAGGTGATCAGCTGAGTCACGCTCTGATTCAGGCTCGTCTGAAGGGTATCAATATCATTCGTCACACGGGAGAGAATTTCTCCATTTGTACGGCTCTCAAAATACTTCATGGGAAGACGGTTGATCTTCGTCGAAATCTCCTTACGCATGGAGTAGGTCACATCATTGGAGATTCCCGTCATCAGAAAGCCCTGGATAAAGGAAAAGATCGCGCTGATCAGATACAGCCCCATAGTCTGCAGAAGTATCATGGTAATCTTTTCAAAATCGATTCCTCCGACTCCCTGGATCTTGGCCATCAGCCCGGAAAACAGTTCCGTGGTGGCATTTCCCAGGATCTTAGGCCCTATAATATTGAAAACAGTACTGCAGATCGCAAAGACGAACATAATGAAAAAGCGGTACTTGTAACGTTTCAGATAACGCACCAGCTTCGCGACAGCGCTTTTGAAGTCTCTGGCCCGTTCCGCGCTATTCATCCCCCGCATACCCGGGCCATGCATTCTACGATTCTCACTCATTGGCCAATTCCTCCTCTGACAACTGTGACATAGCAATCTGTCGATATACATCACAGGATTTTAACAGTTCCTGATGAGTTCCCATTCCCACGATTTTTCCAAGATCTAAGACAATGATCTTATCCGCATGGAGAATCGTGCTGATTCGCTGGGCTACGATCAGAGTTGTCGCGTCCTTGGTCGCCTTTTTCAGCTCCCGGCGCAGTACCACATCCGTCTTGTAATCCAGTGCTGAGAAGCTGTCGTCAAAGATAAAGATCTCTGGCTTCTTGGCAATCGCTCTGGCGATGGAAAGTCTCTGTTTCTGTCCGCCGGAGACATTGGTTCCTCCCTGGGCAATGGGCGACTCATAGGTATGTGCCTTCTCCTCAATGAATTCTGTGGCCTGGGCAATCTTCGCCGCCTTCTCCACTTCCTCCATGGGAGCCTCAGGACATCCATACCGGATGTTGGAAGCGATGGTTCCGGAGAACAGCACTCCTTTCTGCGGCACATAACCCAATTTTGATCTCAGTTCTTTCTGTGTCATCTGTCTGACATCGACCCCGTCTACCCGGACTGCACCTTCCGTCACATCATAGAAACGGGGAATCAGATTGACCAGAGAACTCTTTCCGCTTCCTGTACTTCCAATAAAAGCCACTGTCTGGCCTTTCTCAGCCGTGAATGTGATATCCCGCAGAATTTTTTCTGTGGATCCCGGATAGGAGAAAGACACATGGTCAAACTCCACAAGTCCCTGCACATTCTGATCCGGATGTTTCGCCTCTTTTGGATCCAGCACCGTTCCCTCCGTCTCCAGAACTTCATTGATTCGCTTGGCAGCCACATCGGCTCTCGGCAGCATAATAGACATCATACAGATCATCAGGAAAGACATGATAATCTGCATAGCGTACTGAATGAACGCCATCATATTTCCCACCTGTATAGTACCTGCATCCACGCCTTTGGCTCCGAAGAAGATGATCAGTACGGAGATTCCGTTCATAATCAGCATCATCGTCGGCATCATGAAGGTCATACAACGGTTTACAAACAGGTTGGTGCGGGTCAGTCTGCGGTTGGCCTCCTCAAAGCGCTCTTCCTCAAATTTCTCCCGGCTGAAAGCTCGTATGACAGAGATTCCTGTCAAAGTCTCTCTGGTCACCAGATTCAGGCGGTCAATGAGATACTGCAGCTTGGTGAATCTTGGCATGGCAATGGCGAAAAGCAGGCCGATCACAAGCAGGATCAGCACAACGGCCAGCGCGATAATCCAGGACATGGAAGCGTCTGTGCTCAGCACTTTCAATACACCTCCGATGCCAAGGATCGGTGCATACAGGGCAATCCTGAAAATCATGGCTGTCATCAGCTGGATCTGCTGCACATCATTGGTACTCCTGGTAATCAGAGAAGCGGTGGAAAATTTGTTGTACTCCGCTCCTGAAAAGCCCACCACCTTACGGTACACCGCATTTCTCAAGTCATGGCCCAAAGCCGCCGCAACCCGTGCGGAGAGAAATGTCACAGAAACCGAGGCAAGCATGATGACAAAAGCCATCGCCACCATCTCAAGACCGGAGCGCAGAATATAGTGAATCTGAATCTGATCCACATTCTCTCCCATCGCCTCATACTCACTGCGCACATAAGTGACCGCAGTCTGAGTCACCGTAGACTGAGGCATCTTTGCAATCTGCTCCTCAATATTCTGGAACATTTTCTGCCGGCTTTCTTGTGGAATCTGTGCAATCACCTCCAGAAGATCGGCATCCGCTGGAAGATTCATCTGCTCTTTGATGGCCTGCGTCTGTTCATTGTCTTTGGACAGCTGCTGAACCAGAAGCATGGGGGCACCCAGAATCTGATTCAGCTTCTCCCGCTCATCTTCGGAGATATCCTGAAGCACCAGGCTATCTCCTTTTTGTCTGTAGGCATCCATCACTTCCTCCGAATCCTTCTCATCCATAAATAAGGAGAGCTGTTCCATGGAGGATACCCGGATTTTCTCTGGGACTCCATCTTCGATTCCCTGCTGCTGAATTCCCACATTCACAATCTTGGAAGTGTAATCCGGCAGCGAGAGATCGCAGTAAGCCTGAAGAAACAAAAGCAGGACAATCAAGAACAGGTAACCTGCTGATTTCTTCAGATACTTCAACATTTTGATCATTTCTTTGTTCCCCTTTCCAACGTTTTTATATTCTCTTCCAGCTGTTCACAGAATCTCTGAAACAGACATAATTCTGCCTCGCTGAATCCCTGAATCAACTTTTTTTCATTCTCAGCAAAGATCTTCTGAACCTGTGCCGTACATGCTTTCCCCTTCTCTGTGAGAAAAATACGGCTGACTCTCTGATCTTTTTCATCCTGGCGTCTGTCCACCATCTGCCCCTTTTCCATCCTCCGGATACTCGTCGCCACCGTCGGGGCACTTATGCATAACTTCCCGGCAATTTCCTTCTGGCTGAGTTCTCTCTCCCGGTTCAGAAGAATGAGAAGAGGAACCTGCCCGGGATGGACTTCGATCTCGTCCAACTGATGATACAGACTCACAAAATACGCATGGGACACCCTCATGAGTAATTTCTGAATCTGTGTGTCTTCCTGATCCTTCACCTTTGTCACCTCGCTTTTATTTAGTCGGCTAACTAAATATACGCTTTTTTCTCCCGGTTAGCAACCGGTTTTTTGTATATTTCACACTTATTTTACAAGTAAGATTTGTATAACTCACCCATAATCCGCCTGATTTTTATTTAGTCAGCTAAATAAATAGATGTCCGCTCTTGCAAATTCCGAAAAAAATAAAAAGATATCTATTGACACTCCCTGTTGTCCGGATATATAATACCTGTATTACAGGTATTACCATATGTATTGGGGTTTACATAGGAATACCCAAACGTATATTTTAATTGGAGGAGGTAAGAAGAAATGGGGATTTATTTCGCCATCGCAATGGGAGTTGTAGGTCTGGTATTCGCCTACATTCTCTCCTGCTTTGTGGGAAAAGCAGAACCTGGCACTGAGAGAATGAAAGAAATCTCTGCTGCCATTCACCAGGGTGCCAAAGCATTTCTGTTCGCGGAATACCGCGTACTGGTCGTCTTTGTCGTTGTGCTGTTTCTGGCAATCGGATTCGGCCTTGGCAACTGGGTGACCGCCTTTTGTTTTGTCTGTGGCTCCGCCGCTTCAGTTCTGGCCGGGTACTGCGGCATGAACGTGGCCACAAAAGCCAACGTGCGGACCGCACGCGCCGCAGAGCAAAAAGGTATGGTCTCCGCACTGGCCATCGCATTCCGCGGAGGCGCTGTCATGGGTATGTGTGTTGTGGGACTTGGACTTCTGGGTTGTACTCTGGTCTACTATTTCACCGGAGATCCCAACGTTCTGTCCGGTTTCAGCCTGGGAGCGTCTTCCATCGCACTGTTCGCCCGTGTGGGCGGCGGTATCTACACCAAGGCGGCTGACGTGGGCGCTGACCTGGTCGGCAAAGTAGAGAGCGGCATCCCGGAGGATGACCCGAGAAATCCTGCCGTAATTGCCGACAACGTGGGCGATAACGTGGGCGACGTGGCCGGCATGGGTGCTGACTTGTTCGAGTCCTATGTGGGTGCCATCGTATCTGCTGTCACCTTAGGTATCATGGAATATCAGGCAGAGGGAGCTATCTTCCCGCTGGTGTTATCCGCCATCGGTGTTCTGTCCTCTGTCATCGGATGTCTGTTCGTACGGGGTGACGAGAACAGCAATCCTCACAAAGCTTTGAAGATGGGATCTTATGTATCCTCTATTCTTGTCACCGCTGCCACTTTGTGGCTTAGCCATACTGTATTCGGCGATTTCAAAGCAGCCATTGCCATCATCGCCGGACTGGTTGTCGGTCTGTTGATCGGTTATCTGACCGAAGTCTACACCTCAGACCGCTATCCTTACGTGAAACGTATCGCAGAGCAATCTCAGACCGGACCTGCCACCAACATCATCACAGGCATCGCTGTCGGCATGCAGTCCAACGCACTTCCCATTCTGTGTATCGCAGTGGGAATCTATGTCTCCTACTCTGCGTTTGGAATCTACGGAATCGCTCTGGCAGCCGTTGGTATGCTTTCCACCACAGGAATCACCGTTGCTGTGGATGCCTACGGACCGATCGCTGACAACGCCGGCGGTATCGCTGAGATGGCCGGCATGGACGAGGGTGTCCGCAACATCACAGACCAGCTGGACTCTGTGGGAAATACCACCGCAGCCATGGGAAAAGGATTCGCCATTGGCTCTGCCGCTTTGACTGCTCTGTCTCTGTTCGTATCCTACGCACAGACAGTAGGTCTCACCGGCATTGATATCCTGGATTCCGACGTCATCATCGGAATGTTCATCGGAGGAATGCTTCCATTCCTGTTCTCTTCCTGGACCATGGAATCTGTGTCCAAAGCGGCATACTCCATGATTGAGGAAGTCCGCAGACAGTTCCGCACCATTCCTGGAATCATGGAAGGGACTGCGAAACCGGATTACACCACCTGCGTGGATATCTCCACAAAGGCAGCCCTGCGCGAGATGATCCGTCCCGGCATCATCGCCGTACTCGCCCCCATCGTCATGGGCATCGTACTTGGACCAACCGCACTGGGCGGAATGCTGGCAGGTGCTCTGGTTACCGGTGTCCTCCTGGCAATCTTCCTGAGTAACTCCGGAGGAGCCTGGGACAATGCGAAAAAATATATCGAGGCCGGCAACTACGGCGGAAAAGGAAGCGAAGTACACAAGGCCGGTGTTGTGGGTGACACGGTGGGGGATCCCTTCAAAGATACCTCCGGTCCATCTATCAACATTCTGATCAAATTGATGACCATTATCTCTTTGGTATTCGCACCTTTATTTGCCGCAATCGGCGGTTTGCTGTAGACAGAACTTGTGCGCCGTTTTAGCGGCGCACATTCTTTGAAAGGAGGCCTATATGAACGACAACAGATTGCCTTTGAGCGAAGAAGTTTTTAATCAGATCCTGGTACGAATCTGCGAAGGAGACTGGGTAGAAGGTCAGAAGCTTCCCTCGGAAAATCAACTCTGTGAGATGTTTCATGTAAGCCGGATCAGTGTCCGAGCAGCATTGCAGAAGCTGAAAGGACAGGGCCTGATTACGACGAAACCCGGAGTTGGCTCATTTGTCTGCCGTCCTGAGAGAGAAGAAGATTCCGACACGATCCCGGCAGACCAGATCGCAGGAGAAGCTTTCCGGGAATTCTTTGAATTCCGTCAGGCCATTGAATTTAAAGCCATTGAACTGTTTGTCATCCACGCCACAAAAAACGATGAGGAAGAGCTGAAAAAAGCACTGGAAGGGATGCTCTCCTGCGGGGAGGATCACGAGAAATTTGCCCGGTACGACCGGGATTTTCACATGGGAATCATCCGCGGATCGAAGAATTCCTTTCTCTGCAGTGCCATGGAAAATGTGGAATCCATCCACCGTTCTTATCTGGAAGAAGTGGGAAGGGTAACCAAAAAGACCAATGCCCAGCGCTATAAGGAACACAAAAAGCTGTACGAAATGCTTCTGAAAAAGAAACCAGGAATTGTCAAAGAAAAAATCCTGGATCCTGAGATGTGCTGTGATCTCTCTAAATATTAAGCAGACATGGGGAATTATTCCCTATGCTATAAAATTTCTCCTATTTTGAAAAAGAGGAGGGCCGCTGAAACGGCCCTCTTCTTGTCTTTCCTGTGATTTCTCTATATTTCAAAATGCTCTTCCAGATATCCTGTGGTAATCTTGCCCTCACAGAAATCCGACTCTTTTAAAATTTCCTCCAGAAATGCCTTGTTGGTCTCCACACCTTCAATCTCCAGCTCCCGGAGCGCACACTGCATCTTCCGGATTGCCAGCTTTCTGTTCTCCTCGTGTACAATCACTTTGATAATCATGGAATCATAATATGGAAGAATCTCACTTCCGCTCTCCATCGCCGTATCAATCCGGATTCCTTTTCCTCCAGGCACATGAAGATAGGAAATCCTGCCCGGAGAAGGCACAAAGTTCTTCGCCGGATCTTCCGCATTGATCCTGCACTCGATGGAATGGCCATGAAACTCGATCTCCTCCTGTGTCTTGGACAGAGGCAGCCCAAACGCCACCCGGATCTGCTCCCGGATCAGATCCATGCCCGTGACAGATTCTGTCACCGGATGCTCCACCTGAATTCTGGTATTCATCTCCATAAAATAAAACTGCCCGGACTTGTCATAGAGAAATTCTATCGTTCCCACGCTCTCGTAGCCCACTGCCTTTGCCGCCTGGATAGCTGTCTGTAAAAGCTGGGTTCTCACTTCCTCAGTCAGAGCCGTACAGGGAGACTCCTCGATCATCTTCTGATGTCTTCTCTGTACCGAACAGTCACGTTCCCCAAGGCAGATCACATTGTGAAAACTGTCTCCCACAATCTGTACTTCCACATGTCTTGGATCCTGTATATACTTCTCCAGATACATGGTGGAGTCTCCGAAAGAACGCACTGCCTCCTGCTGAGCCAGGGCAAACAGAGCTGAAAATTCCTCCTCGCTGTAGGAAATCCTCATTCCCTTGCCCCCGCCTCCGAAAGCAGCTTTGATCATAACCGGGAAACCAATCTTTCTGGCCTGCTCCAGGGCCTCCTCTCCGTCAAACAGAGGGTCTTTGCTCCCCTCAATCACAGGGATGCCCGCACGGCGCATGGTCTCCTTCGCCTGAGATTTGTTTCCCATATTCCGGATCAGTTCCGCAGACGGACCGATGAACACAATCCCCAATGCTCTGCACTTCTCGGCGAACTCATCATTTTCCGACAAAAATCCAAATCCCGGGTGAATCGCCTGTGCATGGGTAATCAGGGCGGCATTTAAAATCCGGTCCATATTCAGATAACTGTCTCCGGCAGCGGCACTGCCGATGCAGACCGACTCATCTGCCATTTTCACATGGAGAGAATTCCGGTCCGGCTCGGAATAGACAGCCACCGTCAGAATTTCCATCTCACGGCAGGCACGGATAATCCGCACTGCAATCTCACCTCTGTTGGCGATCAGAATCTTTTGAAACATTCCCATTCCTCCTCTCACTTAATCAGGAACATGGGCTGCCCGAATTCCACTGCCTGCCCGTCTTTTACAAAAATCTCCTCAATCACACCATCCTGCTCTGATTTGATTTCGTTCATCAGCTTCATCGCCTCAATGTTTCCGAGAATCTGTCCTTTTTCCACACGTTTTCCCATCTCAATGCCTTCGATTCCATAGAAAATCCCCACCATGGGAGATTTCACCAGGTAACCGTCTTCCACACAGATTTTCGGCGTCTCCGGCGCAGATTTTGCCTCCTCAGTGCTGACCACATGGATCGCCTCTGCACTCTCTTTTTCTCCTTTTCGGATTCTGATTTTCTCTTCTTTATTCTCGTACTCGAACTCAGAAAACTCGGTCTCGTTGACTGCAAAAATTAGCTCTATCAATTTATCAAATCCCATAACAATGCCCCAATACCTTTCTTCTTATTTTTGAAAAAGAAGAGCTGTTCTCACAGCTCTTCTTCCAATGTCTATGTATTTCTTCCCAATATGTTTTGTGATCAGCTGTCGTAAATCTCTTTGTTCAATTCCTTCTCTTTCGCATTAACAATGACATTCGTCGCAGCATCACCGATCACGTTCAGAGGCAGCAGCATCATCTCAACCGGACGGTTGATTGCCACAACCAGCGCGTATCCAATCATACATGCCTCCGTGGTCCATCCCATACCGGACAATACGGTGAAGATCATGGTCGTACCTGCGATCGGGATTGCCGGTGTGCCGGCTGCCGCACAGATGGACAGGAAGGCCATGACAACCATGTTAGCCGGAGTCACATCAATACCTGCCGCTGTCGCGATAAAGGTCACTGCGAACATATGCATTACCGTGGTACCATTCATGTTAATGGTCATACCGGTAGGCAGTACAAAGCTTGTGATCTCTTCACTGCAGCCCAGTTCCTCGATACAGGTTCTTGTATTCAAAGGCAGACAAGCCGCGGAAGAGTTGGTGGAGAATCCAAGAATACCCACCTTCGCGATTTTCTTTAAGAATTTAAAAGGATTCAGTCTCGTAGTCAGCCAGATACCAATCGGATAGATGGTAATTACCAGTAAAAACAGAGTCACCATCGCAGACACCATGTAAGCTGCCGCCGGCGCCAGATACTCGATGCCGTAGATGGCAAAGGTTCTGGAAATCAGACAGAAGATGGCAACCGGACCAACCTTATTGATCAGAAATGTCAGGTACACCTGGATGACTTCACTTCCACTCTCCAGCACTTTCTTCAGAGGATCTCCTTTTTCACCGAGGCCATTCAGGCACAGACCAATGATAATTGCCACAACCACAACAGCCAGGATACTGTTGTTGGAACTGAACGCTTCCGTGATGTTGGACGGAACCGCATTCACAATGGTAGCCAGGGGATTGAAAGCATCGATGGTAGACGCCTCGGCCACCTCACTGCTGGGCAGAGTCACATTAAATGCTCCCAGGGATTTCACACCATATGCAATCAAGTTTGAGAAAAATGCGCCGCACACATAGAAGCATAAAAATCCGATCAAAGTCTTCGCGGCAATTCTTCCAAGCTTGGTGGAATTCGAGATGCTGCACATGGCAAGGCTCAAAGAGCACAGTACCAAAGGTACAATTGCCAGCTGCAGGCCTCTCATGAAGATCTGTCCGATAATATAAAGAATACCTACTGCATTCACTCCATCTTCCGCAGTGATATCCTGGAAGAGTAACATATTGATGACATTCCACACGCCCTCATTTCCGGAATTCACCAGATACTCTCTTAGGAACAGACAGGCGATACCGACAACCAGTCCGCCGACCAGAGCAATCAGCATCTTCTTGACGATTGACATTTCTTTTTTCTTTTCTTTCATAAGTTACCTCCACTTCTCTTCTATTTTCTGGTTTCTCCCCGTCAAAGAAATTCTTCACGTTTTTTAGAAACTGGTAATCTCAATTCCTTCTTTTACGAAGGCTTCACGAATTCTCTTTACAAAGTTCAGTGCTTTCGGTCCATCTCCGTGAACACAGAGAGTATCTCCTTTGATATCCAGTTCCTTGCCATTGATGGAGGTAACTTTACCTTCTTTGATCATACGGATACATCTGGTAATTGCCACATCTTCGTCCGTAATCATGGAACCTTCCATTTTTCTCGGAACCAGTGAGAGGTCATCCATGTACGCGCGATCCACAAAAATCTCCGAAGCGGTGCGCAGTCCGATCTTTTCTGCTTCCTCTCCCAGAACAGCGCCTGCACAGTAATAAATAATCAACTCCGGGTCCACCTCATAGACTGCCTCACAGATTGCTCTTGCCACATCCCGGTCGTTCTGGCACTGATTTCCAAGAGCCCCGTGGGGAGCCACATGATGAAGCTTCATACCCTCACTCTTGGTGAAAGCCATCAATGCTCCAATCTGGTATTTCATATCATTTTTGATCTCCATGGGAGAGAGTACCATCTTTCTCCTTCCAAATCCCACCAGATCCGGATAGCTTGGATGTGCACCCACCACCACATTATTTTCTTTTGCCATCTTCACCGTGCGGTCCATGATCATAGGATCGCCTGCATGCCATCCACAGGCAACATTCGCAGCCGTCACATAGCGGATAATCTCCTCATCTGCTCCCATTTTATAGGCGCCGAATCCTTCTCCCAAGTCACTGTTCAAATCAATCTTATACATCAGTTGTACCCCTCTTCTTATGAATTCACTACGTTTACAGGTTTTCCTTCCAGATATGCCTTCAGATTATTTACCGCAATGTCCATCAGTCTTTGTCTGGATTCCTTTGGTGCCCAGGAAATATGCGGTGTGATGATGCAGTTCTTTGCCTTCAGAAGAGGATTATCTCCTTTAATCGGCTCTGTGGATACCACATCCAGGCCTGCTGCCGCTACTTTTCCACTGTTCAGAGCGTCTGCGAGATCCTGCTCCACGATCAGAGGACCTCTGGAATTGTTCAGAATGATCACACCGTCTTTCATCTTCGTAATGTTTTCTTTGTTGACAATCCCTTCTGTCTCCGGGAACAGCGGGCAGTGCAGTGCTATCACATCTGAATTGGCAAGTACTTCATCCAACTCAGCATATCTGCAATTCTCATTCTCAAGCACCGGATTATGATAAGAATCATAAGCCAGAATCTTCATTCCCAGTGCCTGGGCAATACGGCCTGTCGCCTGTCCGATGCGTCCATAGCCGATGATTCCCATGGTCTTTCCATCCAGCTCAATCAGCGGATAATCCCAGAAGCACCAGTCCGGATTATGCTCCCATTTTCCTTCATGAACTGCCTCATTGTGATGCCCGATATGATGGCAGATCTCCAACAGAAGGGCAATGGCGAACTGTCCCACAGAAGCGGTTCCGTAAGTCGGAATATTGGCAACAGGAATCCCTTTTTCTTTTGCCGTTTTCACATCCACCACGTTATACCCTGTGGCCAGAACTCCCACAAAACGAATATTGGGGCAGCGCTCGAACACCTCTTTGGGCATCGGGGTCTTATTGGTGTAGACCACATCCGCATCACCAATTCTCTGGATCACTTCCTCCACATCAGTCAGGGAAGTCCGGTCATAGACTGTGCACTCGCCCAGCGCATTCAGTCCGTCCCAGCTCAAATCTCCAGGATTCAAACAGTATCCATCCAAAACTACAATCTTCATGACTCTTCTCCTTCTATCTTTTTTCTCCAAGTTTCTTCTTTTTCACGCTCACGGATATACAGCTGCTGCGCCAGTTTCATGGACACTTCCACAAAGCGGACTTTCATGCCCGGAAGGCTCTGGGCAATCTTGCGAATATCCGTGGAAATTACCGTTCCAATCTTTGTATATCCACCTGTGGTCTGGTGATCTGCCAGCATGATGATCGGTTTTCCATTGCTGGGAACCTGAATGGAACCACACATGATTCCATCGGTGATGGTATTTCCATCCTTCACATGTTCAATGGGATCACACTCCAGGCGGCATCCTTGCCGGTCAAACTCCGCTGTGATCTGAGCACTGTGCCAGAAAAACTGGCGGATTCCCTGGCTGGTAAACGCATCCTTTTGAGGACCTAACACCACCCGCAGGACGATCTCTTTCTTCGGGAAAACTTCCTGGGGAATTCTTCGTCTGCTCATGCCCGGCAGCTTCTCTTTCGGATCCAGAAAGCCAATCACATCCCCGGCTTTCAAGGTTCTTCCTTCCACACCGCCGATCTCATTTCTCACCAAAGTCGCACGGCTTCCCATCACCACGGGGACATCCAGGCCGCCTGCGAAAGCAATATAACTCCGGCAACCGTTTTTCATACCGGAAAAAGTAAGCAGGTCTCCCTCTTTCACCGAAAAAGCCTGATACATTGGGGCTGGCTTTCCGTTTAAGAGCGGGCCCAGATCTCCGCCCGTGACAGCTACAACGTTGTCCTTCTCCACTCGGATCTTAGGCCCGATCAGAGAAATTTCCAAGGCAGCTTCCTCTTTGGAATTGCTGACCAAAATATTTGCTAAATGAAACGAATACCGGTCCATCGGACCTGCAGTGGTCATTCCGAACTGCTGATAGCCATAGCGGCCCTCATCCTGCACAGTAGTGAACATTCCACCGTCTTCTATCCGTATTCCCATGTTCACTCCTCCTTCTCATAGGTTCTGCACTGATATTGTCCCTTTTCCACATCTTCCTTGATCTTCCAATATTCCGTCTCATTGATGGGAACAAACTTAATCCACTGGCCTGCATGGAGCAGGAAGGGATCTTTCTTCGAATAGTCACACATTTTCAGCGGCGTCGCCCCGATCAGATTCCATCCGCAGGGCTGGTCAAAGGGCAAAATATTGGAGAGGTTCTCTCCTGCCACGATCGAACTTCCCGGTACTTTCAGTCTGGGGGATTCCCGCCGTTTGAAATGGAAAGGATTCTCAAATCTGGCCGCATAGGGATGTCCCGGGGCAAATCCCAACATATAGACATAATACTCACTGCCTGAATGAATCTTGATAAACTCTTCTTCCGATATATGCTCCATCTTCGCACAATCCGCAAGATCCATTCCCCATTTGCCTCCGTAGAGAACCGGAATCTCAGTCACAGAAGTCTTCATTTTTTCAACTCCGCCCTGCATATGTTCAATGCGTTCTCTCAAAATCTCTACCAAAGCGTCAAACAAAAGTACATCTGGGCGGTAGATCACCAGCAGAGCTGAATAAGTAGGAATGGTCTCGATGACTCCGTCAATGGGATGTTCTTTCAAATCATGGTGAAGCATCCGGACCTTCGTGTTGATCTCAAGACTGATTTCTTTTCCAAATTCCACGGTAATTCCCATGTCTCCAGAGGGAAGAAATTGCACTTCCATGATTTCACCTCCTTAAATTCTGACTTTTAAAATTTATCGTTTGTTTTTTCGCTCTTTTGAATGCTCTTATCATACCACATAACTTTAATGCGCAAAAATGAATTATTTAATTATAATATATAAATATTTTCTATTTTTGTCATAAAAAAGTAGCATATTTACCAAATTCACTTATCGAATTTTAGCAAATATGCTACTTGTTATTCCTCTGAACGTTGAGAAATCCAGATATCCCGATAGTTTTCTCTCAGATATTCCTGAAGCATCGTGTCAAACAGATGTATTCCCCTGTGAAGCATTGCCCCCGTGTACCTATGACGGATTTCATAAGTAAAACGGTCCGGCGGCGGCGTCTCATTGGCAATCTCGCTGACATACAGATCGTGATACCTGGACAGTTCCCTCACCGTGCTGGCGGGTGCGATCAGCCACAGGTCTTTGTCACTGGCCAGAATGTTACTGATCAGCATAAAGGAATCCACCTGCAGATGGGGATGCGGTGACTGGGTGATGTACTGATCATGCCAGATCTGGTAATTCGTGTCCCAGCTGAAAAATAGTTCCTTCCTCGGATCCATCTCGTCGGTATGGATTCTCTTCTTTTGAATCGCACACTCTTTGTTCTGTATCAGATACATCCTCTCCCTTAGCACCGGCGTGGCGATTACATTCTTATAGTGGAGATGATGATAGACAAAAGCGATATCCAGCTCATGTTTTTCCAACAATCCATACAATTCTGAAGACTGATGCGTCCTCAGACTCAGATCGATCTTCTCCTGCTCCCGAAGCAATTTTAAATAAAAGGGATACATCACTGTGGTGTGTAAGGTATCGATACAGCCCACGGTGAGAAGAATCTTCTCCTGACCGCTCTGCAGCATCTGCATCTCTTTCCACAGAGTCATCCATCTCTGGGCGATGGAGATAAATTCCTCTCCTTTGGGAGTCAGTTCAATGGTCTTATGTCCCTTCTTTCTCACCACCAGCTTCGTATTCAGCTCATCTTCCAGGGATTTCAGACGATGGCTCACAGTCGGCTGGGACAGATAGAGGTTTTCCGATGTCTTCGTGATATTTTTGGTCTGCACAATCATCAAAAAAGTCTCTATTTCTGAAAAATTCACACACACTCCCCCTTTTCTCTCATTGAATATTCATTTCTTCTATATTATACAACAATATTATTCATTTTCCAACGATATCTTGCTATGGTAAAATGTGCTCAAAAGTAAACGTATGGAGGAGATTAGAATGATCACTTTTAACAATGCAATCGATAATCTAAAACCTTCCGCATCCATCAAATACATTGAAAAAGCCAAGATCATGAAAATGAACGGCGAGAATGTGATCGGGCTTAGCGGAGGAGATCCGGATTTCCCAACTCCAAAGAAAATCTGTGACGCGGCCTATGACGGAATGGTCAATAAACACAATACACACTATACTTTAGGCCCTGGCATTCCGGAGTTCCGTGAAAAAATCGCAAAAAAACTGAGAGAAGAAAACCATATTAAATGTACCAAGGACAACATCCTGGTGACACCTGGCGGAAAAATCGCCATCTATACGGCTGTACGTGCTCTCTTAAATCCAGGGGATGAGGTTCTCTGCCCTGAGCCAAACTGGGTATCCTATGAGCCGATTATCTCTGCTTCCTATGGTGTTCCAGTTTCTCTGGGACTTTCCTATGAAAACAATTATAAGATTACCGAGGAGCTCCTGGAAAACGCCACCACAGAAAAGACCCGTCTGGTGATCATCAACTATCCCTGCAATCCTACAGGTAAGATTCTCCACGAAGACGAGGCTTTGGCTTTGGTATCTTATCTGAAAAAGCATCCGGATATCCTGATCCTCACCGATGAAATCTATGAGAAAGTGATCTTCGACGGCAACAAACATATCAGTCTGGCAAGTTATGACGAGATCGCTGATCAGGTAATCACAGTCAATGGCTTCTCCAAATGTGCAGCCATGACCGGATGGCGTCTCGGATATCTGTGTGTTAATGAAGAAATTCTGAAACACATCCTGAAACTCTGGCAGCATATGATGACTTGCACCAGCGGTTTTCTCCAGGATGGCGGAATGGTAGCTCTGGACTGCCATGAAGAGATGGAACAGATGCGTCAGGCTTACCAGGATCGCCGTGATGCTTTCATCGACCGGTTAAATGAGATTCCCTGTGTGACCTGTGAAAAACCAGAGGGAACTTTCTATGCATGGGTGAAATTCGATATCCCGAACATGACTTCCTTCGAGATCTGTGATTACCTGCTGGATCACGCGAAAGTATCCGGTGTACCAGGTGATTCTTACGGAAAAGGCGGCGAGCACTGTATGAGATTCTCTTTCGCCAACTCTATGGAAGATCTCATGGAAGCAGCGGACCGCATCAAGAAAGCCTTGGAAGAGCTGAATCAATAAAAGACAGAGAGGAGTAATCAAAATGGCAAACGTAGGATGCCGTATTTACACAAAAATCAATCGTCCGGACAAAAGTCTGCTGGAAGGATTCCGCGGACTCCCTGTGGCTAACATCGATGACTGTATGGGACGTATCGCCTGCTGCAACAGCAGTTTGAAACCCATGAATCACTCACCCCTTCTGGGAACCGCGTTTACCGTGCACTGTCCTGAGGGTGATAATCTGATGTTCCACAAAGCACTGGAATTGGCACAGCCAGGAGATGTACTGGTTATCGCAGCCGGCGGAAGCATGCACCGCGCTCTGTGCGGAGAAATTATGAGCCACACAGCCATGAAAGCCGGATTAAACGGCTTCGTAATCGATGGCTGCATCCGTGACATCGATGAGATTTCCACCTTTGAAAACTTCCCCGTTTACGCAAAAGGTGTGACCCCGAATGGTCCGTATAAGAACGGTCCTGGAGAAATCAATGTACCTGTATCCGTATGCGGACAGGTCATCTGCCCTGGCGACATCCTTGTGGGTGATCAGGACGGTCTTCTGGTAATCAAACCGGAGGAGGCAGCAGAACTGGCTGCAAAGGCAAAAGCCGTATTCGACATGGAGACACAGCAGAAAGCAGACATTGAAAGCGGCAAAGGCCTGTCCAAGCCATGGCTGGATGCCAAATTAAAAGAATTAAACTGTGAAATTTTCTAATTATATTGATATAGCATAATTCCTTCTATGCCTTTGCGGCATACCGTGTGTGCCATCAGGTCGCATGGCACACATCTCATACACACATGTTCTGTCACATAGCTTTGACCTTCTCTATGTGACGGAAAAACCCTCCTGTTTGACCTTACCCAATCAAAACAGGAGGGTTTTTTCAAATAAATTGATTTTGTTCTGCATCGTAATGGTAGTCGATCTGATCCATTTTCTGGATCAGATCGTCTTTTCGAATTCCCCGGCAAGAACATAAAGCCTCCAGGGACTCATAATAATCTCGAAGTTGTGTATTCACATAACTGAGCAGAATCATGGGATCTCTCGGGATCATCGCGTACCTTCCTTTATCTTTGTGATGAACTGTCCGTTCTGCACGTCCAGCACGATGGTGTCTCCGGCACGCACGCCGCCTCCCAGAATGCATTTCGCTGCCAGCGTCTCCACATTTTTCTGCAGATACCGCTTCAGAGGACGGGCACCATAGACCGGATCGTAACCGTGATCCACCACATAATCCTTTGCTTCCGGTGTCAGTTCCAGTGAAAGCTCCTGATCTGCCAGGCGGTGGCTCAGGTCATTTACCATCAGATCTACAATATGCCCAATGTTCTCTTTTGTCAACGGTTTGAAGAGAATAATCTCATCCAGACGGTTCAGAAACTCCGGACGGAAGTGGGCACGCAGATCATTCATGACTGCATTCTCACACTCAGAACTGATCTCACCCTTCTCATCAATTCCTTCCAGCAGATAAGTGGATCCAATATTGGATGTCATAATCAGAATGGTATTCTTAAAATCCACCGTTCTGCCCTGGGAATCGGTGATACGGCCATCATCCAGCACCTGTAAAAGCACATTGAACACATCGGGATGTGCTTTCTCAATCTCATCAAAGAGAACTACACTGTAAGGTTTGCGGCGCACTGCCTCTGTCAGCTGTCCGCCTTCCTCATATCCCACATATCCCGGAGGTGCTCCGATCAGTCTGGACACAGAATACTTCTCCATGTATTCACTCATATCGATTCGAACCATGTTATTCTCGTCGTCAAACAAAGCTTCCGCCAAGGTCTTAGCCAATTCTGTCTTGCCGACACCGGTGGGGCCCAGGAACAGGAACGAACCGATCGGCTTTGTGGGATCTTTGATTCCTGCTTTGGAACGAAGGATCGCATCCGTTACTCTCTTCACACCATCCTCCTGTCCGATCACCCGTTTATGCAGCTGATCTTCCAGGCCAAGAATCTTCTCTCTCTCTCCTTCGGTCAATTTCGCCACAGGAATTCCCGTCCATCTGGAGATGATCCGGGCAATCTCATCCTCGGTCACACTCTCATGAACCAGACTCAGATCTGTATTCTTAATCTTCTGTTCCTCATTCTCCAGAGTTTTCTGAAGTTTCGGCAGCTCGCCATACTGCAGCTCAGCCATCTTCTCCAGGTCATAGTGCTGCTCAGCCTGCTGGATCTGTTTATTCATATCTTCAATCTGCTCACGCAGTTTCTGGAGTTTTTCCACAGAATGTTTCTCGTTATCCCACTGTGCCTTCTGCGTGTTGAACTGATCCCGCATCTCAGCCAGCTCTTTCTGAAGGTTCTCAAGGCGATCCTTACTCAGGTTATCCGTCTCTTTTTTCAGGGCTGCTTCCTCGATCTCCAGCTGCATGATCTTTCTTCTCTGCTCATCCAGCTCTGTCGGCATAGAATCCAGCTCTGTCTTAATCAGAGCACAGGCTTCATCCACCAGGTCGATTGCCTTATCCGGCAGGAAACGGTCTGTGATATAACGCTGAGACAAAGTCGCAGCCGCCACCAGGGCGCTGTCTGTGATCTTCACGCCATGGTAAACCTCATAGCGCTCCTTTAATCCACGGAGAATGGATATGGTGTCTTCCACAGAAGGCTCATCCACCATCACAGGCTGGAACCTACGCTCCAGGGCCGCATCCTTCTCAATATATTTCCGATATTCGTCCAGAGTCGTCGCGCCGATACAGTGAAGCTCACCGCGGGCCAGCATAGGTTTGAGCATGTTGCCTGCATCCATAGCTCCTTCCGTCTTTCCTGCTCCCACAATCAGATGCAGCTCATCGATGAACAGAATGATCTGTCCTTCACTCTTACGGACTTCCTCAAGAACTGCCTTCAGACGTTCCTCGAATTCACCTCTGTATTTTGCGCCGGCCACCAGTGCACCCATATCCAGGGCAAAAATCTTCTTATCCTTCAACCCTTCCGGCACATCGCCTCTGACGATTCTCTGAGCCAGACCCTCTACGGCTGCCGTCTTACCTACACCAGGCTCGCCGATCAGCACTGGGTTATTCTTCGTCTTACGGGACAGAATCCGAATCACGTTACGGATCTCCGCATCTCTGCCGATCACCGGATCCAGCTTCTGCTCTCTGGCCTTCTCCACCAGATCCTCGCCGTACTTATTCAACGTGTCATAAGTGGCCTCCGGATTGTCGGTGGTCACCTGCTGATTTCCTCTCACAGTGCTTAAAGCCTGCAGGAAACGCTCTCTGGTAATTCCGTATTCCTTGAAGATTTTCTTGATTCCTGCATTCGGATATCTCAAAAGTGCCAGGAACAAGTGCTCCACAGACACATAGGAATCCCCCATGGCCTTCGCCTCGTCCTCCGCACTGACCAGCACTTTATTCAGATCCTGGCCGATATACAGCTGTCCTCCGGACACCTTGGTTCTGGCCTCCAGAGCTTTCTCCACGGTGCCGAGAAAATGTTCCTTCTGGATCTCCATCTTCTCGATCAATTTTAAAATCAGGCTGTCTTCCTGATGCAAAAGATTATAGAGCAGATGCTCCTGCTCTATCTCCTGATTTCCAAATTCATAGGCGGTCTTCTCCAAATCCTGCACTGCCTGAAGAGATTTCTGCGTGAATTTACTAATATTCATACAAATCGCCTCCCAATCTATCTATCATCTACTCATTTAGAACTTTCCTTTTTGTTCTACTGAGAATATAACACCAATTGTTAGCAGTGTCAAGTATTGAGTGCTAATTTTTTAAAATTTTTTAGAGGGCCGTTAAATGAAAAAGTAACTGCAAGTTTTTGATAACCAAAATACGGGCGTGCGGATGAAAATCCGGGAATCTCGATTACAAAACAAGATTTTCATTTACAAATGGAGAATCTTGGATTACAAACGGGATTCTCGGCTTACTTTTCACCATTTCAAACCAGATTATACTTAGAATCATTATTTCGATTGACATTGTAAACCATAATGTATAAAATATAATTGAAAGGCGGTGATTATATGGCTACAGCACCTACACAAATTAGAATTGATGCGGACATCAAGAAGCAGGCCACAGCTTTATTTAATGACCTTGGCTTAGATATGTCCAGTGCGGTCAATCTGTTCCTTCATCAATGCGTTCTCAGAGGAGGGCTTCCTTTTAATGTCGAAATGCCTCGCTACAGTCAGCACACGCTTGACGCTATGAATGAAGCCCGACGTATTTCCCGTGATCCTGACGTCAAGGGATACACCAGCATGGATGAACTACAGAAGGCTCTAGAAGAATAAGTGTATATAGTAAAATTTACTACCGCTTATAAAAAAAGCTATAAACTCATGAAAAAACGTGGTCTGGATCTTTCGCTTCTCAACAATGTTGTTGATATACTTCGTCAGGGAAAACAACTCGAAGCAAAATATCGGGATCACGAATTAAGCGGCAAATTTAAAGGTTTTCG
>DXIX01000006.1 GCA_019112635.1 Candidatus Blautia intestinigallinarum | reverse complement strand
CTGGCAGCAATGATCGACAACCATATTTATCAGGGAAATGAACTGAACATCGACCCAAGAAAAGTAACCTGGAGAAGATGTGTGGATATGAATGACCGTCAGCTTCGTTTCGTAGTAGACGGACTGGGCGGCAAGGCAAACGGAATGCCTCGTGAGGACGGCTATGACATCACCGTTGCTTCCGAGATCATGGCAGTTCTGTGTCTGGCAAGCGACATCAAAGACCTGAAAGAAAGACTGTCAAGAATCGTGATCGGATATACCTATGGAAAAGCTTCCGAGCAGAAACCGGTTACCGCAGGGGATCTGAACGCACAGGGCGCAATGTGCGCGCTGCTGAAAGACGCTCTGAAACCAAACCTGGTACAGACTCTGGAGCATGTTCCGGCAATCGTACACGGCGGACCATTCGCAAACATCGCCCATGGATGTAACTCCGTCATCGCTACCAAGATGGCTATGAGACTGGGTGATTACGCAATCACTGAGGCAGGATTCGGGGCAGACCTGGGAGCCGAGAAGTTCCTGGATATCAAATGCCGTATGGCAGGCCTGAAACCAAGCGCAGTTGTCATCGTGGCAACCGTACGTGCCCTGAAATACAATGGCGGCGTTCCGAAGGCAGACCTGAACAACGAGAACCTGGAGGCACTGGAGAAAGGACTTCCGAACCTGCTGAAACACGTAAGCAATATCAAGAATGTATACAAACTGCCATGTGTAGTTGCAATCAACGCATTCCCAACCGATACCAAGGCAGAGCTTGACCTGGTAGAGAGCAAATGTAAAGATCTGGGCGTAAACGTTGCACTGTCTGAAGTATGGGCAAAAGGCGGCGAAGGCGGAATCAAACTGGCTGAGGAAGTCATCAAGCTGGTAGAAGAGCCGAACGACTTCAGCTATGCTTATGAGCTGGAAGGAAGCATTGAGGACAAACTGAACCAGATCGTTCAGAAAATCTACGGCGGCAAGAGAGTGGTTCTGACAGCCAACGCACAGAAACAGGCAAAAGAACTGGAAGCTCTCGGATATGGCAACTGCCCGATCTGTGTTGCCAAGACACAGTACAGTCTGACCGATGACCAGACCAAACTGGGAGCACCGACAGACTTCGAAGTAACCGTTCGTAACCTGAAGATTTCCGCAGGTGCCGGCTTCATCGTAGCTCTCACAGGAGAGATCATGACCATGCCTGGACTTCCAAAAGTACCGGCAGCTGAGAGAATCGATGTTGACGAGACCGGAAAGATCAGCGGACTGTTCTAAGTTTCACCCAAAAACGACCTCTATCTATGAAAAAGAAATACCTCCACCGAACCGGGTGGGGGTATTTTTATACTCTTTATTCCTCTGAATCTGCCTCTTCCTCCTCAACCGGAATCCAGGCTTTTCCAAATTTCACATCTTTAAACAAAGCTGCCAGACCTGTGATCTGTTTTAAACGAAGAATCTCATCCTTATCCATTCCCAGATGTTTGGAAATCCATGCGTCAGAACGGCCAAATTCATGCAGCTCCTTCACAATATTGCTCATCAGATCCACATCATGATTTCCTCTGGCACGATTATGGCGGATCGTACTTGCCATCCGCTGGTCCAGAGGTTTGTCAATCACAGAGACTGGAAGCATCCCTTTCTCTCTCTCATAAATATCAGGGTGCTCCTTGATAACGCGATAGCGGTGAAACCCGTCGACAATCACATATAAATCCTCTGCCTTGGCATAATAACAGACAATCGGCATAGTATACCCGTCTGCTTTGATACTCTCATATAATAATTTCATCTCCGGCGGAGCCACCGCATTTGGATTGTATGTATTGGGCTTGATCTTTTCCACCGGAACTGCGATAACATGATATGCTGGACTCTTAAACACCATATTCCATCTCCTCAACACTCTTATATTTACGCCGGATAATCTCGATTCTCTTTTGCTGCTGTCTGGTCAGTCCAAATCCCATAAAACGGCAAATATGGTCATTTTTCAAAATACAGTAACACATTCTCTTCCAGCTTGGAATATCCTTGGTGGACTTGATATCATCCGTATCATCCGGAATTTTCCCCACAAAAACAATCTTCGATTTTTTGTTTCTCGTATAATTTGAGACGCCGTTTCTGCGGATACGATATCCATGATCTAAGAGCTCCTGGATTGCTTCCTCATCCAGTCCGCCTCCTGTCTCATGCCAGAATTTAATGGACGTGTTAAATTTTTTCACATAATTATTCCGCAGTCTGACGGGCAGCGTGTCCAGCAAAAACATCGTATAAGATTTCCAGGTATGTCCCTCCGGCAAAGTCACATTCCGATACCCCATCGCCTTTGTCCTGCCGTAAATACAGGCAAAATTCGCTCCCTGTACTCTTCCCACCAGTTTCGTCCAGATCTCCGGATCGATAACCCGGTACAAATTCAAAGAGTCTTTGGAATAATCATTGAAAGGAGAAGCTACTCTCATCTGCGATACCTTCAAGCCTGCTTTGTAGTAAAGTTCATATAGATAATTGTAATCATAGTCAAATAGATAGTTCGCATGCCAGATATCATTGGTCGACCAGTCATAAATCGGAGATGCGCACCACACATCTTTAAATTGTCTGGTGATCCAGCACTCCCCGCGATAACCATATTTCTTGTTCAGAAATCCGCTGTACCTCTGCAGCGACTCATCTGCCCTCATTCCCAGAAGACATACCGTCTTTTTATTGCCGTGGGACAGACGATACCAACGCCCGAACTGTTTCGCCAAATCTTCCTGATGCATCCGGTATCGATAAGTGGTCATCGGATTATTCTCCAGACTAATCACATAGTCCTTCTTCGGCATTTCTCTGACCCAGGCGTCCTTTTTCTTATCATCCCAAGGATACCAGTACATCTCATAACTGCTGAGAGCCGTTCTCGTCGCCATGGGAAGACAGACCCAGTATGGCTCCACCTCATCTTTGATCTTCTCGAATGTGCGCTCAATATACTCCGTTGTCACCGTATACTGCGCCTCAAAATCCTGGTGAAACACACCGATTTTTCTGTCCGGATAATACTTTCTCTTAAAATCCAGAACCAGATTGAGCAAAACGCCGCTGTCTTTTCCACCTGAAAACGAAAGATAAATATTCTCAAATTCCTCAAAAATCAATTTCAGGCGATCCTGCAGGGCTTCATACACATTTTGTTCCGAATATTCGCGTATCATGAAATCCCTCCTCATAACAGCATATAATTTCCATAATTTACCATATAACTGTTAATTTAACACAAAATTCGTCGAATTTCAACAAAACTCAAAGAAAATTAAAGAGAGGGAGTACCCTGAACTCCATTTCCAGCGGTAATTCCCTCTCTTTCGAGTCTGCATTTATCCTATTTAGCTGTTTCATCCCCACTCAGGTATCCCATAGCTCCAGCCACATAAACCAATACTCCTGTTTTCATAGAATCCTCATCAAAAATCACTCTTGGATTATGTTGCATAATTACCTCACTCCCATCGGGACAGGCTCCGATCAAGAAAAACGTAGACGGAACCCGATCACTGATATAAGAAAAATCTTCACTAAAGGGAAGTTTCAATGTATGATCATTCAATTTATCGGGAGCCACATACTTCTTAATTTCATTTCCACACAAAGCAGTCACTTCAGGGTCTGTAACCACCGTTCCCATTTCCAAAGAATATCTAATTTCTGCCCTTCCCCCAAACATAGCCGCAGTCTGATCAGCAATCTCTGTGATTCTCTTCTTTACCTGGCTGCGGATGTCATTGCGAAAAGTGCGGATATTTCCTTTCAGTGTTACAGTCTCTGGAATTGCATTACCTGCAGATCCCCCATTAATCGCGCCAAAATCCAATACCACCGTTTCCTGTGCATCTACTTCCCGACTGTTGATGGTCTGCAGATTTAGGACAATATGGCAGGCAATATTAATCGGATCAATAGTCGTATGGGGAACAGAACCATGACCGCCTCTGCCATAAACTGTAATTTCAAACAAATCCGCCCCAGTAGAAAGACTTCCTGTTCCATAAAGAACTGTTTCTTTAGGAAAGCAAGACAAAATATGGACGCCAAAAGCTACATCAACTTTGGGATTTTCTAAAATTTTGTTTTCCACCATATTCTGACAACCATATCCGATCTCTTCTGCCGGCTGAAATAAAAGTTTTATTTGTCCTGGAATGTCATCCTCTATTTCTTTAAAAATCCTAGCCGCCGTCAAAAGCATTGCCGTGTGCGTATCATGACCACAAGTATGTGCTGCCAGATCTGAAATACACGCAAAAGGAAGCCTGCTCTCTTCTTTCATGGGGAGAGCATCCATATCCGCCCGCAAAAGAATACACTTTCCCTTTTTTGAGCCCATTACCGCAGTCACTCCATGATTTCCCACTTCTATAGGTTCACATCCTATAGCTGTCAGTTCTTCTTTCACATAGCGAACCGTATTATCCAACTCAAATCCCAGCTCTGGATTTTGGTGCAAATATCTCCGATTCCGGATTAATTCTTTTTCATATTTTTCTATCAATTTCGTATAATTCTGCACAATTTTATCTCCTTTCTTCCACTCTAAAATCTTCCTTTTACTTCTATCCCAAAGAATAATTCGGTTGATAAATTGTCATCTCAATGTTAAAATGACAATGTATATTCAAGTGAGGTGTAACATTTATGACTAAATCAGAAGCTTTTGCTTTTTTGGACCGTCTGGCACGGGGAATCGCATTAATCTTCGGCGAAAACTGTGAGACCATCATTCATGATTTTTCCGATGGCACGATGATAAACGTGGCCATCTACAATAACTCTGTCAGCGGACGGAAAGCTGGTTCTCACAGCGGTATTCTTGACGGTTCTCTGGTTGATAAAAGTCAAATTCATATGATCGGTACCAACGATATCATTAACCAGCTGGTTCATTTGAAAAATGGAAGAACCGTGAAATCCTCCACTTTTTTTCTCTCTGGTCCGGATTATACCTATGCACTTGGGATTAACTATGAAATTACCGTCATGGAACAGATGCAACAATTACTCACCTCTGCTACTGCCTGCAGCGGCGATCTGTTTCATACCATGTCAGACAAAGATAAACCCGAATCAGAACCTCTGGAACACCTCTTTACCCAAGCACTCTCCCAAATTGCCGTTCCAATCCCTGAGATGAAAAAACAAGATCGTTTTTCTCTGGTAGCGCTCTTAAAAAAATGGGATTACTTCCGTTTCCAAAGAAGTGTTCCCTATTTGGCCGAACAATTAAATGTTTCTAAATTTACTATCTATAAATATTTAAAAGAACTGGATTCCACTGATTGACATCCGGTTCTTTTTACCCTCTGTTTATTATTTTTCCTTTTTTTATCACCAGATCTGGTCTATGATACAAATTACTAATATCCTGATCGGGCTTTCCACCTACTAATATCATATCTGCCAGCAGATCTTTCTTAATTGTCCCTACTTTATCCTGAATTCCCGCAATCACTGCATTATTCCTTGTGCACTGCAGAAGAATGTCCAGATCTTTCATGCCACAATTTTCTTTTCTATATCGGAATTCCATTCCATTTTCATAGCAATAATCTCCTGCTGAACAATCTGTTCCAAATCCCAGGAATAATCCTAATTCGTATGCTTTTGCCATTTTCTGTGTACAATGACGAAACATAGGTCCCAATCTCTGTTCCCAGTAATCCTTATACGGTCCATCCGAGACATACATGACTGCTAAAGTTGGAATTAAATAAGCATCCTTCTCAGCTGCCAATTCCAGAGTTTCCTCTGAAATCAATGTTGCATGTTCAATCGTCTTTACTCCCGCGAGAATGCAGTTTCGAATCGCTTCGTCACTATGACAATGAGCGGCCACATAGCACCCCTTTCTTTCCGCAGTCGCCACTGCTGTCTCAATCTCCTCCGGAAACATAATACTCTGCTGTGGAATACCCGTATCCACTGCAGCTGCCCCAGACGCAAAAATTTTTACAAAATCCGCCCCCTGAGCGATTTCCTGTCTGACAGCCTTTTTCACTTCATCTGTAGTATCCGCAAAACTGACATGCTGCGCCATCATCTGATTCTCGTCTCCCTCGGATGGCATAATTGCCCTTCCACAAGTAATCAAATCCGGACCATTAATCAGCCCAATCTGAACCATATGTCTTACTTCATTTGCCACTCGGTGAATACTCTCACAGTCCCGAATAGTTGTAAAACCCATATCAAGATATTTTGTTGCTTGTTTTGCAGCTGTAATCAGAAGCTCCATATCTGAATGAAGACATTCAAACCCCACCCGATTTAAAACTGTTATATGCGTATGAAGATCAATCAGACCCGGAAGAAGCGTCTTTCCCTCACAATCCAAGATTTTTTCATGATTCTTATTTTTCAAATTATAAGCTGTTCCCGATACTTCTCTGATTATCCCTTTGTCTACCCTCACATATCCGTCTTCTGTAGTCATCCCATCTGCCAATTCCCTGACCAGTCGTACATGATTTAAAATCATTTTCCTTCCCATCCTCTCATATATGCTTTCTCCATCTGCTCAAGCATTTTACAAATTTTTTCCTCAGGAGCCGCAATCTGAATCCGGTAAAAACCTTTTCCCAGCGATCCATATTCAATACCAGGATCTCCTACTACATTTGCCTCCTGTTCCATAAAATCCTGCAAAGCTTCGTCATCCATCCCCATACTTCCCATATCCAGCCAGAGAATAAATCCTCCCTCCAAAGGCACTGGCTTAATCAATGGCATTTTTTTCTCGCAAAACTCCCGAATTCTCTGTTCATTGTTTTTAACCAGCTTCCATACCTCCTGTATCCACTGATACCCTTCCTCTGTATACGCACTGCACAACGCATTATAAAAAAACGGATCGATACTTCCCATATGGTCTTTTTTCTGCTGCTCCAAAAAACGTTCCCGTAAATCCAAATCACGTATTAGTAAGTTTGCCTGATTGACTCCAGTAAAATTAAAGCTCTTTCCTAGTGAAGTAGAAACTATAATCCCTTCCTCCCCCACTGTGAGCGCCGAGCAAAATGACTGTTTGTCCGATACCATCTCACCAAAAATCTCATCACAGAAAATGATCATCTGGTTTTCTCTGGCAATATCTATCATCTTTTGTAGCTCTTGCTTAGTAAAAACACGCCCTGTAGGATTATGCGGATTACAAATCAAGAGTATTTTGTTGGCTGGGTCTTTACAGCATAATTGGAGATTTTCAAAATCAATTCCATAATTTCCATTGACATATGTCATCGGATTATACACCACTTTCCGATTATGATTTTGAATCACCCGGTCAAAGCGATAATAAGACGGAGCCTGGAGTACTACCCCATCTTCTGCTTTTGTAAACGCTTTTATCGTAGTATTGACTGCAGATATTGTACCAGTAGTAACTACAATTTCTTTTTCATCCAATTGCAGATACCTGGTCTTCTTCATCCACCAGCACACCGCTTGATTGTATCTATGATCCTGAATGGTAAAGCCATACAGACCGTTCTGCGCAAAAGCAGAAAGACTCTTCCTAATTACAGGAGCCGTCTTCAAATCCATTTCTGCACCACTCAGGTAAACCAGACGGTTTCCCGCTCTCATTCGGATTCTTCCGGAAGATAACTCCTCTTCAGCTATTCCTTTCATATTCCCAATATTTTTTCTTTCTGCTGTCTCTGTTTTCATATTTTCTGACAGGACACCGTATCCTGCTCCCTTTCCTCTTTCTTTTTAATAAGCACTCTCAGTTTTTTCTCATATCGTGACACAAATAAAAAACCTATACTAAGACAAAATGCCAGAATCATTGGCAATATAATATTCTCTGCAAAAAACAAATCTAAAACCGACTGTTGCTGCGTTTTAGCATTAGCCACGTAAGGTACCAATTCAAGCATCCATCCTGCAACAACACCTCCTAAGGCCTGTCCAAGTTTCTGCGAAAATGTAAAAACTGCCATAACTGTTCCCTGATTATCCGCACCATCTTTCAGGCGTGCATAAGTACAAGAATCAAGAATACACTGAATAGAGTAAGCCCCTATCATGCTACTCCCAAATCCAAGAATTAACATGACGATTGAAAAAATCACAAAATTTTGATCCATCGTAATCCACCGGAGAATACATCCAACTACGCAGGCACCGCCGCAGAAAGCACATGACCGGGCATTTCCCCAGAATTTATGCATGGGCTTCATCGTCAGAATTCCAATTAATGTTCCCAGCATAACCATAACTGAATAGACACTGAGAAGATCCGTATTTTGCAGATTATATTTGAAATAATAGACCATGGTACTTCCCATGATTGCAGAAATCAGCAAGTAGAAAATATAAGTGACAGCTGTAAGCAACGCATAGTGATTCCTGATCGTCTCACGGATCAATCCCGGAATGGAATTACTTGGTCTCTTAATATCTGTACGCTCCACATTCTTTTCTTCCACAGATTCATAACCTTCTGTCCCTTTCCAGGAAATCAGGCGAAGTCCTCCATAGATCACCGAGTAAATTGCGACAACCCCTGCAAATCCCCGAATCATATTCTGGCTTTCGCCTGCAAAAAAGGTTGCCAAAGGTAAAGTCAACGATGGAATAGTCAACGACAGAGCAAGATCTCCCATCGACGAAATCTGTTGAATCAACACTCTTTCATCAGGATTATCCGTCACTCGCGCAATCAGCGCATTTGTGGATACCGACAAAACTGTAGAAGCCATTCCCTGAAGAATATAAGTCACAGATACCCAGGCAATTTTCCCCGGAGTCGACACTGCCGGACAGAAATAACTGAGAAACAGCACCACCGCCGCTGGGACGGAAAAATATTTTAACCAAAATCTGCATTTTCCCTCCTTAGATTTGGTCTTATCTACAATGATTCCCATCATCGGATCGTTCACCGCATCCCAGACTCTGGCAATCAGCATTATGATTGCTGCAGTACCTCCGGATATTCCCACAACATCTGTATAAAAATATAACAGAAAATACGTATTCAAAAGTATCAGCAGATTATTCGCCCAATTTGATATCCCCAAGACAATCTTCGTTTTTATCGGCAGTTTTTCTCTTATCATAGTTCTCTCCTTTCATTCCTTATTTCAAAATGGTAGGCAACTGTTTTTCTGCCATTTAACTCAATTTCATCTTTCACAACGTCAAAACGATTTTCAAAAATATTGGGATCTGGCTCAAGCAGTTTTCCGTTGACCATATCTTCGAATTCTACCACCGCCTCTTGCCCCAACCGTTCTAAGAGAAACCGCTTCCAGTCTTCTGTATGCATGGGATTCTCCCATCCAAATTGCTTTACTAAATCATCTATGCTCCCTTTTCCTTCTCTGCGAAGCCATGCCTCAGTATTGGCAAGATACAAAAACCCCCTTCCATAAGGGCATTCCTGGGCAGCGCGCTCTTTCCATTGGATTCTGGGTATTTCCATATTTGGCATCTCACGAAATGGATTCTGATAATATCTCCTTCCGATTTTTTCATTCAGACATTTGACTGTAAACTCCTCATCCAAAAATCCACCGATATATGGAAGCCAAGTACAATAATATTCTGTAGCTCCTTCTGTAAACCAAGTTCCTTCTCCTACATTACTGTCATCCATATAAGGCCAAGTATGAGTCATCTCATGAATCAGCGTATTAAACCATTTGTCCGAGTCAAAACCTCCGAAAGCACTATATCCTGAAATAAATGCATACCTGCAGGCAGACCCACCATTACTGATTCGAAAAGGATCTCTTCTTAGAAACACCTTAAAATAAGCATTGAAATCATGGAAATACTCCTTCTCAAACTGAAAAATAGGAATTAATTTTTCAACAATCTTTTGAATTTCAAATTCTGGTTCCGATAAATAATATACCCCGAAACTCTCATTTTCCACTGCATGAATCTGGCCTACGGTGAACAAAGAAAAGCCCAGATCCATAACCGTCATAGTTCTCTTGATCTCTCCTTCTCCAAAAGAAAAAATCCCCCTGCTTCCCTGAGGCATTTTACTCATGTCCCACTGCAAATGAACATCCATTTTTTCTTTCACTGCCGGCAGCAACATTGAAAAAAACCCAGATCCGTTTATTCCCCCAGGTTCTGCGCGAAAGTCATAATAAGGACTGCTTCGGTAATTCTCTGGCAAAATTCTGGGAAAAGCCCGGTAACTCCAATGCAAATTACCTTCCGCTTCACGATTGGGGAAATAACCAAAACAAGGGATTCCACTATTAAAGGATACAACCTCTTTCTCCGTACAATTCAGAGCCCCCTTTTCATCCTCAAAAATCAAATTTTCCATCTTTGGAAAAGGACAAAGCCCGCCAAAAGCTTCATCAAAACGGCTGATAAAAGGTATTGCAGGATCTTTTTCAAAACGCAGACAAAGAAAATCTTAATCCACATAAGAAATAGAATTCCCTTTCCATACCGGCCTGATCGTTATCATCAGTTTCATTTCCTTTTTCTCCTTTATTTCTTTAGCTTGCTAAATTTCATATCTGCACATCTGCCTCACCACTAATTTATATCATTATATCCTTATGATTGATTATTAGTCAATATAAAATTGATTATTAGTCAATTTTATTAATAGAAGAACTTACCTTTCCTGTTAAATCAAAAGATGCACCGCCGGGGAGCATCAAAAAAAGCACTCAGATTACTCTGAGTGCTTTGCATATTCTACGTGCGTTAGAGGATTCGAACCCCCGACCTTTTGGTCCGTAGCCAAACGCTCTATCCAGCTGAGCTAAACGCACATTCAATTGTTTGTTGCCCTCGCAACGAAATTAATTATATGGCATTTCAGCTCAGATGTCAAGCAATTTTTTGTTTGTTTTTTCAGAATTTTTTAATTTCTCCTCAATGCTTCTATTGGACTTAATTTTGCAGCTTTTCTGGCCGGATAAATTCCAAAGAAAATACCCACCGCACAGGAAAATGCTGTGGCAATCAAAATCGTCATCGGACTGATTCCCGGAGACAACGTCATGTCCTGAGACTGGCTGATGATCGAACAGATTCCAAAGGCAGCCGCGATTCCCAGAAGAATTCCGATGATTCCTCCGATCGCGGTTATAATTGCGGACTCAGCCAAAAACTGCATCATAATCGAGGAAGTCTTGGCTCCCAGAGACTTTCGGATACCAATCTCTCTGGTTCTCTCCGTCACAGACACCAGCATGATATTCATAACACCGATGCCTCCTACCAGAAGAGAGATTCCAGCCACAAATGAGATGAACGCTGTCACCATACCCATCATCTGGTTCAGAACTTTCATGACATCCTGGAAGCTCTGTACCTGGAAATAATCCTCTCCGGCGCTCTGATGGTTCTGTTCCAGCACATGAAGGGATTTGTCCGTCACTACCTGAGAATCCAGAGATTTGTTTCCTATCACAGTCACGCCGCTGAATTCATCCATCCCTTCCACCATATCCATGGTTGAAGTATAAGGCACTGTGATATAGGTGGGCATTCCTTCATAGGTATAGCTCACAAAAGTTCCATTTTCTTTCTGAGCTGTCACTCCTACAATCCGGTAACTCTTCGTGATGTCATAACAGGATACATCCACATCCATCCCCACCACGTCATCCGTGCCGAACAGCCTCTTGGCATCTGACTCTGAAATCACGCAGACATTTCTGGCCTCTGCCACATCTGCATCTGTAAAATAGCTCCCTCGCTTCATCGAGTCATTGCTGACCATCCATGCGTCTTCTGTATCCGCTGTCATATACAGGGAGAAATCTCCCTTTCCCGTAACGGTCTCTCCACTCAATGTGGAGGCCACAGAGACGCCTTCCACCTCATCTAAATTTCTCAGATCCTCAAGATCCTCCGGTGTAATCCACTCTTCCTCTTCCATGGCATCCTCGCTGCAGTAGATGTACACCTGCCCAGCTCCCACATCGTCGATCTCACTGTTCATCTGATTCGTGGTACCCTGCCCCAGAGATACAATCGCAATCACCGAGGCAATACCAATGATGATACCCAGCATCGTCAGGAAAGAACGCCCTTTGTTGGCCAATATATTATGAATGGCCATTTTCACATATTCCGCAAAATTTCCCATCATGGTACTCCTTCCCTCATCTGCTTACTCGTTCTCTTCCTTTTCCACCGGTGTCACCTGATCTCCCTCTTCATGATCTCCGATATCTGTGAGCACCTGGTCTCCCTTTTTCAGACCATCCTTGATTTCCACATAAGAATCGGATGAAATTCCTGTAGTCACATTCTTCTTTGTGATCACTCCGTCTTCCACCACATAACAGAAGGAACCGTCTTTTCCGATATTTACCACTTCCACAGGAACCGTCAGCACATTTTTCGCCTCTTTGGCGTGAATGACTGCTTTTGCGTCCACACCGATAAAGATATTCTCATCCGGATCATCAATGTTCACACTCACAGAGATGGTGGCAGCTCCTTTTTCATTTGGTGTTGCCACACGGCTGATTCGCGCCACCGTTCCATGATATGTATAATCGCCCAGCGTAATTTCCGCTTTCTGTCCTTTTTCCAATTTATCATAATCATATTTTGAGACGCTGACATTCACACTCACATCATCCAGGTTCTGAACTGTGAACATCTCCTGTCCCTGTGCCGCCGAAGATCCTTCCACCACCTTGGTGTCTGTCACCACACCATTGAACTGCGCTTTGATCCCTTCTTTTCCTTCTTTTACCAGCTCTTTTGCTGTCTTGGAATCCATCTCGGACAGATTGTTTGTGATCTTCATCTGTTCCTCTTCCTCAGCAGTCACAGATCCTGTATCCGCCTCTGCCTCAGCTTCCTTCGTGGCAAGCTCGGACTGAAGCTCCGCCAGATCACTGGATGCCTGCTCAATGGCAAGTTCCAAATCTGAAGTGTCCACAGTCACAGAAGAAACGTCTCCGGTGCTTCCGTTCAAATCCTCCATTCCGGAAGTCCCGTCTGAGGCAGACGGCACATTCGCCTTCACTTCTTGAAGTGTGTCCTGAGCATTCTCCTTCTCCACTTTCGCTGCCTCATAGTCATAAGTTGCGTTCACCAGAGCATTCGACAACTGCTGTTCCTTGGCCGGATCCTGATTCTGATCATATGCAAGCTGTGCATTCTTCTTGGCAGTCAGACATGCAAGTTCCTTCTCTTTTGCCTGATCAAATGCCTTCTGTGCTTTTTCCAGTTCCTGGTTATACTTCTCCATCTGCTCCTGGTATGCGGCCGCAGCCTGTTTTGCCGCCTCCTGAGCCTGGGCCTGGGCATCGGCCTGAGCCTGCTCCGCCTGAGCCTGAGCATCCAGCTGACTCTGCATCTGAACCTCTGCCAGCTGCTGCTTCAGATCATACACATACGCTTCCTGGCTGTCCACCATGGCCTGCAGCTCATCCACAGAGGCGGCAGCAGCAGCTTGTTTATTCGCAGCTTTATTGGATTTATTCATCGTATTTTCATAATTCAACTCTCCGGAGCGCAGATTCAAGTCTTCTTTCTTCTCTTCTTTCTCCAGATCCTCCACATTATAAGTGATGAGCTGCTCTCCCTTTTTCACGCTGTCACCAGTCTCAAAGTCCATCTTGTCGATTTTGGCGTTAACAGGAGAAAAATATGTCTTGATCTCGTTGCTCTCCACCGTTCCCGATGCGTCCACTTCCTGACTGACATCTCCCGTCTTCACAGTCACCACATCCACCGAAGGTGTTGTCTCCTGATTTTTGCTTCCACCGAAAACGGCAATCGCGCCGATACACACCACTGCGGCACCAGCCACAACGATCATAATTTTCGTCGTTTTCTTGATTCCTTTCTTCCCCTTTTTCACAGTCTCTTCCTCCTACTCTTCGAAGTTTTCATTTATCACATCAGATTCTATCTTTCCATCCATGATACGGACCACCCGTTTGGCCTGAGCGGCAATTCCATTATCATGTGTAATTAAAATAATTGTCCGCCCATTCCGATGCATATCTTTCAGAATAGCCAGAATTTCCTTACTGGAAGCGGAATCCAGATTTCCTGTCGGTTCATCAGCAAGTATCACCGGAGGTTTTGCCGCAATCGCCCTCGCAATCGCCACACGCTGCTGCTGTCCTCCGGACATCTCATTCGGTTTGTGAGAAACCCTCTTATCAAGTCCCACCATATGTAAAGATTCCAGGGCCAGTTTCCTGCGCGTTTTCCGGTCAATTCCGCGGTAAATCAAAGGCAGCTCCACATTCTCTTCCGCCGTCAGATTGGGAATCAGATTAAAGCCCTGGAAGATAAAACCAATCTCCCGGTTCCGGATCTCGGACAGATCATTGTCTGCCATGGTCGAGACGTCTGTCCCGTTCAGGAAATATTTCCCCGATGTAGGCACATCCAGGCATCCAAGCATATTCATAAAAGTTGACTTTCCAGAGCCTGACTGACCGATAATCGCCACAAATTCCCCCTGAAAGATCTCCAGATTCACATGATCCAAAGCCCGAACTTCGTTCTCTCCCGGATTGTAAATCTTACACATGTCTACAACTCGAATTAAAGGTTCCATACGCTCTCCTTTGCTTTTATTTTTCAAGACTCTCCCGAGTCTTCTCCTCATCTAATAAAAACGATTTACTCTTCAAAGAATCTTCAAAAAAATTGAAAAAAGGAGAAGAAGGATCTCCCCGCCCATCTTCTCCCTGCTAAAATCTTCTGTCCTTGTGATTTTGTTTACCGTCCTATGGCTGCTCATTCACTCACATTGCCATCGCTGACTTCTTTATTCTTTAACGCGCCCCACAGATACAGAAGCGGGACAATCAGCATGAGCACCGTACTAATGATACTTCCAACTGCCACACCGGAAGTCAACGCGCCGTAACCGAAGTTGATCACAACATAGGCAATCATCAGAATTCCCATGATCATACAGATGCCTGCCCTCTCGACCTTCCGTGAGTTCGCCACTCCGAGAATTCCGGCAGCAAGGAACACAACAGCCGCAACCACTACAAAGATAATAGAAATCAGCAGTGAAGAAGCTGTGATATTCATCTGTTCATAGAGATCCATCACCTCATCGGACAGCTTGCCCGATGTGAGCTGTGTATAGACGAAAATCGAACTTACACTGCTCAGCAATAAAACAGCACCATAAATAATGCATAAAATTCCTGTTACTTTCAAAAAGCTTCTTCCAGGTGTGTTTTGTACCATCTTCTCTTCCCCCTTAGATGTATTATTGAACATATATTTATGTTAATGTTTATTGTATTCTCCCTATACTCATTTGTCAATTTCAATATCCTTACATAATTCTAAAATCTTTCGAAAATTTTTTCCAATTCTGAAAATACCTTGAAAATTCCCTTTTCTCCGGCTTTTTCCTATAGTATACTTAATACATTCAATGACCAAAAAAGCGATATAAAAGAATAAAAACCCTTTTATATCACAGGGGTGTGGTCATTACAGATTGGAGGATTTTTTATGAATATACGTGATTTTTATATCGGAAAGGTCTTCGATGCCTACGATTATTTCGGTGCACATCCGGACAAAAACGGGGTATGGTTCCGTGTCTATGCGCCTTCAGCGGAAAAGATTTCTCTGATTGGAGAATTCAATCAATGGGAAGGACAGTGGATGGAACACTGTGAAAATCACGGTGTCTATCAGCTCTATGTCCCGGATGCCAAACCGGGAATGCTCTACAAATATAAGATATACGGAGGCGGCAGGGTAACAGATCACTGCGACCCCTATGGATTCGGGATGGAGCTTCGCCCGAACAGCGCCTCCGTTGTGGTCGATCTAAGCGAATACAAATTCCATGACCGTGTCTGGATGGACCGCCGGCAAAAAACCTACGAGCAGCCCATGAATATCTACGAAATGCATGCCGGCTCCTGGCACACCAATCCAGAAGATCCCAACGGCTGGTATAACTATGCGGAACTGGCAGAACCACTGATTGCCTATCTGAAAGAAAATCACTATAACTATGTGGAATTTCTGCCTCTGTCTGAGCACCCGGCCGATGTCTCCTGGGGATACCAGACAACCGGATATTTCAGCCCCACTTCCCGCTATGGAACCGCAGCCCAGCTCAAAGAACTCATAGACAAATGCCATCAGGCAGACATTGGTGTGATTCTGGATTTCGTTCCCGTCCATTTTGCCATGGATGATTATGGCTTAGCCATGTTCGACGGCACGCCCCTCTATGAATATCCCAACGACGCGGTGGGACACAGTGAGTGGGGAACCTGTAATTTTATGCATTCCCGGGGCGAAGTGCGCTCTTTTCTTCAGTCTGCCGCAGAATACTGGCTGGAAGAATTTCACTTTGACGGTATCCGTATGGATGCCATCAGCCGCATTATCTACTGGCAGGGCGATCCCAACAGAGGGGTCAATGGGAATGCCGTGGAGTTTATCCGCTATATGAACCAGGAACTGCATAGGCGCCATCCCACCGCTTTGCTGATCGCTGAAGATTCCACGAACTTTTTGAAAGTAACCGCTCCAGTGGAATACAATGGTCTGGGATTTGACTACAAATGGGATCTGGGATGGATGAATGACACCTTAAACTACTTCAAGACGCCGCCGTCTGAGCGTCCTTCCCATTATTATAAGCTCTCTTTTTCCATGGATTATTTCTACAATGAGCTGTATCTGCTGCCCCTTTCCCACGATGAAGTTGTCCACGGAAAAGCAACCATTATTCAGAAGATGTGGGGAGATTACGAATTGAAATTCCCTCAGTGCCGTGCTCTCTTTGCCTATATGTACATGCATCCAGGCAAAAAACTGAATTTCATGGGAAATGAAATCGGCCAATTCCGGGAATGGGATGAGAGCAGGGAACAGGACTGGGATATCCTGACCTACCCTCTGCACGATGCGTTTCACAAGTATATCCGCGAGTTAAACCGCCTGTATGAGACCCAGGAAGCTCTCTACAGCAAAGAATACCATCCGCAGTATTTCCAGTGGCTGGAAATCCATGCCCCTTCGAAATCGGTCTATATTTTCCAGAGGGGAAAGGAAAAAGGTTCCATCATCGCAGCCTTTAATTTCTCTGACCAGACTTGGGAAGATCACCCTTGTAAACTTTCCTGGAAAGCCAGAGTCAAAGAACTCCTGAACAGTGACTGGGATATCTACGGCGGGCAGACTCCTGTTCCGTCAAAGAAAACCCTGACGGCTTCCATGTCCGATGAAGAATATATTCTCCCGGTGACTCTGTCCCCATTCAGCGCAAGGATTTTTCTGGTGCTCTCGTAACATTCCAGCCTGAAAACCAGGCTGCGGTTTCACCGAAATTCTGTAAGATCACAAAGGAGCCTGCTGCCCCATAGATGAAATCTATCTCGCAGCGGCTCCTTCCACCAGAAAATGATGTTTCTTAAGCTGTTCTTCAATTCGATCCAGAATTTCCTCACTTTGTGCCCGTACTGTGTGATAATGATATCCTGCCGTCACAGTCAGCAGAGGCCCGGATTTTCCCTCACTGAGTTCCTCCACAAAATCCTGAACCTGGCTTCGGTTACTCACATTCAGATCTGCTCTGAGTTCTCCATATGACTCATGTTTTACAAAAACATCCACTGCCGTCCCGCCATAGTCCACAATGATGTTCAGCTCTTCCTGAATCTGTTCTCTGGAATGATTCACATAAAATACCCGGACTGTATCCGAAAAAGTTTCACAGAGATAACCCCGGTTCGTAGAGATAATGGAGTAATCGGCTGCCCGGAGAAGAGCGATATCCTGCACAATCACCTGACGGCTGACTCCGAATTTTTCAGCAAGAGCCGTCCCGGACAACGGCGTGCGGCTGTTCTTCATCAATTCTATAATCTTCTCTCTTCTGCGTTTCCCGTCCATGAATACCCTCCTTTTCCATAAGAATACCAGTCTGCCTTTTTATTTTCAAGTCATCCCGGCAGAATTTTCGAATCTTTTTCTTCCCTTGACCAGCCATACAGATTCATGTAAGATACATGAAAGAAAGTTAAAATATTAAGGAAGATTTCTATCTTCCGCTACATACAAAGGAGGCACTTTCATGAATGCAACCAAGAAGATTCTATTCACCGATCTGGATGGAACTCTGCTGGACAGCCAGAAAAATATTTCCGCAAAAAATCAGAAAGCCGTCCAGGCAGCCCTGGATGCCGGTCATAAAATTGTCGTTGCCACAGGGCGCCCTCTGGTCAGTGCCATCGCCCAATCCAAAGCACTGGGACTGACCTATGATGGCTGTTACGCCATCGCTTATAACGGTGCCTGCATCTATGATTTTCAGGAACAGAAAATCATATACAGCAAATCTTTTCCCAGAAAATTTCTGCGTACCGTCTTTGACCAGGCCTACAAAGCTCATCTCCATGTCCAGACCTACTCTGACGAAAGTATCCTGAGTGAATACGAGACAGAAAGTCTGAAACGATATGCCAGCATCACAAAGGTTCCCTATCAGATTGTCAAAGATGTGACCCAGGCGCTGGACAGTGACCCTCACAAGATCATCGTCATAGACTATGAAAATCATCAGACCCTGGAAGAATTCCAGGTACAGATCGCTCCTTATATCGAAGGAAAATTGCAGAGCTTTTTCTCCGACGACTGCTATCTGGAATTCACGGCCTTGAATCTCTCCAAAGGCATTGCCATCCGCCATCTATGTGACTACCTTCAGATTCCCATTGAAAATACAGTCGCTGTGGGAGACGCACAAAACGATATCCCTATGCTGGAGGCAGCTGCTGTGGGAGCCGTCATGGCAAACGCCGGGGATGATATCAAAAAACATGGGAATTATATTACAAAAGCAGACAATGATCACAGCGGAGTAGCCGAAGTCATCGAAAAATTCATCCTGTAAAACCGCACCCAGACAGAATTTTTCCCTCAGTCCAGTGTGTTTTCCTGTTCAACCAGCTACATTATAATGGAGGTATCAATATGAAGGTACAAGAGCGTTTTCTAAAATATGTATCCATCGACACCCAGTCTGACCCTTCTTCCCCACAGTTTCCGTCCACTCCCACTCAGATTCCTTTCGCTGACATGCTTGCTCAGGAAATGAAAGCGATGGGACTCTCCCAGGTGGAGCGTGACAGCAACGGTTACGTATATGGGCATCTTCCGGCCACAGGCTCCGCGCATTCTTCGTCAGGACTTGCCTTTCTGGCTCACATGGATGTCTCCCCGGACGCTCCCGCTGCTCCTGTCAAGGCCCGGATCGTGACTTCCTACGACGGCGGGGATATTCTCCTGAATCCAGAAAAAAAGATTTTCCTAAGCCCTGCCGATTACCCCGTTCTGGGACAATACCAGGGGCAGGATTTGATTGTCACAGATGGAACTACCCTTCTGGGCGGCGATGATAAGGCTGGAATCGCCGAAATTTTGACCGCCGCAGAATATCTGCTGCAGCATCCTAAAATCCCTCACGGCCCCATTACCCTCTGTTTCACACCCGATGAAGAGGTGGGAAGAGGTGTGGATCACATCGATCTCTCCCGAATCCCTGCTGCCTTCGCTTACACTGTGGATGGCGGTGAGCTGGGAGAGATTGAATATGAGAATTTCAACGCAGCTTCCGCCGTTGTGCAGGTACAGGGACTGTCTATCCACCCCGGATCTGCCAAAGGAAAGATGCGAAATGCCTCCACACTTGCCATGGAATATCACTCCCTGCTTCCCAAAGATCAAAGCCCGGAATGCACAGAAGGATATGAAGGTTTCTTCCATCTGACCGATATGAAAGGCTGTGTGGAATCTGCTGTCCTGGAATATATCATACGGGATCACAGCCGGGAATTGTTTGAGCAGAGAAAACAGCTCATGCAGACAGCCGCAGATACTTTGAACAGCAAATATGGACCAGGAACGATTCAGCTTTCCATACAGGACTCATATTATAATATGAAAGAAAAGATTGAGCCTCATATGCATCTGATCGAAAATGTTCTGAAGGTCTATGAAAAATTGGGCGTCACACCGAAAATCCAGCCCATCCGGGGCGGCACCGATGGCGCGCGTCTCTCTTTCATGGGGCTTCCCTGCCCCAACCTGGGAACCGGGGATCACAATTGCCACGGACGTTTTGAATTTGTCTGCATTCAGTCCATGGAAAAAATGGTGGAAGTGATTGTAGAGTTGTGTCAATTATATTAGAATTTCAAATCTTTGAATTTATTTCAAAAATGAGACAGGGCCGTCCTTGGACGGCCCCATTTTATGGTAAGACAATTTTATCTTAATACCGAATTTATCACAAGTCAAGATTCTCAGCGTTCCATCATGCTGATAGACTCAATCCCCACGCTTCCTCCGCGGACAACTTCTATGGTCTTAAACTCCTCTTTGATCAGTTTGATCACCGCGTCGTTCTTCGTGGCAGTCTGAACGAACTCAAGAAGCAGACTATCCTTGCCATAGTCAATGACTCTGGCCTTGAAGGTCTCCGCAATCTGAAACAGTTCCACCTTATCTGCCGCCGTGCAGCGCTTGACCTTAATATAGAGAATCTCCTTCATACGGACGAAAATATCTGTAAAATCAATTACCTTGATCACTTCCACCATACGGTTCAGCTGTTTCTTGATCTGTTCAAAAGTCTCATCATCGCTGACTGTGGCAATGGTCATTCTGGAGACCGTGGGATCTTCTGTCGTTCCCACCGTGAGACTGTCCAAATTATAGCCTTTTCCTGAAAATAACCCGGAAATCTTTGCCAGCACACCCACCTGATTTTCCACAAACACAGAGAGCCATCTTTTTTTCATTCCTTTATCCATCACCTGTATCCTCCTAACAGTCCATAATCATTTCTTCCAAAGTTCCGCCAGGCTGAATCATCGGATATACCATTTCCTCCGGATCAATGATAAATTCAATGATGGTCGGCACTTTTGTATTTTTCTTCGCCGCCTCAAAAGCCGGCGCGATCTCTTCTGTCTTCGTCACCCGGTATCCTTTTGCCCCGTAGCTCTCGGCAAGCTTCACGAAATCCGGCGTATACTCCGGATATTCCTCTCCGTTTGTACGTCTTGAGAGTGCCCCCGCTTTCAGGTTCGTCATGGCATACCGTTTTCCATAGAATAATTTCTGCCACTGACGTACCATGCCAAGATACTCATTGTTAAAGATACAGATGATAATCGGAAGTTCCTCCAGAACGGCTGTAGCCATCTCCTGGATATTCATCTGCACGCCGCCGTCGCCGCAGATCGTGAGTACGGTGGAATCCGGATTGCCAATTTTCGCTCCGATTGCCCCCGGAAGTCCATAGCCCATGGTTCCCAGGCCGCCGGACATAATCATATGCTTCTTCTGGTTAATCTGTACATACTGGGCCGCCAGCATCTGATGCTGCCCCACGTCTGTAACCAGAATCATCTCATCAAACTGCCGGTTAATCTCCTCAATGATATCCAGAGGACTCATCATTTTACCCCGTTTCATGGTCAGCGGATGCTCTTCCTTCCACGCCTGAATCTGTGACAGCCACTTTTGAGTATTGAGTTCCTGCGCATACTCTGCCATCTTGGTAACCGCCTCTTTGGCATCTGCCACAATCGGCACATCCACATGGACATTCTTGGAAATGGAAGAGGTATCGATATCAATATGCACAATCTGAGCCTTCGGCGCAAACTCATGGAGTTTTCCCGTAATACGGTCATTAAAACGGGTTCCGATGGAAAACAAAAGGTCACAGTTGCTCACCGCCATATTGGCTCCGTAAGCTCCGTGCATGCCCAGATTCCCCACAAAGAGCGGATGATCTGTGGGAATGGCTCCCCTGCCCATGACGGTCGTGACCACCGGCACTTTCATCTTTTCCACAACTTCCGTGAAAATCTCATTTGCCCGTGCGATGCTCAGGCCGCCTCCTGCCAAAAACAGTGGCCGCTTCGCCTTCTGGAGCATTTTCAGCGCTTTCTTAAGCTGTCCGATATGAACACTGGTATTCGGTTTGTATCCACGGATATTCACAGTCTTTGGATACTCTGCACTTCCCAGCTCACTCATCACATCCTTAGGAAGATCTACCAGAACCGGCCCCGGCCTTCCCGTGCGGGCGATATAAAAAGCTTCTTTGATGATCCGCCCCAGATCTTCTCTTTTTCTCACTGTAATTCCATATTTTGTGATACTTCTGGTAATTCCCACAATATCCACTTCCTGAAATGCGTCATTGCCAATCAAGTGTCTGGCCACCTGGCCGGTGAAACATACGATGGGAACACTGTCGTAATTGGCAGTGGCAAGGCCAGTCACCACATTGGTCGCTCCGGGTCCGCTGGTCACCAGGCAGACTCCCACTTTTCCCGTGGTTCTGGCATAGGCATCTGCCTCATGAACCAGTGCCTGCTCATGGCGGGGAAGAATAATGTCGATACTTCCGTCTTTTCCCAGCTCATCACTGATATCAATAGTGGTCGCCCCCGGGTAGCCAAAGAGAACTTCCACGCCTTCTTCTTTCAAAGCTTTCACAAACAATTTGTTACCTGTAATCTGTTTCATTGCCAATAACCTCCCTTTCCCAATATCCAGTCCCGCAGTGATGCATTTTTGTGATAGGGATACCTGAAAATATAAAAATAAAAACGCCCCAAGCTTAAAAAGCTTAGGGCGATGAAAACCGCGGTACCACCTAATTTCGAAGATTCCTCTCCGCACTCTGTCAATACATGAATTCTATATTGCTTTCCTGTAACGTGGAAAAAACGTTGAAGCCTACTGCGCACATCCGTGCGGTTCAGTCCACTGCTCGAAGGCTACCTTCCATAACTCTGTCACGGAGACTTCCACCTGCCGTCTCCTCTCTGCGCATCCAGAAATTATGTACTCCTCCTTGTCACTGCATTTCACTCTCGGTAAACTTGTCTATAATTGTATTTGAAAAAATACAATTTGTCAATTGTTTTTCTGATTTTTCTTTCTGACCGATTTTCTTTCCTATCAGGGAGATCTCATTTTCAGATATTCCATTAAAGGTTCCAGGTATCTCTGGTCCGTCCAGTCACAGCACTGCCCCGCTGCGCACATCAACGCCTCCATCCACGGTTCGTAATCGGCCGGATCTTTCTTAGCCACAGATTTCTGCAGCATCCTGCACAGAGTACGGTCTACAAGTGACATCTTCCTCTCGTCCCATGCGCCTCTCCCGTAAAACACAGGAATATCTTTCAGATCATTTTTCAGATTATGTTCCTTTATCTCCTCCAAAGTCCTCTCATCATAAGGGGAAGCGCCCACACAAAAGACTGCCATCTTCTTTCCCTGCAGTCTGTCTTTGTTTTTTCTCAGAAAAGATATCCCAGCGATGCCGGATGCATAGATTCCACCGCACAAGACTAAAATCTCGTAAGAGTCCACCATTTTCTCCGCCTCTTTTCCAGTCTTTGCACAGTCAAAACCTGTCATCTCCTTCAGCCACAGGGCATATTTCTGCGCCGCCCCATATTTAGACTTGTAAAGAATGATCCCTTTTTTCATCCGCAATCCCTTTCTGTGTCTTTACACGGATTTGCTAATATCTGTTTCAAAAATGCCTCATAGGCCTCTTCCTGCTGCCGGTAGATCTCCTCCGGTGAGATCCCGGGAGTGGTCATGGAGAAAATCGTGCCAATTCCAATGGTGTAAATCAGCATATGCAGATGCAGCCATCTCGCCTGCTTCTCACAGATATTCAGCTGTCTTGCAATCTCCTGGGCCATGTGGGGATTTGTCTCCGACCGGTACAACTCCTCCAGAGAGGAAACGCCCTCTCTTCGGTGCAGAATAAAGATCCGAAACAAATGAGGCTCCTCTTTTGCCAGCTGAATGTAAGCTCTTCCTGTACTTCGAAACAGGTCTCCGCAGTCCAGGTGAGCCGCCACGTATTCCTGTATAAAACCGCAGGTCTTATCCACCACTTCCCGGCGAAGGCCTTCCATATTCTCACAGTAACTATAGATCGGCTGCACGGAACACCCGATTTTCTTTGCAATATTCTTCACCAACACCTGCTCCATTCCCTCACTTCTGGCAATCCCAAAGGCAGCATCTACGACCATCTCTTTTGTGATTCTCTGCTTTGGCACAACATCCCCTCCTATTCAAGATTCGCTCGCCATTGATACAAATTCGTTACCCACCGCCTGCAGAGACGGCACTCTTCCCCTTGTTTGAGAATCTATTTATATAATTAGTTTATATAAATAGATTATATTTTGATCCGCATGTCCTGTCAACGCTTTTCTCCATTTTCTTCTCCGTCAAGAAAACGGTTGAGTGAAAAAGTAGCAAGAGGGATTCATTTGGGAGAGCAACGTGCTAAAAAAGAGATGGCAATACGCCTGTCAGACCGTGGCATGGAACTCATGGAAATCGCGGGAATTCTCGATGAAAAAGAAGATACCGTAAAGGAATGGCTGAAAAAGCGCCAAATGGATTGACCTTTTTTCTTTTCTTGACATCTGTCTCCATAAAGGCCGCCGGATATTCTCTCTGAATACCCGGCGGCCTGTCCGTCTATCCAATCTTTACAATAGAAACTACATGATCAATCTCTCCGGGATAGATTTCCGCAATAGAACCATAGAATTTTACCCGGATCCGGTCTCCCTTTTGGAACTCGGAGATTTTCCCCTGAAAATCTTTTTCCGAAAAACGGATTACCCCATCTTCACCTTCCGCCAGAATATCTCCCAGCTCCATTGACACGATGGTCATGTCCAGATATCCGTAAGTGAATGCATCGCTGTAAATTCCTTTTTTGTCGTACCCGCTATACTTATAAGTCTTCCCATAATTGGTATAAGCCCGCACCGTATACAGATTCCGGTCGGAATCATCCGCCTTCGTGTCATAGCAAAACGTCGTCTTCGGAGAATACACCGTCGTCATTCTCTGCCACCTGCCGTCTATCTTTTTGTAGATGGCGTAACGCTTTGCACCTTTCACCGGCTTCCACTGAATTTTCACTTTTCCGGGCTCATAATGATGTCTCGCACTCACCAGTTCCGGCGTATCAAGCCCTGTCAGAATTCCCAGTCCTTTCTTGTCATAGCCGCCCTGTACTTTCTTTCCTTTCACGTTCTTATAAGCTCGTACCGTATAAAAGTACTGTGTTCCCGGACTCACTGTTCCATCCGTGTAAGTAAGGATTTTGTTTCCTGTAAGTGTCTTTAGCCTTCTCCACCGGTCTCCCGCTTTCTTCCGATACACGCAGTAACCCTCTGCCTTTGGCACCTTTTTCCATCGAAGGGTCACTTTGGAAAGATCTGCCGCAGAGATCCCTGACAGCTTCGGGGTTCCCACCACCGGGGATGCCTGGGCAATCGCGGCAGACTGCCCCTGGGACGAGTCAGTGGAAAGTCTTCCCGCTTCCTGATTTCCCGCACTGTGGGATTTCGTCTGATTTTTCGGATATGCAGGTATGTCTGACGGGTCCGTGGATTCCAATACATACTCCTGCGTCTTCATGTTGTACGTGATCACATCGTAACACTCTTCCACGTCACTCCCCGCGGCACTCCCGCTTCCCTCCTCCACATCCTCAACCACTCCATCACTGGCTGCGTAAACCCAGGTGCTGGAACTTAGCACAGCCAGCGACAGTACCATTGCCAGAATCTTTTTCATACTATCATTCCCCTTTTTATTTTCGTCAAACTCTAATGTATGTATCCCTGTTGCATCCAAAAATTAAAAATTGTAGAATTCACTCTTCTTCCCACATTACAAGTGCCTGCCGCATTATGAGAATGGTGAATTCCTGATACATAGTCATCATTCAATCCATATACCGGGCTACCGCTTTGTCCATCATAAGTATCTGCATAATAAGTTAAATATGTTTTTCCTACAGTTCTCACAGGGTTGCTGGCTCTATACATATAACGTAGATATCCATCCGGAGCACTACTATTTCTTACCACATGATCAAATGGGTAACCAGCCACTCTCACTTTACGTGATAATAAATCATTGTTTGGCATATAACCTACACCAAACCATCCTGTTCGATTACCTACATTTTCATCAAACTTAATCACGCCCCAGTCATTCTGCCAGGTTCTTCCTGACGGATAGGTTCCACACCAAGTGACCTCCGAAGCATAATAGGAATAACGATAAGATGCCCCATTTCTTCCAAAATATGCTTGAATACTATACGCAGGTGCATTATATTTTAGACTATATACACAATGCGCTGCTGTAAGCATATACCTTTCTGATACCATAAAACCAGTTCCAAACGCTCGATTTCCATTTGGCCATGTAATCGTCAAAGCAGCAATGCGAATATAAGGATCGGATGTAACATTCGTTTCTCTGACTCTTCCATCGTTACCTATAATCGAAAAAGGTGAAACTGATTTTTCATTTGCTTTGTTATTTCCGATATTTCGTGACTCTGTATGCGTTTTAGAATAATCGGGAATTTCTGATCCTTCCGTAGTGTCAAACACATATTTCTGTGTATCCATATTATACGTGATCACATCATAGACTTCTTCAACATCACTACCTGCTTCACTTCCTCCACCTTCTTCCAAATCCTCCAAATCATCCGAATATAAACTTATCCCTGTGTTCACATCCTCTGAATCAGAGGCCGTTTTACATCCATATAAGCGAAATTCATTTGGTGTTACATAGCTGTTATCACACGATATTGTCAAATGAAAGGTAACCGAATCCATCATTTCTATCACTTCATTGCCTGCAGAATAACTCAGATAATGAATTCCACCACTGCCAATCACTACTTCAATATCTGAATAAGACTCTATTACCGAAGAAGTCGGATACACTAACGACCATCCCTGAATCTCTTCTTCTCCATTGTTAGTAATCGTAACTTCAACTTCTTTTAAAGAGCCACTATCTCCCGGTGTTTCCTCATAACTGATATTACAAGAATCATATACTACTAACGTTGGAGCTTCTGGCATTGTCTCAATATCATAACTATCTTCCACAATACCACCTGCGTCGCTGGAAGCGTAGACAACGCTACTGAAACTCATCATTGATAATGATAAAACTATTGCTAAAATCTTTTTCATAATGTTCCCCCATTTCTTGTACCAAAATCAACCATTATTTCTAAAACCTTTTGTTCCTATTTTCACCTCCTATTATCTTCACCCTATTTTTATAAAAATAGTATACTCTATATGAATTTCCTTTGTCAATAATGATTTTAAATTTTAAAATCATTATAAAATAATTATTAATTTTATTTGTAATTGACATATAGTTTCAAATTATAATATAATCAAGGCATAAGGAGTGAACACAATGCAAGATAAAATGAATAAATATTTCTACTTATCTCCCCGTGAAGAAGCAGCCATGAAAGTTCTCTGGAATACAGAAGAAGAATTAAGCGCTTCTGAAATCGCCAACCGGATTCCTGACCGCAGCTGGCCTGTTTCTTCAATTCAAAACACATTGAAGACTCTCGAAAAAAAGGGAGCTATCCAGGTCTCCTCAATTACAAAGTTGGGCAAATCGTATGGCAGACTCTTTCGGCCGACCCTCTCTTCCAATGAATATGCTGCCATGCAGTTCACACGTTACTATCAGCATGAAAGCCACGACAGTCTTTCCATGCTGACCTCTTTGCTTGGAAACGCAAATGCAGATAAACAAGAAATCATTGATACATTACATTCTCTTTTGAGACAATATGAGGAAGATTAAAATGGAATTTACGATTTTTACTTTACTTATTTCCATTTTTTGGGTAAGTTTATTCGCAGCGCTGATTCCTGTCTTACGAAGACGGATGTCATTTCTAAAATATTTTTCCATATATCCATTGATTCTGTTGGTGGTCTTTTGCATTTTAAGACTTTTTCTTCCTGTGGAATGGCCATTCACCAGAATCATCAATTCCCGTAAAATACTGCCGCCAATCCAGACATTTCTTCGTGAGCCTTTTTTACAGACAGATGTGATCTCCATTACTCCCAGTTTTATATTACTTGGAATTTGGGGAATTGGAATCTGCATAACCGCATTGCGGCGGCTTTGTATTTATTATCGCTTCCAGCAATTTTTAAACAGACAGCCTGACAGTCACAACCCGCAGATAGAAGAAATTCTATGTGAAATAAATCCTCACAATCCATTGAGAAACGCCAAAATTATTATCCATCCTTCCATTAAATCTCCTGCTGTCTTAAATTACATTCACCCCATTCTTCTCCTACCGGATATGTCTTTTTCCAAAGAAGAATTACTGGGAATCCTTATGCATGAAAGTGCCCATTATAAATATGGTCACCTAATTGTAAAATACATTACCGAATGCATTTGCATCTTTTTTTGGTGGAATCCTTTTTTTAAAAAACTTTCCGCAGAAATGGAGCACCTTCTGGAAATGCATTCAGATAAGTATGTCTGCAGAAATTTAGATAAAAAGCAACAGAAAGTCTATTTATCCTGTATTGTCAGAATTCTGGAAAATTTAAGAAAAGGCACCTATTCCTCTCCCTCCGGCTGCAGTCTTGTCGCATACGAGGATGATGAAAAACTCAAACAACGGTTCCAAATGATCCTGTCAGGAGCATTCAATTCCAAGAAAAAATGGGATTTTCTGATTGTTCCTACATTGATTCTGCTCTTTCTGCTCTCCTACTTGGTTGTGCTACAGCCTTACAGCGAGCCTTCACAGGAAGATGTTGATTCTGGTCAACTGGTAACTTCTGAATATTTTTTTGTCAAAACAGACTCTGGGTATGCTTTGTATGATCCAAAGCATCATTATATTACCACTATTGCAAAACCAGAGGGAGAATTATTGAATTTGAAAATATATGAAAAATTGGAGGATGCGCCATGAAAAAAATGCCCTTTTTATCATTACTCCTACTTTCCCTAATGCTTACCCCTACAGCAGTTATGGCAGACAATTTTATTTCTACTGCGTCATCGATGAAAGATACCTCACAAATACAGCCTTATGGAAACATTACGGGATATAAATATAAAACCTACGAAGGGAAATTGTGGAAACGTCTTTGGTCTTATACTTATAATCGCTGGGAAGATCCTAACTGGACCTTAGTATCTTGAAGCAAATTAATAAATTTGCTACATCTAGTTGCATCAAGACTACCGAATGTCAAAACTATGATATGATCGGAGTTATGACAAACAGCAGATTGCTTATAGAAGAAGCAATGGAGAGTAAAGGAGGAATAGATATGTGTACCGCATTAGAACAATTAGAAAAAAAGGCGCGCAACGTGCTAAAAAGGAGATGGCAATACGCCTGTCAGACCGTGGCATGGAACTCCTGGAAATTGCGGGAATTCTCGATGAAAAAGAAGATACCGTAAAGGAATGGCTGAAAAATTCCACGGTAGATTAAATTCATTTTATGGGGTGCGGCATATTGTGCCGCACCCCATTTAAAATATCCATATCTTCTCATTTGTACCATTCAATAACTGTCCCCCGGTTATCAGCCCTTTGAAATCTCTCTGGTATACTCTTTAAGCCACTCTTTCTCTTCCTGACTCAGATAGGGGGAAATCTTCTCGTACACCGCCCGGTGGTAGTCATTCAGATATTCCACATCTTCCGCACGCATCAGATTGGTATCGATGCCATCCAGATCGATGGGAACAAAAGTCACAAATTCAAACTCCATGAACTGTCCATACTCATTCTTCTCAGCTTTCCTGCAGAACATCAGATTCTCAGTGCGAATTCCGTGGCTTCCTTCGATATAGATGCCCGGCTCATCGGAAGTCAGCATTCCTTCTACAAGAACCTCCCCTTCCAGATTCCAGGGAGTAGTACGCCTGTGAATACCTGTGGGCCGCTCATGGACATTGAGCAGATATCCCACGCCATGACCTGTTCCATGATTGAAATCCAGACCTCTCTTCCAGAAAGGTTCCCTCGCCAGATAGTCCAGGCTCAATCCATAAGTTCCTTCTTTAAATTTTGCATTGCCCAGGCGAAGCATTGCCATAGCCGCCAATGTAAAATGTTCTCTCTCCTGGTCCGTCAATTTTCCCAGGACAATCGTCCGGGTGATATCAGTCGTTCCCTCATAATATTGCCCGCCGGAATCCACCAGATACAGCCCTTCTGGTTTCAGCTCACTGTAAGACTCCTTCGTCGCCTGGTAATGACACATAGCCGCATTGGGTCCATAGGCAGAGATCGTATCAAAACTGGGTTGTAAATATCCTTCCTGTTCCTTTCTCAGACTCTCCAGTTTTTCCGCCGCACTTAACTCATCTATGGAAATCTTTCCTATATTTTTCTTCAGCCAATACATGAAACGGGTCACCGCCACCCCATCCTTGATGTGTGCCTGCCGAATATTCTCCATCTCCACAGGATTTTTCACTGCCTTTGCCATGGCCTCCGGGTTCATCCGGTCCAACACCTGGTTGGACGAATCAATCCCCTGGCACAGTGCATAGTTGACGCAGGCTTTTTCCAGCAAAATCGTCTCATTCTTATAATTTTTCACAAAACTGTAAACTTCTTCATAAGGGTGCAGAGTCACCTGCAATTCTTCCAGGTACGACTTCACAGACTCTCCCACAGCCTGTCTTTGAATGAACAGATGGCAGGCATCCATTGTCACGATCAAATAAGAGAGAACCACTGGATTGCAGGGAATGTCATCTCCCCGAATGTTCAAGAGCCACACAATATCATCCAGCGTGGTGAGCAGATGCACAGTCGCCTTTGTCTCCCGCATGGTTTCACGCAGCCGGAACAATTTGTCCTGCGCACTCTCCCCTGCATATTTCTCGTCCAGAACCCAGATCGGACGGCTGACAAGCCTTGGCCGTTCCTCCCAGATCTCTCCCACCAGATCCTGCTGATAGGCAATCTTCACCTGCCGGTCTGTAAAGATCTTCGACAACTCCTCACCCATTCGTCCGTTGATCACTCTTCCATCAAATCCAAGGGTCATGCCTGCTCTTAGATGTTCTTCCAGATACGCTGTCACCGTGGGAACACCCTCCTCGCCCATTTTCATCAGACGAATAGAACTGCCCTCCAACTGCCTGGCAGCCTGCACAAAATATCTTCCGTCTGTCCAAAGACAGGCATCTTCCTGCGTGATCACTGCTGTCCCTGCCGATCCTGTGAATCCTGTCAAATATTCTCTGCATTTGAAATAATCCCCTACGTATTCGGATTCGTGGTAATCTGCCGTTGGAATCAGATAGACATCTATCTGATATTCTCTCATTTTCTTCCGGAACTTTTCCAGTCTCTGTGCAATCATAACTTTCCTCCTGCTATCTTTCTCATCTTGTCGTGTCAATCTGGTCAGAAACTTCTATTGTCTCAGCCAGAAATTATTCTTCTGAAAATCAATCAGTCCATCCTGTCTCATTTTTGACAATTCTTTGGACATGGCGCTTCTCTCAATCCCCAGATAATCTGCCAGTTCCTGTCTGTTAAAAGGAATCTGAAATCTTGAATTTCCTGCCCGCAGCGCCTGGTCGGACAGATAGGTCATAAGCTTCTCCCTGGTCGTTCTCTGGGAAATATATTCCATCTTCTGGTTCAGAAACAGAGCATGTCCCGCCAGCGCCTGCATCAGATTCCGAATCAGACGTACATGAAAATCACAAGCCGAAGTACAACTGTTGGTGACTCTTTGGATATTCAGATATAAAACCTTCACCGGCTCCACCGCCACAATACTGATATTCAAGGGCTGCTGCCCTACACAGGCGAATACCTCTCCGAAAATCTGTCCTTGAGGAATCCGTTCCAGAATCGTGCGTTTTCCCCAGTAATCCTCCTTGATCAGATGAACACTTCCGCAGAGCACCAAGCCCATCTCCGACAAGCTTTCTCCATTTCTGTGAAGGAAATCTCTTTTTTCAAAGGAACGCACATGAACCTGAAGACATTTCAGCATTGCCAAAATCTCTTCTTCCTCAATGCCCCGAAACAGAATGGATCTGCGAATCACTGGTAAATATTCTCTCATTCTTCTCCTTTTTGTTGTAAAAACAACAGATTTGTTCTTTTTCTTCTACTATACTACAAACAGAATCAAATGAAAAGCACTAATCCAAAAGGAGAATTTTATGATAAGAAAAATTATCAAAATCAACACTGCGCTTTGTAATGGATGCGGAGCTTGTGCCAGTGCCTGCCATGAAGGGGCCATTCAAATGATTAACGGCAAGGCGCATCTTACCCGGGAAGATTACTGCGATGGTCTTGGCGACTGCCTTCCTACTTGTCCCACAGGGGCCATTTCCTTTGAAGAACGGGAAGCTCCGGCCTATGACGCAGAAGCCGTAAAAAAAGCCCAGGCTGCCAAAAGCTTTTCCTCTCCTTCCCACATTCCCAGTCCCGGCCGGCAGACAGAACACAAAAGCCAGCTGCGCCAATGGCCGGTTCAGATGAAACTGATGCCGTTGACCGCTCCTTATTACCAGAACGCAGATCTTCTGATCGCGGCAGACTGTACTGCTTATGCCTATGCATCTTTCCATAAGGATTTTATTCAGGGAAGGATTACTCTCGTCGGATGTCCCAAGCTGGATCAGGTTCATTACGCCGAAAAATTAACCGCTATTTTTCAGCAGAATCCCATACGCAGCATCACAGTTGTCCGCATGGAAGTTCCCTGCTGCGGAGGACTGGAGTATGCAGTCCGCCAGGCAATTACCACCAGTCAAAAAAAGATTCCTCTTCAAGTGGTCACTATTTCCACAGAAGGAAACATCTTGTAATATTTCCAGCAAGAAAAAAACAAAGGATAACTTATCACTCTCATATACCATTTAAAAACAGCCTGCAAATAAAGAGTCAAGGCTAAATTGATGAACATTGAAAATTTTATACGGGTTGAAGAAATAGGTATCACAATAAGACCACCACACCTGCGCTGGTCTGAAAAGTGCTGTGAAATTATTCGGATTCCGGAAGCGATGAAAGATATTCTTTCACCCGGCCATAGTAGATTCGTAAAAATTTATTAGCTCCGGCAGTCATATAGACATAATACGGCTTGCCTTCCGATCGTTTTTTATCCATGAACAGATATACCGCATCATCTGGTTTGGTTTTGATCAGTACATCCATGATCTGAAACAGGGTTTTTCTCAGCACTGGCGAACCGTGTTTGGAAGCATGTACGCTTTTCTGGGAATAATCTCCAGAATCGTTGACGCCAGGATCTACGCCGGCAAATGCCGTGATAGCGCCTTTGTGGGTAAAACGTGTGACATCCCCGATCTCGGCCATAAGCTGAGGCCCCAGAGATGGTCCTACACCCTTCATTGCCATGACAACTGGATATTCCGGCAGCTTGGAGGCGGTTTCGTTCATAAGGGTGCGAAGCTGTTCAATGGTCTGTGACGCAGCGTTTAATTGGTCGATCGCCTGTTTGATGATGCGTTTGGTAAAACTGTCCTTCGGAAGTACGGGAATGAGTTCCTTTGCTTTTCCGTAGATTTCTTCGGCTTTTAATTTACTGAAGTTGTACTTCCTGCGGCTGCACCACTTCTGATAGTGGTCTGTGAAAGCGTTCAGAGACATCTTGCGGACACAATCCACATGCCAGTAAGTGTCAATGAAATCCACCCATTTCTGGCTGCCGTCCTCGCGGGCAGGGCTGTCAAAATAGGTGTTGGCGCCGGGATAGGTCTGGTCAATGAGGCCAATCAGGTTATTCTTCATGGCAGTTTTATGTTTCATGTAGAAATCAAACTGGCGGTTCATGGTTTTGAGTTGGGAACGTAATTCATCCATAAGACTATATTGTTTCAGATTTGCCCAACTGTCAAGCGTGTAACGTGCGATCTTTACAGAATCCGCTTTATCGGTTTTGACTTTGCGGAGGGGATTGTCCTGCCCCTGAAAGTTACGGATGATCTGAGGATTCACAGCGCTTACAAAAAAGCCGGCCTGGGATAGTTCCCGTGCTACCGGTTCATAGTAGCGTCCAGTGCACTCCATGACAATGCGAGTCTCGCCATCCAATTCTCTGATAAGCTTTTCAAGAGACTGGAAATCAGCGGACAAGTGGGGAACATCAAAGGGTTTTACAACAACCTTTCCACCAGGACGGAGGATTGCCACAGTGCTTTTCCGCTTGGAGACATCAATACCTACTGCGTTCATGTTCATAGAAATGTCACTCCTTATTTGAGATTGCAATTGGTCAGTACCAGTTTTACTCATTGCCCATTCTATCTACTGAGGTGTGACACGAACGCACCCTGGAGGTGGTTCAACCTGCATAAAACGAACGCTGCGAATGAAGAGCTGGTTAGCAGACTGTTTTACGGGTGCGAAGCCCAAGGAGGTATCCGCTATACCGATTGCTCTTATCATTCTAACAGCTTAAGCAACAAGATGGGTAATTCCTTACTGGCTGTAAGGGCTATTAACCATAAATATATTGTAGTAGAAGGCATATGGAGATTGCAGAACGGTGGGGAGATTTGATTGACAGAATGATGTTTATAGTGTAAACTAATGGAGTATCTCTGAGTCGTGGTAATATGATAACAGAATAAAGTCCTGTGAGGGGGCGTGTTCGGGGAGGGAGATCGTATGTATGAGGCAATTAATTCTTTTGTGACTTCAGTCAATGAGTTGGTCTGGGGTTGGGCAATGATTTTTCTGCTTCTGGGAACTCACATTTTTATGACGATTCGTACCAGAGGAATTCAAAGAAGAGTATTTCAGGGAATCCGTCTGTCTGTGACGAAAGACCCTGAGGCCGAAGGAGAGGTGTCACAGTTCGGCGCGCTGACGACAGCTCTGGCGGCGACGATTGGAACTGGAAATATTATCGGTGTGGGCACGGCCATTGCCCTGGGCGGACCAGGGGCTGTTCTGTGGTGCTGGCTCACAGGTGTGTTTGGGATTGCTACAAAGTACAGTGAATCTTTGATTTCTGTCAAATACAGAGTGAAGACCAGAGACGGCAGAATGCTGGGCGGCGCGATGTATGCCCTTGAGAGAGGATTACATATGAGATGGCTGGGTCTTCTCTTCGCTGTTTTCGGAGGTTTGGCATCTTTTGGAATCGGCTGTGCGACCCAGGTGAATGCGATTGCCTCTGTCTGTAAGGAGAATCTTGGTATTCCCGGATGGATTGTGGGGGTTGTGGCGGCTGTACTGGTATCCCTGGTAATCTTTGGAGGAATCAAGTCCATCGCGAATGTCTGCGAGAAACTGGTTCCCTTTATGGCATTTTTCTATGTTCTGGGATGTCTGATTATCCTGGTGATCAATTATGATTACCTGATTCCGGCTCTGCAGACAATTGTGGTTCTGGCATTTAAACCCGGAGCGGCAGCCGGCGGCCTGATCGGCGGCGGAATCATGCAGGCACTCCATTTCGGTGTAGCCAGAGGGCTGTTCTCCAATGAGTCCGGTATGGGTTCTGCCCCTATTGCGGCGGCGGCAGCTCAGACAAGAAATCCTGTCCGCCAGGCTTTGGTATCCAGTACCGGTACATTCTGGGATACCGTGGTGGTCTGCGCTATGACTGGCCTGGTGCTGGTGACCAGTATTATGAAAAATCCTAATATTAATGTACAGAATATCAGTGATGGAGGTGTTCTCACCAGTCTGGCCTTTGATCAGATTCCTGTAGTTGGTCCGCTGATTCTGGTGGTTGGAATTATTACTTTTGCGTTCTCCACAGTTCTCGGATGGGCTTACTATGGAGAGCGGTGCGTGGAATACTTTGCGGGAAAGAAGGTTCTGATTCCTTACCGCATTCTTTATATCGCTGTGGCGGTGATTGCGCCGATTGTATCCTTGAATCTGATCTGGCTGATTGCGGATACGCTCAATGCCATGATGGCGATTCCGAACTTGATTGCGGTGCTCTTCCTTTCACCGGTGATTGTGGCTGAGACGAAGAAATATCTGAATGACATTGATGAAAAAGATGACACGCCAATTCCTTATGAGGATGAGATTTCTGGCTGATTCCATTAATATGGAAGATATAAAAAGTGCCCTGAATTTTTTAACTATAGAAAAAGGTAGATTTCTTTTTTGGAAATCTACCTTTTTCCACGTCCGGGAAGATCTGGGGAAAAATCAGGATTCGTTTTTTCCCAGCATCCAGATTCCCAGCAGGAGGAACAGAAGAATGTAAAAAATGGAGAAGAAGAAAAACAAGGGAAGCTGGCTGCTCAGCATATCGTCGTATTTGTTTGAGTTCATTCCCAGCAGCATTAAGGAGTAGGGCCAGTAGATGCCGGCGGATGTATTGGAGATGAGAAGTCCGGAGATTCCTCCGAACAATCCCACTGCAATGGGAATGGCAAAGTTCCGAATCACGGAGGCGACCAGATATTGAACGGTGGCAATGACAAAACCTCCGATGGTTCCGCGCACAATCCAGCCGCAGATATCTGTGGGAGGGAGTCCGGGAAGGCCGACGATTTTTCCGGAAACCAGATAGAGAACGGTGAACCACAGCTGGGTCAGGACGGTGATGGCGCAGACCATGCAGTATTTGGAACAGTAGATGGTGGACAGCTTTACCGGCTGGGTCATCAGGGTGTGTCTGCAGGAGTGAAAGTTCTCGAACCGCCAGAGAAAAGCACAGTAGACACCGATCAGAGGAGGGAAGAAAAAATTGGAGTAGAACAGGCTGATCTGCGTCCACAGAGAGTACCATTCTGATTTCAGGATCCCGATGTTGTTCAGATAGTTGCCGGCTCCCATGACGGTGGGAATAATGGGAATGAGAAAGAAAGCCGGCCAGATCAGAGTGTTTTTGCACTTGATTCGTTCACAATTGATTGCTTTGATTAACATAGTTGGTTCCTCCTTATACTTTTGCGATCTGTCTCACAAACAATTTCTTTCCGATGGCGTACAGCAGGATGATGGCAGCGAGTAGGACGAGCAGCCATACCAGGGGATAAGAGGTGAAATAATAGTAAGAATAACGGGTGGTGCTGTTGTAATTCATGCCGATGTTGCACAAGACTGCGAAATAGCCCCAGGGCTGGATGTAACGCAATGGAATCTGATTCAGAAACCAGGAGAACAGCCCGATAAAAGTTCCGCCTATGCTGATGAACAAGGGCAGAAGCTGATTCTCAAAGCGCAGGGACAAAAGCAGCTGCAGCAGAAACAAGAAAAGGTGGACGGGGAATACTGTGATGAAAAATTCCAGGTAATGAAAATTCCATCCCGGCGTATATGTCTGATTCAGGGCCACATAGAAAATAGTCTGGTGCAGATCAAAAATCAAAATGTGGATGCCGCCGGCCATCAGCTTGCTTGCCAAAAAAGTTTCCGGCAATTGCATGGTAAAAATCCAGGTATAGGTATTGCCGGCCTGTTCAATATCACACATGCGGCTGGCAGTCACTGCCAGCAGAAGAGGTGTGAGGATGGTGTTGATCAGCAGCAGATTTGTGCCGAGCATTCCAGTGGTCTCATTGATTCTGTCCAGATTCAAATCATGAAAAACATAGAGAACCCATAAAAAAGTGACGAATAGGTCGGCAGCAAAAATCAGCCAGAGATGACGGCGGCGCAGTTTCTGAAATTCCGTTTTTAAATTTTTCATCACAAGCTCGCCTCCTTTTCTACCATCTGCAGATAGATATCTTCCAGATTTCCACAATGTTCTTCAACCCGATAGAGGTCAATTCCATGATCGAAGAGCAGGCGGAGATGTCTTCCGAGAGTTTGATCACTCTCATAGGGAAGCAGCAGCCCTTCCTGGGTCTGCTGGATGGAATGGATCTGCCCGAGGCTTTCGTATGCCGGAATCAATATCTGATAGGATTTCAGATCATTGGAAGTACGAAGAAGGATTTGACGCTGGTTCTTGGATTGAAGATCGTAAAGGGAATCCTGGTAGATGATGTTTCCCTTTACGATGATCCCCACTTGATCGGCAATCTGTTCGACTTCGGCGAGAAGGTGGCTGGACACCATAAGCGTGATTCCATATTTTTCAGGAAGACTCTTAATCAGCTGGCGCATCTCATGGATACCGGCAGGGTCCAGGCCGTTGGTGGGTTCATCCAGGAGAAGAAGTTTGGGTTTTCCCAGCAGAGCGTTGGCGATTCCGAGGCGTTGTTTCATTCCCAGGGAGTAATGGGATGTTTTTTTGTTTTTCTGCCCATCCAGCCTCACAATTTTTAAGACTTCATCGATTTCTGAGAGAGGGAGATTTCTCAGAGTGCAGGAGATTTTCAGATTCTCGTAACCGGTCAGATTTCCATAGTAGGAAGGGGACTCGATCAGTGATCCCATCCGGGAGAGAATGCGAATGCGGTTGGCGCGATTCATTTCCTGGCCAAAGATCCGCATAGAGCCCCGGTCCGGTGAGGAGAGACCAAGGAGCATTTTCATGGTGGTGCTTTTTCCGGCTCCGTTTGGCCCCAGGAAACCATAGATGGAATTTTGGGGAACCCTAAGATGAATCTGGTTGACGGCGGGTTTGCCGTGAAAAAGTTTTGTAAGATTTTTTGTCTCAATAATATATTCTGACATGATTGATTCCTCCTTTGATTGCTTTCTGAATGTTATTATAGGGGATGCTCCTTAACTCATCCTGATGCTCACCTTAAATTTCCCTTAAATATGAGAAAAGGATTTTGGGTTATGGGAAAATGTATTATAATAGGAACGAGGTGACAAAAGGCATGGTTGAGCAGGCGAAAATTTTGATTGCAGATGACAATAAAGAGTTGTGCGGCATGTTAAAACGGATCCTTAAGGAAGAAGGGTATGAGAATATCCGGGTTGCCTACAGCTGCCAGGAAGCGGAGAAAATGATCGGTCAGACAAAGCCGGATCTGATGATTTTGGATGTGAATTTTCCAGGTGAGGACGGCTTTTCTTTCTTTCAGAGAATACAAAGCCAGATAGATATTCCAGTATTGTTTTTGTCAGCCAGAGATGGAAATGAAGATCGTATTACCGGTCTGGGGCTCGGGGCGGATGATTATATGACGAAACCATTTCTTCCCAAGGAGCTTACCCTGCGTGTGGCAGCGATTCTCAGGAGGACTTATCATGGGCAGGATACCTGGGAGAAATTAAGATATCAGATCGGAGACCGGGAAGTGGATCTGGCCGCGGGAATGGTGAGAATTCCTGAGGAGGAAAAAGTGCGGGAAGTGAATCTGACCAATAAAGAGTTTCAGCTTTTGAAACTGTTTCTGGAGAATCGGGGGCGGATATTGACTTTTGACTTTCTCTCGGAATCTGTCTGGGGAGAAAACTATTATGGCTATGAGAATACGTTGATGGTGCATATCCGAAAACTGCGGGAAAAAATTGAGGAGAATCCATCCAAACCCAGATATTTGATCACGGTCAAGGGACTGGGATACCGGCTGGAAAAGGAATGAATGGAAATAAAAGGAAGATATGAGGAGCTTAATTAAAATTTACCTGAAGTATATTGGAGGAATCATAGGGCTGGTGTTCTTCTTTCTGATTGTGGAGATGATTGTCACCAGTGGCATTATTCAGAAAGTATATGATGAGGGTTCCAGCAGATATGAGAGCAACATTCGGGAGATGGGGGAGAAGGTGGCGACGAATGGGAAAAACCAGGTGGAGAATCCCCGGGAGCTGGAAGAGATGGCCAGACAGGCAGGACTTTCCTTTGCCATGATTCTGAATGAGAACGGGGAAGTGATCTGGGATTATCAGCTTCCGTCTCATCTGAACCACGATTATACCGTGGCGGAGGTATCTGTTCTGTCCAAATGGTATCTGGATGAGTATCCCATTATGACATGGAAGCAGGGAGATGATCTGCTGGTGGCTGCATACCCGAGGGACAGCATCTGGCGGTATAATTTCTGGCAGGATCAGGGAGCCATCCATGGAATTTTTCATCTAATTACATTTTCATTTTTCACCTTTCTGGGATTGACTTTTCTGGTGATTATACTGATGGGGTACCGCTCTTACCGGAAGGTGAAAGTTTTCACCAGAGCAATTGAGAATCTGGCGGCAGGAAAAGAAGTCCTGCTGTCTGAAAAAGGCAGTATGGGTGAGGTGGCCCGCAGTATCAATCAGACTTCTGACCGTCTGAAAAAGCAGATGGAGATGCTGAATCAAAGAGATGAGGCCAGGACCCAGTGGATCAGCGGGGTATCTCATGATATCCGGACTCCCCTGTCTCTGGTATTGGGATACTCCAATCTGCTGGAAGAAAAAGCAGAGACAGACGAACAGATCCGTGCCGAGGCGGCTTTGATCCGAAGAGAGAGCATAAAGATCCGGGATTTGATTGAAGACCTGAATCTTACATCCAAATTGGAGTATCATATGCAGCCCCTTCGGATGACCCAGGTCCAGCCTGCGAAAATTTTAAGGCAGGTGATTGCAGATATTCTAAATTCTGTGGCGATGGATGAGGAGAAATATCCGTTTCAGGTCGTGATTTCTGGAGAGTTTGAAAAACTGCAGACAGAGATGGACGAGCGGCTGATGAAGCGAGTGTTTCAGAATGTGATTGGAAATGCAGTGCGTCACAACGAAGAGGGATGTGGTATCCAGGTGGAAGCAAAATGTGCAAAGGATCAGATGGTGATCACAGTGACAGATACAGGAGTAGGGATTCCCAGAGAAATCTGCGATTATATCAATGACGGCGGGGAGGAGCCTTCCTGCCATGTGATGGGACTGCGGATTGTAAAACAGATTGTCAACGCGCATCAGGGGGAGATTCGCATTGAAGAAGGACATCGGATTTATATCTGCATACCGGTTCAAAATAAAGATTGATGGAGATTATTATGAAGATCAGAACAGCAATGAAAAAGGATTTAAAAGAGATCGCAAAAGTAGAAGCAAAGTGTTTTCCGCCGGCTGAGGCGGCGACAATGGAAAATTTTGAAGAAAGGCTGAGTGTTTATCCGGATCATTTCTGGCTCTTGGAGCAGGAGGGCAAGATCCTTGCGTTTATCAATGGGATGGTGACAAACGAGGAGACGATCCGGGATGAGATGCTTGAAAATGCGCAGCTTCATGAGGAAGATGGAGACTGGCAGGCTATCTTCGGAGTGAATACATTGCCTGAATATCGGGAAAATGGATATGCGTCCATGCTTATGGAGCAGGTGATCGCAGATGCGAAGGCACAGGGGAGAAAGGGATGTATCCTGACCTGTAAAAAAGAGCTGATTCCTTTTTATGAGAGATTTGGATATCAAGACGAGGGACTTTCTGCTTCTGTCCATGGCAATGCGGTATGGTATGACATGCGTCTGCGATTCGATGACCCGCACAGGAATACGGTCTATTAGAGAGGTGATAACGATGAAGTATGCGGAAGAAGGAATGCAGTACCACATTGGGCTGCGGGAAGGTGATGTGGGGCGCTATGTGATTTTGCCGGGAGATCCCAAGCGCTGCAGAAAAATTGCAGAGTATTTTGATGATGCACATTTTGTCGCAGATAACCGGGAATTTGTCACTTACACAGGAATGCTGGACGGGGAGAAAGTCAGTGTGACATCCACGGGAATCGGAGGGCCTTCCACGGCAATTGCAGTGGAAGAACTGGCGCAGATAGGAGCGGATACCTTCATACGGGTGGGAACCTGCGGCGGTATGCAAATCTGTGTCCAAAGCGGAGATTGTGTGATTGCCACAGGCTCCATCCGTATGGAGGGGACCAGCAGAGAATATGCGCCGATTGAATTTCCAGCGGTGGCAGATTACCAGGTGGTGTCTGCCCTGGTTCAGGCGGCCAGAGAGCTGGAATTTCCTTTCCATGTGGGAGTGGCACAGAGTAAAGATTCCTTTTATGGCCAGCATTCTCCGGAGAAAAGTCCGGTGGGCTATGAACTGATGGCGAAATGGGAAGCCTGGAAAAAACTGGGATGTCTGGCTTCGGAGATGGAAGGGGCAGCTCTGTTCACTGTGGGAGCCGCCCTGGGAGTGCGGTGCGGTGCCGTCTTTTTGACAATGGCGAATCAGGAGCGGGAGAAGAAAGGCCTTCCCAATCCGGTTGTCCACGACACTGACCGGGCAATTCAGACGGCGGTGAAGGCAATTCGCCTTCTGATTGCATCACAGAGAGAAGAAGGGAAGAGAAGATGAGAAAAATTCTGGAAGAAGCTTATAAGGCGATGGAGCACGCTTATGCGCCTTACTCCCAATACCATGTGGGAGCTTGTGTGAAGTTAAAAGACGGAAGATACATTCCGGGGGCGAATGTGGAAAATGCAGCCTATGGTTCCAGCATGTGCGCGGAACGCAATGCCGTTTATGCGGCTTATTCTCTGGGATATCGCAGAGATGATATTGAGGCACTGGCCATTGTAAGTGACGGGAAAGCGCTGGTTACCCCATGCGGTGCCTGCAGACAGGTACTGGGAGAGCTGCTGTGCGAAGATACACCGATCTATCTGCGCAGCAGTCAGCAGGAGCGGGTGACTACGATACAGGAACTGCTCCCTCTGGCTTTTGACGAAGGGAGTCTGAAGAAATAAAAAAGATTCTGCAGACGTCTTGACTTGGAGCAGACTCCAGGTGCTATTCTGTGATCAGAAAATGATTGGACCGACAAGATAAAGGAGAGCAGTGTGAGATGGAGACTCGTGAAGTATTGGAGAAAGTAAAAAACGGGGAGATATCAATCAGGGATGCGGAACATTATTTCCGTCAGAAACCTTTTGAGGAGATGGGATATGCGAAGCTGGATACCCACCGGGAGGTGCGTTCCGGTTTCCCGGAAGTGATCTATTGCAGCGGTAAGGCGGACGAACATCTTTTGCATATCGCAGAGAAACTTTATGAAAAAAATCAGGAAGTCTTTGGAACCAGGGCGTCCAGACACCAGTATGAGATTTTGAGAGAACGTTTTCCGCAGATGCAGTATGATGAGATTTCCAGGATTGTCAAGATTGAGAGGCCGGATAAGAAGCGGATCGGCCATGTGGCTGTCTGTACAGCCGGAACTGCGGATATACCGGTGGCGGAAGAAGCTTCCCAGACAGCAGAATATTTTGGAACCAGAGTTGAGAGAGTGTATGATGTGGGAGTCAGCGGGATACACCGGCTGTTGGCAGAGCTGGATGTGATCCAGGACGCCAACTGTATTGTGGCGGTGGCCGGAATGGAGGGAGCCCTTGCCAGTGTGCTGGGAGGTCTGGTGGATAAGCCGGTAATTGCAGTTCCTACTTCTGTGGGATACGGAGCGAATTTTCACGGACTGTCTGCCCTGCTGACAATGATTAATTCCTGTGCGAACGGAATTGCCACAGTGAATATTGACAATGGTTATGGAGCCGGATATCTGGCAACGCAGATTAACCGTCTGGCAGTGCATGAGTAGAGAGCGGTGCTTCGGACATGGAGATCCGAAGCACTTTTTTTAGTTGACAAGTGTTATATACTGTTATATACTGTTTACAAACAGGAGGAAGAAGATGAAGATAATTATCAATAACACTTCTCAGCAGCCGATTTATGATCAGATTGTGGAGCAGGTGAAATCCTTGATTATAGGAGGAGAACTGCAGGAGCACCAGATGCTTCCCTCAGTCAGAAGCCTGTCCAAGGAATTGAAGATCAGTGCCCTGACGGTCAAGAAGGCCTACGACCGTCTGGAGGAAGAAGGATTTGTGACCACAGTCCATGGAAAGGGCAGTTTTGTGGCGAGCACGAATCAGGAATTGCTGATGGAAGAACAGAGAAAAGAAGTGGAAGCCGACATGGAGGCGGTCATCCGGAAGGCCAGAACCAGCGGTATGGAAGATGATGAGATTCGCGAACTGTTTCAATTGATCATGGAGGATGAATAAAATGTTGAAATTAGAAAATGTGAGAAAACAGTATCCAAATTTTCAGCTGGACTGTTCTCTGGAGGTGAAAGATGGCTGTGTCACCGGTCTGATTGGTCAGAACGGTGCGGGAAAAACAACCACGTTTAAGTCTATTCTGAATCTGATTTATCCGGAGGGAGGGCGCATCGTTTTGTTCGGCAAGGACGTTCGGCAGATGACGCCGCAGGATAAGGCTCAGGTCGGTGTGGTACTCTCGGAAAGCGGTTTCTATGATGGCCTGAATCCCAGACAGATATCCAAAGTGATGGGAAAAATGTATGAAAACTTCAGTGAACAGGAGTTTTTAGAATTCTGCAGACGGTTTGAACTGCCTTTGGATAAGAAAATTCGGGATTATTCCACAGGAATGAGAGTGAAGCTGAAAGTGCTCTGTGCTTTTGCCCATCATCCGAAGTTTTTGATTTTGGATGAACCCACCGCAGGGCTGGATGTGGTGGCCAGGGAGGAGATCCTGGATATGTTGAGAGAGTATATGGAAGAGGGAGAACAGTCGATTCTGATCAGTTCCCATATTTCCAGCGATCTTGAGGGATTCTGTGACGATCTCTACCTGATTCAGGAGGGAAAGATTGTGCTCCATGAAGAGACGGATGTTCTTCTGAGTGAGTATGCTCTGCTGAAGGTCAGTGAGGAACAATATCGAGATCTTGAGAAACAGTATCTTCTTTATAGGAAGAAAGAGAATTATGGTTATAGCTGCCTGACTCGGGAGAAACAGTTTTATCTGGAAAATTATCCTAAGATTGTGGTGGAAGCAGGATCCGTGGATAAAGTGATGATGATGGTTGTGAAAGGAGAACGTATATGAGAGGGCTTCTTCAAAAAGATTTCTATATGTTGTCAGAGATGAAAAAAATGATTCTGGTGATTCTGGCGATTGCATTTTTGCTTCTGATTGCAAATTCAGGATCGGAGAGTTTTGTGGTCAGTTATCTGATTTTCGTGGCCGCCTTTCTGACACTGGCGACGATCACGCAGGATGAACACAGTAAGGGAGTTCAGTTTTTGATGACTTTGCCGGTATCCAGAAAAAATTATGTACAGGAGAAGTATCTTCTGGGGATTGTGATGGGAGGTGGCGCCTGGATATTGGCGGCGGCAGCTGCTCTTGCAGTTACGTCATTGCGGGGCAAGAGCATAAATGAAGAGTTTCTGGCCCAATGTGTAATATATCTTCCGATTCTTTTGCTCATGCTTGGCCTGATGCTGCCGATTCAATTCCGTTTTGGGGGAGATAAAGGCAGAATTGCCATAATGGCGGCGGTGGCCGGCGGTATGTTGGCTTGCTTTCTGGTTTTAAAAATTGTGGATCTAAGCAATCTTACAGGTGCGAAGAACTTTTTTGAGAATTATTACCGTCTAATTTTTGTGGTTGCCACGTTGATACTTCTGGCAGGCTTTTGGATTTCTTATCGGATCAGTCTGGCAATTATGAATAAAAAAGAATTTTGAGAAGAAAGGGAGAAGAACTATGAAAATTGTATTATTGGAGAGAGCGGCAGTGGGCAAGGATGTGGATATATCCATGCTGGAGAAGCTGGGAGAGGTAGTCAGCTACGATCAGACACTTCCCGAGGAGGTGCCTGAGAGGGTAAAAGATGCGGAAGTTGTGGTGATTAACCGTCTTGCCATGAATGAAAAGTCCATTGGAGCGGCAAAAAATCTGAGGCAGATAGCGATTACTGCCACAGGAACCAACATGATTGACTGGGATTATGTGAACGCCCGGGGAATCAAAGTCTCCAATGTAAAAGGATATTCCACAAACGCGGTGGCACAGCACACCTTTGCCCTGGTTCTGGCCTTGATTCATAAAATCTGCTATTACGATCATTTTGTAAAAAGCGGAGCGTACTGCAGTCAGGAAGGGCTGTATGAATTTGAGAGAGGGCTGTTTGAGTTAGAAGGAAAGACCTGGGGCATTATAGGAATGGGAGCGATCGGAAGAAGGGTGGCTCATCTGGCAGAAGAGTTTGGATGCCATGTGATCTATTATTCGACTTCCGGAAAAAATTCAGATCAGCCGTATGAGCGCGTGGATTTTGAGGAGATTTTGAGCAGATCCGATATCCTGTCCATTCATGCGCCGCTGAATTCTCAGACGGAAGGGCTTATGGATCAGAAGGCCTTCGGGAAGATGAAGAAGTCGGCGATTCTCATCAATGTGGGCAGAGGTCCCATTGTGGTGGAGGAAGACCTGGCAGATGCCCTGGAACGTGGAGAGATTCGTGCAGCCGGCCTGGATGTCCTGTCGAAGGAGCCGATGGATCCGGCCAATCCCCTGCTGCGTATTCAGGACAGCAGCCGTCTGCTGATCACACCACACATGGCCTGGACACCGGTGGAGACCAGGCGGCGGGTGATGAGTGAGATTTTCCGCCTGATATCCGAGGCCATATGATTTACATAAATATCATATAAAATTTACATATGTAAAGAAAAATACAGATTTACGGTAAAGTAGAAAAGCGTCTTGCAGAAAAATTTCTCCTTGTTTTCCGGAACACATGAAAGAAACACATAGTTATATAAAGAAAAAGTATATTCTATGTAAAATCTATGTGTAATCTATTGACGAAATGTGGGAAGATGATATGATAAAAATAGTGTGGCAAAATAATTTGCCGCATATATGGAGATCATAAAGAAAACGTTTATCCAAACGAAAGAAAACATGGAGGGAAAAAGGTGGATATCACAGGTATTTTAAGCCTATTGGGCGGCCTGGCGTTGTTTCTGTATGGAATGCAGATGATGAGTAACGGACTGGAAGCAGCTGCCGGCAACAAAATGAAAAAGATTTTGGAAAAACTGACAGCGAACCGTGTTCTCGGAATCGCAGTGGGAGCTGGAATCACAGCAGTTATTCAGTCTTCATCGGCAACGACAGTTATGGTTGTGGGATTTGTAAATTCCGGTATGATGCGTCTGGAACAGGCAGTCTGGATTATCATGGGAGCGAATATCGGAACCACGATAACCGGACAGTTGATTGCTTTGGATGTGGGAGCGATCGCGCCGCTGTTTGCTTTTCTGGGTGTGGCAATGGTGGTATTTCTGAAAAATCCGAAGATTCACCATTTTGGAATGATTATTGCAGGTCTTGGTATCCTGTTCATTGGTATGGACATGATGAGCAGTGCAATGATGCCGCTGCGTGACTCTGAGGCATTTGTGAGCCTGATGACGAAATTCTCAAATCCGCTGCTGGGTATTCTGGCAGGTGCCGTATTTACAGCGCTGATCCAGTCTTCTTCTGCGTCGGTGGGAATTCTTCAGGCATTGGCGACAAGCGGTGCCATTAATTTTTCGAGTGCGGTTTATGTGCTTTTTGGTCAGAACATTGGAACTTGTATCACTGCGGTTCTGGCTTCCATCGGAACCAGCAGAAACGCAAAACGTACGACTATTATCCACCTGACATTTAATATCATCGGTACGGTTGTGTTCACGACAGTTTGTGTTCTGTTCCCGCTGGCAAATGTAATTGAGAATCTGACTCCTGGAAATCCGGCGGCACAGATTGCCAATATGCATACACTGTTTAACATTGTCACGACACTCCTTCTGGCACCTTTTGGAATCTATCTGGCGAAATTTGCCAGAAGAATTCTTCCGGAGAAGAAGGGAGAAGCGGACGAGGCTATGCATCTGGAGTACATCCATTATATGGAGAATGACCGCCAGATCGGTAACTCTTCCATGGCGATCAATGGAATCCGTAAGGAGCTGACAAGAATGGCACAGATGGTGCAGGAGAATGTGAACCTGAGTTTCCGTGCGGTTAAAGAAGAGGAACCGGAATATTTGCAAGAGGTTTCACAGAGGGAAGAGTATATTGATTTCCTCAATAAGGAGATTTCAAAGTATATCTCCACGGTCATTGTGAAGGAGACCAATGAAGCAGATTCCAGACTGATCAGTGCGTATTTCCAGACTTCTTCAAATCTGGAAAGAATCGGGGATCATGCGATGAATCTGTGTGAGTATTCCAAAATGCTCAAGGAAAAAGGAATCGATCTGTCCAAGACAGCCAGGGGCGAGATTGATGCGATGCATGAGATGAGCATGCAGGCAATGAAGCTTTTGGACTGTATCGGACATCCGACAAAAGAAAAATATGATAATATCGTGGAGATGGAGCAGGAGTTCGATGACATGACGGAGATTTACCGGGAACATCAGATGGAGCGCCTGCGCACAGGAAAATGCTCCGATGAAGGCTGTGTAATCTATTCAGAAATGTTGACGGATTTTGAGAGAATCGGAGATCATCTACTCAATATCGGTGAGGAGATGGCTGAATCCTCTAACAAACTGGAAGTGGCTTAAAAGTACGGATATAGAAGAGAAGGAAGAATTGCAATTCCAAAATAGAGATGGTATACTATAACCTGTATTTTGTTCAAGCAAAATTGGAAAGGAAAAGGTTATGAGTTTTTCGAAGAAAGATACATCGGCCATCAAGGGAATTGCAATTCTTTTTATGTTTGCCTATCATTGTTTTTCTACTTATGATCGAATGCAGGGTGTGGATGTGAGTTTCTATCCGTTCCCTTCGGAATTCGGTGTGTACTTGTCCAGTCAGCTGAATATCTGTGTGCCGATTTTTTTGTTTCTCTCCGTTTACGGAATGACCATATCCGCCAAGAAAAAATATACCGGTTATCATATGGAAGCCAGACAGTGCACAGAGTTTGTCTGTGACCGGTATGTGAAACTGATGTCATCGTTCTGGGTTCCATTTTTGTTCTGTGAGATTGTCTCATTGTTTCTGAATCCTTCCTCGTTCTCGTCATATGGATCAACTGTGGGGAAAGTGGCGGCGAGCATGGCGGTGGAAGCGCTGGGATTCAGTGAGTTTTTCGGAACGCCTAAACACATTGGAACATGGTGGTATATCAGTCTGGCTGTCTTGGTGATTGTGGTTCTGCCTCTTCTGTGGGTTCTCTACCGCAGATACGGAAGCGTTCTGCTGTTTGGCCTCTTTTTGTTCCTTCCTCCGATGCTGCTGGATACCGGGAAAAATATGTTCAGGTTTCTTCTGTGCATTCCGCTGGCGATTTTCTGCGCGGATCAGGGACTTTTGGAGCGATACAAGAACTGGTCCTGGTGTGGAAGACCCCTTTTGGACGGTTCTTTGAAAGTGATCTGGACTTTCATTTTTCTGATATTTGCCATGTACATCCGCAAGACAGACTGGGGAAGCAAATATATGGAGTATCCTCTGGTCACCGTGGTGGCTTTCCTGGTGATTCTGCTGGCATATGCCGTTTTGGATCATATGGCGCCGGTTCGAAATGTGTTGATTTATCTGGGAAAACATTCCGGAGATATGTTTTTTATCCACACTTTTTTTCGGGGAATCTGGTTTGAGGGATGGCTCTATTCTTTTCGCCATGCTCTTCTGATCGAGCTTGTTCTGGTGATTGTGACCTTGCTGTGCTCTCATTTCCTGGATCTGGTACGGAAGCTGATTCACTATTCTGAGTTGATTCAGTGGATGAGAACTTTTGTGGTCAGAATCGTGACAGGTCTGGAGTTTGGTTCTGGAATAAAAGAAAAATAGAAAAAGGCTTCTGCTTTTTGAGAACCATGGATCTCATCAGCAGAAGCCCTTTTCATACATATAGGAAGAAATGAACATATAAAATATAGATTGCTCTAATATTTATGTGAATTTATTATATCACAGGAGAATTAAAAATTCAATATATTGTTTAAAATATCTAAAAAAACATGACACAAGAGACTTTAACAATGTTATTTTTTACAGTGTAAGTGTGAGCGTGGAATCTGTCATTCGGACCTGAAAGTCCGAATGTGAGAAAGGGAATTTTACGAAGAGATGGAGAGAATATGGTATCATAAGGTCACAGATCTCCAGCAGGGAGATACGGTTGAAAAAATTTTAAAACATGTGCTGGGACTCACCAGAAAGCAAATCAGCAGGGTGAAATTCCGGGAAAATGGAATCTGTGTGGATGGATGCAGACAAAGAGCGACATACCGTCTTCGTGCAGGGGAGACGCTCCGGGTCTGTCTGGAGGAGGAAAAGGATTCTGTTCAGATTGAAGAGATGCAGGGAAATCTGCAGGTTCTTTATGAGGATGAAGATCTCATAGCAGTGGAGAAGCCATCCGGACAGATTTGTCATCCGTCGGGAGGACACTACCGGGATTCTCTTGCGAACCAGCTGGCAGGATATTTTCGGAGCAGGCAGGGTGGATGTGTGATCCGGATTGTCGGGAGACTGGACAGCGATACATCGGGGATTGTGATTGCGGCTAAGAATCAGATCGCCGCCCAGCGTCTGGCGCTTCAGAGGAAAGAAGGGGAGTTTCATAAAGAATATCTGGCGCTGGTCTGTGGAAATTTCCCTTCCGAATCCGGAGAGATCACAGGGAGGATTGGAGTTGTCCAGAATCATCCTCTGAAAATGGGAATCTGCGACGGCGGCAAAGAGGCAAAGACGCATTACCAGGTGCGAAGCAGTGCCGGAGAATATTCGCTGGTTCAGTGCACGCTGGATACGGGAAGGACGCATCAGATCCGGGTACACATGGCAAGTATCGGCCATCCGTTGATCAACGATAGATTGTACGGGAAGGGAGAGAGGGATCCTTTCGCAAGTCTTGTTGAGAGCAGGAAAGAGATACAGGGGGACCGGCACAAGCAGCTGGGGCTGCATGCCGGACGAGTACGGTTCCGGCAGCCGTTTACGGGAAAAATAATTGAAATTGAATCAGTTTGTGAATTCGCAGACTGGCTGTCTATGTTATAATAGTGACAGATTATCAGACGGGAGGAGAGAGGTATGGCAAAATTTTGTAAGTATTGCGGGGCACCGCTGGATGAAAATATGGAATTTTGCAAACAATGCGGCAAACCTGTGCGAAAAGGAAATCCTCAGGGGGGAAGAGCCTCAGGCCAGACCCCGAACTCTTATGGGAAACAATCGGGCCGGACTCCGAATCCTTATGGGGGACAGTCGGGGCAGAGGCCGAATTCTTATGGAGGACAGTACGGTCAGACTCCAGATCCCTACGGGAGACAATCCAATAAGAGGTCAGATCCTTATGGAGGAAGAGGCAGGCAGCCTTGGGATCCTTACGGGGAGCAGCCGGGAAGAGAGCGGGACTTTTATGGAGGGATGTACAGCCGGGAACCGGAAAACTATGGAAGACAGGCAGAATCCGTATCAGATTCCTATGAAAGAAAGTCCGGACGGCATTCTAAAAAACGAAAGGATTCTTTTAAAAATGAAAAGCATTCCGGGAAATTTAAGGTGCCTAGGAGTGTGATTCCACTGGGAATTGTGTTTGGCGGGATTGCTGTGATTCTGGTAATTCTTCTGGTTCTGCTTGTGCTCACATTGCGCAGCGATGGTGTGGACACCAGTTCACCGGAAAATGTGGTGGGAAGTTTTTATGAGAAACTGGAAGACCAGGATATGGAAGGCGCTCTGGCATGCTTTTCCAGTGAGGAAGCAGCGAAGAAATTTGATTATGAGAGTTATGTGGATCTCTATGATTCGGAGGATCAGAGTACGTTGATGCCGTCCGAGGATACGAAAATTCAGCTGATCAATGAGAGGAAACTGGAAGGCCAGGCGGCTGATCAGATTGCATCCACCATCCGCGTCATCGGTCTTGGAGAAGATACAGGAAAGCGCAGTATTCAGGGAGTTGGCAGCTGGCAGGAGCTGGGTGTTGAAAAAGAAGATTATATCGAATCTGTGGATACAGGAAATCTAAAAGATTTGACTGTGGAGCGGGTGGAGCTGGCCGCCCAGAAGACACAGAACCAGGACGAAACTCAGGAGAGACTGGAGCAGGAGGCAAAAGTGTACGGGGCAGATGAGCGCAGAGAGTATGTGGCTTTGTTCACAGTGGGTGAGACTTCCTATATCCAGGGATTTACCTTGGATCGGTATGGGGAGGACTGGAAAATTTTCTCTCTGACCAGTGAGCTGGCAGGAACTTCTTCTTATGGAGTTCCGACAGTGGCGGATCAGTCTTCTGATTTTGAGAAGTATACAAAATAAGAGAAGCCCCTTGAAATGATTTGTGTCACAGTTACCGAAGTGTTAGAATAAAAGAGTGGCAGAAAAAAACAGATTCCAGGTATGTTTTGCCGGGAATAGTTAGGAGGAGAAGAGATGTTTTGCGATCAGTGCGGTGCGAAAATTGAAGAAGGGAGCATTTTTTGTCCCCAGTGCGGAGCACCGGTGCATTCCCCAGGTTCCGGAAAGGTTCCGGGGTCAGACAGGGCGGAAGCCTTTACGAGTCCGGATGAGGACCGTACCATGGCGTACCACGAAGATGACGAACGTACCATGGCTTATCACGAAGATGACGAACGTACTATGGCTTATCACGAGGATGAGCAGCGTACCATGGCCTATCACGAAGATGAGGACCGTACCATGGCCTATCACGAGGATGGGGACCGTACCATGGCTTATCATGAAGACGGGGACCGTACAGTTGCCTATCGGGACGAAGGCCGGGATTATTATGGGCAGCAGTCCGGTGGTTCCTACGGGAGCAGACAGCCTTATGACCAGAATTATTATCAGCAGCCTTCCTATGATAATAGGAAACCTGGAGGCCGTAAACCATGGCTTTATGCGATTCTTGGCGTGGCGGCGGTGCTCTTTGTGATTTTCATAGGAATTGAGGTCAAGACAATTCTGAGTCTGGGTTCAGAGGAAGAAGAGACAGTGGCCGAGGAGGACAGCCAGGAGGCAGATAGCCAGGAATCGGATGATCTGGCAGAGGTGTCAGACGGCGAAGATCAGGTAACACCTCAGGCAACGCCCAGTTCTACTCCCACAGCACTTCCCACAGCGACACCGGCCCCCACAGCAACGCCGGCTCCGCAGACACAGACTGCTCCTACAGGCGGATACCTGAATAATGATTACATCTTTCCGGAGAGTTCTTATCGGGAATTATCGGAGTCTGAATTTGCGGACAAGACCGAATGGGAGCTGAAAGTTGCGAGAAATGAAATCTATGCCCGGCACGGGAGAATGTTCGATACACCAGCTCTGGATTCACATTTCAGAAGCAAGAGCTGGTATGTGCCGTCCATTCCGGCAGCTCAGTTTGATGATCAGAGTATTCTGAATGCGACAGAGCTTAAGAATGCCACGAAGATTCTGAATTATGAGCTGGCACATGGAATGGAAACTTAAATAGAAAGGAGCTTTCTTTTGATGGAACGAAAAAATGCATGGCTGAAGTATGATGAAGAAGGGAGAAAGACAGTCTTTGAATTCAGTGAGAGATACCGGAGATTTTTAAGCCGGTGCAAGACGGAGCGGGAATGTGTCAGTCAGGTCATTGAAGACGCCAAGGCTGCCGGATATGAGGATCTGAATGAGGTGGTGGCTCAGGGTAAAACGCTGAAACCCGGAGATAAAGTGTACTGTGCAATTATGGGAAAGAGTATTGCTCTATTCCATCTGGGTGAGAGACCGCTGGAAGAGGGAATGAATATTGTGGGGGCACATATTGATTCCCCGCGTCTGGATTTGAAGCAGAATCCTCTGTATGAGGATGGAAATCTGGCAATGTTCGAGACTCATTACTATGGCGGTGTGAAAAAATATCAGTGGGTGGCACTGCCTCTGGCACTGCACGGTGTGGTGGCAAAGACAGATGGCACGACAGTCTCCGTAGTTCTGGGGGAAGACCCGGGAGATCCTGTAATCGGAATCTCAGATTTGCTTCCGCATCTGGGGAGAACGCAGATGGCCAAAAACGCTGAAAAAGTTGTGGAAGGCGAGGATTTGAATATACTGGTGGGAAGCATTCCGCTGGAGGATGAGGAGAAGGAGCCGGTAAAGAAAAGAATTCTGGAGATTCTCAAAGAAAAATATCAGATCAGTGAAGAGGATTTTCAGTCCGCGGAACTGGAGGCGGTTCCGGCAGGAGAGGCGAGAGATTATGGCCTGGACCGCAGTATGCTGATTGCCTACGGGCATGATGACAGAGTCTGTGCTTATCCTTCTTATCAGGCATTGCTTTCTTTGGAGGCGCCGAGGAAGACTTGTGTCTGCCTATTGGTGGACAAGGAAGAGATCGGCAGTGTGGGAGCCACCGGCATGCAGTCCAGATTCTTTGAGAACGCAGTTGCGGAAGTGATCAACTGTGCGGAAGAGTACAGTGAATTGAAGGTGAGAAGAGCGCTTCAGAATTCTTGTATGCTCTCCTCCGATGTGAGTGCGGCTTTCGATCCGAACTATCCGGATGTGATGGAGAAGAACAACAGTGCTTATTTCGGAAAAGGTCTTACCTTTAACAAATATACTGGATCGAGAGGAAAGTCTGGATCCAATGATGCCAATGCGGAGTATATTGCCCGGATCCGCAGGGTGTTGGATGATGCCGATGTCTCTTATCAGACGGCAGAACTTGGAAAAGTAGATCAGGGAGGCGGAGGCACGATTGCCTACATCCTGGCAAACTATGGAATGGAAGTCATTGACAGCGGCGTGGCCGTGCAGAACATGCATGCGCCCTATGAAGTGGTGAGCAAAGTGGATATCTATGAGGCATACCGTGGATATGAGACATTTCTGAGGGAGATTTAAAAAAGTATAAGAGAGGATGAACGAAAAGCCTTCGGAACTGGCTGAAAAAAACCAGATCCGAAGGCTTTTATGCATCTTGGTCAATGATTTCACTGCAGCTTCTTCAGTACCTGCAGAGTTGTATCCAGTGCTTTGTAGAAATCTTCCTTATCTTCTTCGGAGAGTTGTTCGATTCTTGTGGCAATGACGGTTCTTAATTCTTCCCGCTTATTCTTCATGACCTGATGTCCTTCCGGGGTCAGGCGGACCAGAACCAGCTTGCGGTTTGACTCGTCATGGGTGCGTTCCAGATATCCGGCCCGGACCAGAGGAGCGACTGCTCGGGTGGTCTGTTCTTTGGAAGAGACAATGTAGTGGGCAAGATTCGACATCGTCAGCGGAGTCTCAACGCTCAGAGCAAAGAGGATACTCAGCTGGGTTTTGGTGAATCCAAGGTCTTTGAAATCCAGCGTGTTCAGAATAACTTTCTGGCAAAGCGGAAATACTTCCATCAGGGCAGCAGCAGGGTCCTGAATTATTTTTTTACAGTTATTCATTGTTTTCCCTCCATGTGTCCATTATAAAGACAATATTTTCAATCGTCAATAATTGATAACTGTCAATTAATAAAATGTTTATGACTTTCACAGAAAATTCACTGGTTTGGCCAGGACGGATGGTTGACAAAAATCAATTAATAGGATAAATTAAGTATAGCCAAGGATGGAATGGCGAAAGCTTTTTGAACTGTAAACCAAGATGGAGGAAGTATGAATATGAATGTACAGGATAACCATAAACCCAGACGTCCATTGGTATTTTATTATCTGATTGCGGCGGTAGTGCTGCTGTTGTTGAATGCGCTGGTCTTTCCGATGATTCAGGAGGGAAGTATCCGCAAGACAACCTACTCAGATTTTCTGGACGGACTGAAGAACCGTGATATCAAAGAAGTACAGCTGGAAGATGATGTCATTTATTACACCATCGACGAGAATGGAAAAGAAGTGATCTGCAAGACGGGACGTATCGCAGATGACGGAGATCTGGTTACCAGGCTGGATGAATCCGGAGCTGTGTTCACAGAGGAGATTCCGACCCAGCAGTCCCCGCTTTTGATGATGTTGTTCAGCTGGGTTGTTCCGATTTTGATTTTTGTGTTTATCGGGCAGATGATCAGCAAGAAGCTGGCTCAGAGTATGGGCGGTCCGGGTGCTATGACATTTGGAAAGAGCAATGCAAAAATCTATGTGAAGTCTTCGACGGGCATTAAGTTCTCAGATGTGGCCGGCGAGGATGAGGCGAAGGACCTTTTGACAGAGATTGTGGATTATCTTCATTATCCGGAGAAATATAAGGAAATTGGTGCTTCCATGCCAAAGGGCGCTCTGTTGGTGGGACCTCCCGGAACCGGTAAGACTCTGCTGGCAAAGGCTGTGGCAGGCGAGGCAAATGTTCCATTCTTCTCGATTTCCGGTTCAGAATTTGTGGAAATGTTCGTGGGAATGGGAGCAGCCAAGGTGCGAGACTTGTTTAAACAAGCAAACGAGAAGGCACCCTGTATCGTGTTTATCGATGAGATTGATACCATAGGTAAGAAGAGAGATGGACAGATTGGAGGAAACGACGAGAGAGAGCAGACCCTGAACCAGCTTCTCACGGAGATGGATGGATTTGACGGCTCCAAGGGCGTGGTGATTCTGGCTGCGACCAACCGGCCGGATTCTCTGGATCCTGCACTGTTGAGACCGGGGCGTTTTGACCGGAGAATTCCTGTGGAACTTCCGGATCTCAAGGGAAGAGAAGAGATTTTGAAGGTTCATGCGAAGAAGATTAAGATTGCGGACAACGTGAATTTCTCAGATATCGCCAAAGCGGCTGCCGGCGCGTCGGGAGCGGAACTTGCCAATATTGTGAACGAGGCAGCTCTGCGTGCTGTCCGCAGCGGGCGCAGGTTCGCTACGCAGGCGGATATGGAAGAGAGTATTGAAGTAGTCATCGCCGGCTATCAGAAGAAGAACCGGGTGTTATCGAACAAAGAGAAATTGATTGTATCTTACCATGAGATCGGCCATGCCCTGGTGGCTGCGAAGCAGACAGAGTCCGCTCCCGTGCATAAAATCACGATTATTCCCAGAACCTCAGGTGCCCTGGGGTATACCATGCAGGTGGAGGATGGAGAACATTTTCTGCTGACGAAGGAAGAGCTGGAAAACAAGATTGCCACACTCACCGGCGGCCGGGCGGCTGAGGAGCTGATTTTCCACTCCATTACCACAGGTGCCTCCAATGATATTGAGCAGGCGACGAAGCTGGCTAGGGGAATGATTACCCGTTATGGCATGAGTGATGAGTTTGATATGGTTGCCATGGAAAATGTGACTAACCAGTATCTGGGAGGAGACAGCTCCCTTGCATGCTCCTTTGAGACTCAGACGAAGATCGACCAGAAAGTGGTGGATCTGGTGCGCAGGCAGCATGAGAAAGCCCGGAAGATTCTGAGCGACAATATGGGAAAACTGCACGAATTGGCGAAGTATCTCTATGAGAATGAGACAATCACCGGAGAAGAATTCATGAAAATTTTGAATGCAAAACCTGTCGAGATTCCGGTGAACGATACAGAAGAGTAAGAATAAGACCATCTGACTGGTGACAAGATGCCTGTCAGATGGCCTTTTTTTAGCTAATTTTGGTCAGGAAGATAGATCTCACCGTGTCGCCAGCTCATCTCCCAGAACTGGTACTCGTATTTGCTGCAGTTGATGATAATCTGTTCTAGATTCTGCAGCTGTTCCTCAGAATAGCCTTCGGAGAAACGGTCTACCAGATCAATCATGACATCGTTGCAGTCGCGAAAGCTCTGGCTGGTATAGGTGTTAATCCAATTACCATAGAAAGGATGATCTTTGCTTCCGGGAATCTGCTCCATATGGTCTCCAATCAGCTTATAGCTCCAGGAGCATGCCAGAACGGCGGTGGCCAGCTCGGCCATTCCCTCTTTGAAAGCGATGGAGATCATGTAATTGGTGTAAGACTCATTGTTCAGGCACATGGGTGTCTGTTCGATCATCTCTCTGGAGATTCCAAGCTGTTTCAGATAACTCTGATGGACAGCATTCTCGGTATCCAGGGTTGCGGTGATCAGCCCGGAGAACAGACGCATATCCGCTTCAGAAGATGCTTTCACCACACCCAGAGCAAATACTTTTGCGTACTGCATCAGATATTTGTGATCCTGAATCATGTAGAATTGAAATTTGTCGATGGGAAGAGTGCCGTCTCCGATTCCGCTGACGAAGGGATGGCTGTAGTAACTTTCCCAGATTGGCAGTGCAGCATTCAGCAGCCGCTGTGTTGTCTTCATTTGATCCCTCTTTTCTGTTTGTTTTGTATCTCTAATATACCATATTATGTGGCATGCCGCCAGGAAATCTGTGGAAGCTCTGTCTGGAATTGAACTGCGGCGGATACCGGAGTACCGCCGCAGGCAAAAGTTCTGTGAATTGAATTTTTTCAGAAATAGATGTGCTGATAGTGGATTACCGTATCCAGAAAGGCCATGGCAGATGCTAGAAATGCCATCAGAATCAGCAGGAATACGGCTCCCTTGTCATAGATATAAGTAATCTTCTCCTTGGAAAACTGTGTGATCAGGATCTCCAGCCCCATCAGGATAAAGATACAGGGCCAGAGATGAAAAATAATCTCATAAGAGAGTGCTGGAAAAATCATATGAACCAGGAAGAGAATACCGAAGAAGATTAGAATACATCCCAGGGTAAAGGCTCCCACTCTATGCGTTTTGGTCATGGATATCAGACTCCTTTACATGTTCTGGCTCTGCTTCATCTTCCAGTGAATCTGTGGGTTCGGATTCTGATGAAACAGGAACTGGTGGTTGAATTTCTGTCTGTGATGTCTCCTGGTAACAGGTAGGGTTAAAATTCATCTCTTCACTGTCTGCCGCATAGAAGTCATCCATATTTTCTTCCTGTTCAAGCTGTTTTTTCTTGCCATTGATCAGATAGAAGCCAAGAGCGATAAAAAGCAGTGCCAGGAAGAGCTGAGGCAGGTTGTAAGAGAAGCTGTAAAGGATGTTGTACAGTGATTCAGGGAGAATCTGGTACAGGTAATCCAGCAAGCTGTTCCAGAGCAAAGTCGCGCCGAGAATGACCAGGATCCATGCGGCAATGGTCTTATGTTTCCGGAAGAAGTAGTACACTTTTTTGGAAGTATAGAAATCATCTTCCGGATCAAGAAACAGGAAGTGATCTTCTAAGGCATAAAATTCTTCATCTGGCATGGAGCGCAGATTGTGGGTGTGGAAGAAGCTGTAACACCATACCACGGGAAGGAGAAACATCAGGAAATTCAGATTGAATCCAGCTGTCAGAGCGAAGATTCCGAAGAAAAGAATCATGATGCTGGTTCCCTGTCTGAGAAATCCAAGGTACATTTCTCCGGCTCCCGGAAACAAAGAGAAGATAAAAGTCCAGAATCCGCTTTTTTTACTTGTCATAATCAAATACCTCCAATGTGATTAAATTTTCTGAGAAAGTCCGGATTTTTTCACCGGCATTTTTGGACTGTTCAGAGAGCTGCTGTGCCCAAGTGATTTCTGTCCGCTGTGAAGAAGGGGCAGAAGCCTTGGTGAGGTCCAGAACAAATCCACCTGCAAAGAGGAAGAACAGTGCACTCAAAACGGCAAAAGACACTTTCAGACTGTAATAAAACAGTGTAAGTTTTTTTGAGGTTTTATACAGAGTGTGTTCTGCAGATACGACGGGTGACTGACTTTGCAGCAAGATGCTTTCTTTTAGATTTTTCGGAGCTTCCATGAGACCTTCCTGCTCCAGCCTGGCCGCGAAAGCGTAAGCGGCATAGTCGTCGGCAGCGATTTTAGTGAGTTCATCCAGTGGTAGCTGCTTTTTTTCCATGTCCGTATCCCTCCTTTTGGTAAAATTTTTTTAACATGGCTTTGGAACGATAGACCTGAGTCTGAACCGTTTTTATATTTTTTCCGGTTTTTCTGGCGATTTCCTCAAAGCCAAGCTCGTCGTAGAAATAAAGAATCGCTATTTCTCTGTAGGGTTCTTTCAGAAGACGGCAGTAGTGTAATAGCTGTGTTTTTGTTTCCTGTTCCAGAATGTTTTCCTCGACAGTGGGGCCCCGGGTCTTAAGCTGAAGGAAGAATTCATCCTCCGTGGGATAAGTGCTTCGGCCTGCCCGCTTCAGATAATCAATGCATTTGTTGGTGGCAATTCTTGTGATCCAGGCTTTTTCATTTCTGCCGTCAAAGCGGGAAAGGTGTTTGTACACAGAGAGAAAAGTCTCCTGGGTAAGATCCTGTGAGTCGAAATAATTGCCGGTTAATCGGAAACAAATGGTAAAAACCAGATTTTGATATTTGTCAATCAGATATTCAAACTGTTCCTGTGCTTGGATCGAAAACACCTCCCCTCTCTCTTGCGTCTTCACCTATTATAACGAGGGGGTTTTTGGATTGTCTTCAAAAAAATAAAAAAAATTGACTTTTTTATCTAGAACTGTTAAGATGGTTGAAAGACTACAAATGTAAGATTTTAAATATGGAGGTAAATTTTGCAGAAAAATACCGGTAAAAAGAAGAAAACAGGACTGGCGCTGGGACTGATTGCTGTGGCGGCTGTGGCTGGTGTGGGCGGCTGGTATGTCTTTTTAAGACCGACTCCGCAGGAAGTGATCCGGGAATATATGGGATACATTGAAGAGGGGGATTACGAGGCAATGTATCAGATGCTGGATTCCGAGAGCCAGGAGAGTGTAGATGAGGAAAGTTTTATTGAGAGAAACCAAAACATTTATGAAGGAATCGAGGCCAGTAATCTGAAGATCGAATTTCCCGGACAGGCGACCAAAGATGGTTGGACGAAATATACGACCACGATGGATACGGTGGCTGGGGAACTGACTTTTGACAATCAGATCCATGTTCATTCTGAGGGAATCGGTATGAAGATACAGTGGGAGGACAACGTGATTTTTCCGGAACTGCGTGCCACAGATAAGGTTCAGGTCATCACAGACGAATCTGATAGGGGAAGTATCTATGACAGGAATGGCAGAACACTGGCCGCGCAGGGTGTGGTGTCCTCTGTGGGACTGGTGCCGGGACAGATGAGTGTGGATGCCGGACAGCAGGAGGAGGATATCCAGAAACTGGCAGATCTTCTGGAGATTTCGGCAGACAGTATTCAAAATGCTCTGGATGCTTCCTGGGTGCAGGACGATTCCTTCGTCCCGGTCAAAGAGATTGCCAAAGACAATTCCGTGACAATTACCCTGGAAGGAGAGAATGCCAACAGTGAGCTGGTGGATCAGCTTTTGGAGATACCGGGAGTGATGGTGACCGATGCCGAGGACCGGGTCTATCCGACAGGTGAGGCGTCGGCTCATCTGGTGGGATATGTACAGAGTGTGACGGCGGAAGATCTGGAAAAATTGGATGGACAGGGATATGACGCAAACAGCGTGATCGGAAGAAGCGGTCTGGAAAGTCTGTACGAGACAGAATTAAAAGGTGAGGATGGGAATCAGATTAATATCTTGAATGAGGACGGGGAAGTCCGTCTGACTTTGGCTTCGGATCAGGCTCAGGACGGGGAAGATATAGAGACAACGATCGACCTGAATCTGCAGGAGATGCTCTATGAACAGTTCAAAGAGGATAAGAGCTGCAGTGTGGCTATGAATCCGCTCACCGGAGAAGTGCTGGCTCTGGTGAGTACACCTTCTTATGATAACAATGAGTTTGTACTGGGGATGTCTCAGGATACCTGGGATGCCTTGAATGAGGATGAAGATCAGCCTTTATACAACCGCTTCCGACAGACATTTGCACCAGGCTCCAGTTTCAAACCAGTGACGGCGGGAATTGGTCTGAGCACGGGGCTGCTCTCGGCGGATGAGAATCTGGGCTACAGTGGAACCAGCTGGCAAAAAGATGAATCCTGGGGATCCTATTACGTGACAACTCTGCACGATTACGGGGAGGATGTGACACTGCGGAATGCATTCGTCTATTCCGATAATATTTATTTTGCAAAGGCCGCGCTTCAGATTGGAGGTGAGACATTCACAGAGTATCTGAAGAAGATTGGGTTTGGTCAGGAAGTTCCTTTTCCGATCAGCCTGACAGTCTCTCAGTATTCCAATGACGGTGAAGTGATTTCAGACGAGATTCAGCTGGCAGACAGTGGGTATGGACAGGGACAGATTCTGGTGAATCCTCTTCATCTGGCAAGCATCTATACTTCTTTCTTGAATGACGGGGATATGCTGGAACCCAAGCTTCTGATGGAAGATTCCTCTGAGCCATCTGTCTGGATCTCTGAAGCATTTACCCAGGAAGCGGTACAGACCATTACAGAGGATCTGGTTGATGTGGTGAATGACTCCAATGGCACTGGCTATGGATTGCATATGGATGACATTCAGTTGGCAGGCAAGACCGGGACTGCCGAGATTAAGGACAGTGTGGATGACACAGATGGAACGGAGCTGGGCTGGATGGCCGTTTATACCACAGATCCGGACACGGAGAATCCGATTCTGATTGTCACAATGGTGGAAGATGTAAAAGACCGGGGAGGCAGTGGATATGTGGTGGACAATCTGCGTCCGGTGCTGGAGAGCTACCTCACAGGAACTGCCTATGTGAACGACAATGTTCAGGAGGAAAACTATGAGAATGATTGACTTGCACTGTGATACCCTGTGGCGTCTGTCCAGACCGGACGGCCTGTGGGGACACAGGGGAACTCTGATGGAAAATCCTTATGGTGTGGATGTGAAAAGGCTGGAGAAGGCGGATGCTTTGGTGCAGGCATTCGCGGTGTTTTTCATGAACGGATATATTCCGGCTGCAAAGAGGGAAGACTATGCTTATCATATAGCCAGAAGAAGAATTCATTCCTATCACAGATGGAGGCTGCAGACGGGAGGACGCCTGCAGCCAGTCCGAAGTTATGAGGATGTCTGTTACTGTGCGAAGAACCGTCGCGTGGGGAGTCTTCTCACACTGGAGGATGCAGTGCCTGTGGGAACCAGCCTGAGAAGGCTCCATGAATTTTATGATGCAGGTGTGAGGCTGATTACGCTCACATGGAATTATGAGAATGCGGCCGGTTATCCAAATTCCAGAGACAGTTCTGTAATGAGAAAAGGCCTGAAGCCCTTTGGCAAAGTTCTGATCGAGGAGATGAACGATCTGGGTATGATCATTGATGTGTCTCATTTATCCGATGGAGGATTCTGGGATGTGGCCAGGCGGAGCAAAAAACCTTTCATAGCGTCCCATTCCAATGCGAGAGCGGTGACCAGTCACCCGAGAAATCTGACGGATGAGATGATCCGGGCCATCGCAGAGAAGGGCGGCGTGATTGGACTGAACTTCTGTCCGGGTTTTCTGAGCAGCAGGAACATCAGCACCATCAATGGGATGCTCCGGCACATTCACCATATCTACCAGGTGGGCGGCGAGGATGTACTTGCCCTGGGAAGCGATCTGGATGGCATCAGCGGCAGGATTCAGTTGGACAGTTGTGACAAGATTCCCCTTCTGGCAGGGGCTTTAAAACGATATAAAATGTCAGACCGTGTCCTGGAAAAAATGTGGAATAAGAACGCGCTCAGGGTATTTCGTGAAGTATTGCATGAAAATTAATACAATTTTTTTGACCAGGAGTCTTGACTTTTTTCAGGAAAGGTGTAAAATCATAAAAAACGACGAAAGGATGCTTTATCATGGCAAATCAGAAAGTAAATATGATGAATACAAACGCATATTACTTTTTTAACTTCCAGGGCTTTTATTTTTATGAGAGCGTTGGCTTTTTTTGCTACGATAAAACATTGCCGGATATTTGACACGACCTGGTAAAGGAGTTCAATGTGTTTATGAGCCGATGTTTGCGTAGCAGACATCGGTTTTTTTCGTGCAAGAGATCTTCTTTCGTGTACGGAGATTTCTGAGATAATCCGTTCAAAGTTATTTTTTAGAAATTAGGAGGAATTAGAGATGATTGTAGTATTGAAACATGGTGTGACAGAACAGCAGATGAGAAACCTGATTGAATGGTTCAAAGGACAGGGAGTGGATGTCCATGTTTCGAAGGGTATCTATCAGACAGTACTGGGTCTGGTGGGCGATACCAGCAATATTGATATGGATCTTCTGAGAATGTTGGACATTGTGGATGCTGTGAAGAGAATCACAGATCCTTTCAAAAAAGCAAACCGTAAATTCCATCCTGAAGATGCTGTAATCGAAGTGGGAGACGCTAAGGTAAAAGTTGGCGGCGGAAATTTCGCAGTGATTGCAGGACCTTGTTCTGTGGAATCGGAAGAACAGATTATTGAAGTAGCCAAGAGAGTAAAGGCCGCGGGCGCTACCATGCTCAGAGGCGGAGCGTTCAAGCCGAGAACTTCCCCATACGATTTCCAGGGAATGAGAGCAGAAGGAATTGAGCTTTTGCTGGAGGCCAAAAAAGAAACCGGGCTTCCCATTGTCACAGAGATCATGAATGCCAATCACATTCCGCTGTTCGAGGATGTGGATGTGATCCAGGTAGGCGCGAGAAATATGCAGAACTTCGAGCTGCTCAAAGAGCTGGGAAAACTGCAGAAACCGATCCTCCTCAAGAGAGGTCTTGCCAATACCATCAAAGAATGGCTGATGAGTGCGGAGTACATCATGGCGGGAGGAAACGAGAATGTAATTCTCTGTGAGAGAGGAATCCGTACTTTCGAGACATACACAAGAAATACGCTGGATCTTGCGGCAGTGCCTCTTCTTCATGAACTGACCCATCTGCCGGTGATTGTAGATCCAAGTCATGCGACAGGAATGGCAAGACTGGTAGATCCCATGGCGTGTGCGGCAGTGGCCTGCAAGGCAGACGGATTGATGATTGAAGTGCACAACAACCCGGCAAAAGCACTCTGTGACGGACCACAGTCTCTGACTCCGGATCAGTTTGCGAAAGTGATGAATAAAGTGAAAAAAATAAAGGAGGTAATGGACGAATGCGAGTAGGAATTGTTGGCTTAGGTCTGATCGGCGGCTCTTTTGCAAAGGCTTATCATGAGAGTAAGGACTGGGAAGTCTACGCATATGACAGCAGCAAGAAGATATTAGACTTGGCATTGTTGGCAGAAGACATTGACGGCGTATTAGACGAAACCACAATTCCCGGGTGCGATCTTCTGCTGATCGCCCTGTATCCGCAGGATATCATTCAATATTTAAAAGAAAAAGCCTCGATCATATCCAAAAATACCATTGTGATCGACTGTGGAGGCACGAAACGAAACATCTGTAAGGTGGGATTCGAGATTGCGAAGCAGTATGGCTTTACTTTTGTGGGAGGCCACCCCATGGCCGGGAGACATTATGCCGGTTACAAATACAGTCTGGCGAATCTGTATGATGGCATGGCTATGGTTCTGGTGCCGGAGCACTGTGATAACATGGCCTGGCTTGAGCATATCAAGGAATTGCTGAAGCCGGCGCGTTTTGGAATGATCACGGTCACCACGGCAGAGAACCATGACAAGATGATTGCCTTCACTTCCCAGATGGCCCATGTGGTGTCCAATGCTTTTATCAAGAGCCCCACAGCCAGAGAACATCATGGATATTCAGCAGGCAGCTATAAAGATCTCACAAGGGTGGCCTGGCTGAATGAAGAGATGTGGAGTGCTCTTTTCCTGGAAAACCGGGATTACCTGATAGAAGAGATCAAATTTCTGAGAGATGAACTCAAGAAGTACGAAGACGCCCTGGAACAGGAGGATCAGGAATATCTGAAAGCTCTTCTGAAAGAAGGAAAAGAACGTAAAGTAGAGGTAGACGGAAGATGAAAAAAATTGTAGTGAAAGCATCCCGGGATTATGAGATCCTCATAGAAAACGGCATTCTCAGACAGGTCGGCTCTCTGATCAGAAAGGTTGCGAAAGGAAACCATGCGGTGATTGTGACTGACGATGTGGTGGAGAGTCTGTATTTGGATTTGGTGAGGACAAGTATGGAAGAGGCAGGATTTCTGGTGGATGTATTCACCATAGAAAATGGTGAGAAATCCAAGGACATTGGACACTATGCGGCTCTTCTGGAATTCCTTGCTGAAAAGACAATTACCAGGAGTGATATGCTGGTAGCTCTGGGGGGCGGTGTTGTGGGAGACCTGACCGGGTTTGCCGCAGCTACTTATCTCAGAGGTGTGGACTTCATACAGATTCCCACAACACTTCTGGCGGCGGTGGATTCCTCTGTGGGAGGAAAAACAGCCATTGATCTGAGAGCAGGAAAGAACCTGGCCGGATGTTTTTATCAGCCGTCTCTGGTGCTCTGTGACTGTGAGACTTTAAAAACACTGCCGCCTGAAATTTTTTCCGATGGCATGGCGGAAGTGATCAAGTATGGGGCTATTGCCGATGAAGATCTCTGGGAAAGCCTGAAACATCCTGTCTGGCCGCAAATTGAGGAGATTGTGTCCAGATGTGTCACGATTAAGAAAGAAATTGTACAAAAGGATGAATATGACCTGGGTGTCCGGCAGTTTCTGAATTTTGGACATACCTTGGGGCATTCCATAGAGAAGAACAGTCAGTATGAGATTGGCCATGGACGGGCGGTGGCCATGGGAATGGTGCTGGCAGTCAAACTGTCGGAAGATCAGGGCGAGTGCGGTTCCGGATGTCTGGAGGAGATGATCCGGATGCTGGAGAGATATCATCTGCCGGTCTGGACGGAGTATTCCCCAGAACAGCTGTGTAAACCGATGAAAAGTGATAAAAAGAGAGCGGGAGATATGATTTCCTTTATTATGCTCCGGCGTATTGGAGAATGCTTTGCGAAGAAGATGAAGATACAGGAACTGGAAAACGCGGTAATAGGAACGATGGGAGAGGCGTATGGAAGCAGTCATTGAGCGTGCGGATTTGTGTGGAGCGATCTCAGCTATCCCCTCAAAATCTATGGCGCATCGTTATTTTATCGCATCCGCCCTTGCGGATACGGCGTCCCGGATTCGATGTGAGGGAGATTCAGAGGATATCGAGGCGACACTGCGGTGCCTGCGCGCATGGGGAACACAGATCATCCAACAAGGCGGTATCTGCCAGGTGATTCCGGCGGAGAGAATAGAGAGAAAAGCTCCGGTCAGATTTCTCTGTGGTGAGAGTGGATCTACTCTGCGTTTTTTGCTTCCGGTGACAGCGGCTCTGGGAATCCAGGGAGAGTTTTACGGAGAGGGGCGGCTGATGAGAAGACCGCTCTCTCCCCTGTACGAAGAAATGGAGAGACATGGATGCAGACTCTCACCTCAAGGGGAGAATCCCCTTCACTGCGAAGGAAAGCTAAAAGCTGGAATCTACCGTCTGCCGGGAGATGTCTCGTCACAGTATATTACAGGACTTTTGTTTGCTCTTCCTTTGCTGGACGCAGAGAGCAGAATTGAGATTACTTCTCCGCTCCAGTCTGCACGGTACGTGGATATGACACTTCAGGTACTGGAAGACTACGGAATTGTGGTTTACAGAGAGGAGCAAGGATACCGGGTACCCGGAGGACAGAGCTACCAGATGAAGAGAGAGGAATCTGTGGAAGGCGACTGGTCCAATGCGGCTTTCTGGCTGACCGCCGGTGCGCTTGGAAAAAGAGAGATTGAGATCAATGGACTGGATATGAATTCCAGACAGGGAGATAAGAAAATTGTGGATCTGTTGAGGCAGATGGGCGCAGAGATTCACTGCCGGGAAGATAGAATCCAGGTATCTCCGGGACAGTTGAGAGGAATTGAGATTGATGCCTCGGATATCCCGGATCTGGTTCCGGTTCTGGCGGCCGCTGCCAGCGTAAGTCTTGGAGTGACAAGGATTTATAATGCCAAAAGACTGCGCTTAAAAGAGAGCGACCGGCTGAAGACGGTTTCGGATATGCTTTGTCAGCTGGGAGCAGATGTGAGAGAGCTGGAGGATGGGCTGGAAATTCATGGGCGCAGTTATCTGACGGGAGGCTGCATTGATGCCGCGGGAGACCATCGGATTGCCATGACGGCCGCTGTGGCAGCCTGTGTGTGTAAAGGGCCTGTGAGGATTCGGGGAGCACAGGCAGTGAATAAATCTTATCCAGGTTTTTATGAGGATTATCAGAAATTAGGTGGAAAGGTGGTTATGATTTAATATGGGTTCTGTGATTGGAAAAAATGTAAAAATTTCTGTGTTCGGACAGTCTCACTCCAAGGCGATTGGAGTGACGATCGACGGACTGCCGGCAGGGATCTCCATTGACATGGAGGAGCTGAAGAAGTTTATGAAGCGTCGTGCGCCCGGGCAGGGAGCTCACACGACCACGAGAAAAGAAGGTGACCAGCCGGAATTCCTCTCAGGACTTGTGGAGAATACCACCTGCGGAGCGCCGCTTTGTGCAGTGATCCCCAATACCAATACCAGGTCTTCCGACTATGAGAATCTGAAGGATGTTCCAAGACCGGGACATGCCGACTACCCGGCACAGATGAAGTTTCACGGTTTTCAGGATGTTGCCGGAGGAGGACATTTTTCCGGAAGACTGACGGCGCCGGTCTGCCTGGCAGGAAATATCTGTATGCAGGCATTGGCAAAGAGAGGAATTCAGGTTGCGGCACATATTTATCGGATCGGACACGTTCAGGACCGTCCGGTGAATCCCGCAGATCCGATTCAGGCGGATCTGCAGAAGGTGCGCGAGAAAGCATTTCCGGTTCTGGAAGACGAGAAAGGGGAACAGATGTTGAGGGCCATTGATCAGGCTAAGAAGGATCTGGATTCCCTGGGAGGCGTGATTGAGTGTGTGATCACCGGAGTGCCGGCAGGAATCGGAAATCCCATGTTTGAAGGGATTGAAAACCGGATTGCGGCGGCAGCTTTTGGAATTCCGGCAGTCAAAGGAATTGAATTTGGTAATGGATTTGGCTGTGTGGGGCTTAGAGGTTCTCAGAATAATGACAGTTATGAGATGCGAGAGGGCGAGATTGTAACCCGGACCAACCGGCACGGCGGAATTCTGGGAGGAATCTCCACAGGCATGCCGATTGTGTTCCGTGTGGCGATGAAACCGACTTCTTCTATTGCCATGGAACAGGACAGTGTCTCCATGAGAGACAAGGTGAACACAAAACTGGTGGTTCATGGAAGACATGATCCCTGCATTGTGCCAAGAGCGGTTCCCTGTGTGGAGGCAATCGCGGCGCTGACTATTTACGACATGATTTTAGAACAGTAATAAAGGAGAGATGAAAGAAATGGACTATTTGAGACAAGAGATTGACGGAATTGACAAGGAGCTTTTGGAACTTTTTCAGAAGAGAATGAAAGTGTGCGCAGAGCTGGCAGATTACAAGAAAAAGAAAGAGATTCCGATTCTGGATGAGTCAAGGGAGAGACAGAAACTGGCCTCTGTGACCGAACAGTCTGAGCCGGAACTGGCAGAATTTAACCGGAATCTGTTCAGTGTTATCATGGATCTGAGCAAAGCATACCAGCAGGATCAGATACGCCCACACAACGCATGGGAGAAAATGATCCAAAACGCAATCGAAAACACAGAGAAAACCTTGCCAAAATACCCGTTTGTCGCTTGTCAGGGTGTGGAGGGTGCCTATTCTCAGATTGCGGCGGATAAGATCTTCAAGACTAAGACAAACATTATGTACTGTACAGATTTTGAGGGAGTGTTCGCGGCGGTAGATCAGGGAATGTGCCGTTACGGAGTTCTGCCGGTGGAAAACAGCACGGCGGGATCTGTGAACCGTACCTATGATTTGATGACGAAATATAATTTCTACATTGTGCGTGCTCTGCGCCTGGGAATAGACCATAATCTTCTGGCAAAACCTGGAACGAAAAAATCCGATATCCGAGAGATTTTCTCTCATGAACAGGCTATCAGCCAGTGCAACGAATATCTGAAACAGTATCCGGATGTCAAGGTCACAGTCTGCGAGAACACAGCAGTGGCTTCAAAAATGGTGGCAAATTCTGACCGCACAGATGTGGCGGCAATTTCTTCACAGAGCTGTGTGGAACTGTATGACCTGGATATTCTGGAGAGATGTGTGCAGGATCAGAAGAATAATTATACCAGATTTATCTGCATCTCCAAAAATCTGGAGATATATCCGGGATCTGACAAGACCAGCCTGATGCTGAGTGTCAACCACAAACCAGGCGGATTGAATAAAGTTCTGTCTAAGTTCGCGGCATTGGGAATCAATCTGACGAAGCTGGAGAGCCGTCCGATTCCGGATCGGGATTTCGAGTTCATGTTCTACCTGGATCTTGAGGGTTCTGTGTATTCCAAAGAATTGTTGCAGTCACTGGCGGATATGGAACACATCTGTGAGAGCTTCCGGTATCTGGGCAGTTATCCGGAGGTAATGTAATGAATTACGGACTTTTGGGAGAGAAGCTGGGACACAGCTTCTCTCCTCAGATACACAGCCAGCTTGCTTCCTATGAATATGTGCTGGTGGAGAAAAAACCGAAAGAAGTTGAAAGCTTTCTCAGGGAAAAGAATTTTCAGGGGCTGAATGTGACGATTCCCTACAAGAAGACTGTGTTCGAATTCTGTGATGAAATCTCAGAACTTGCCAGAAGGATTGGTAGTATCAATACCATAGCCAACCGGGACGGAAAGCTGTATGGAGACAACACGGATTACTATGGCTTCCGCTATATGGTCCGTAAGCTGGGAATTCAGGTAAAAGGGAAAAAGGCGCTGATCCTGGGAAATGGAGGGGCGGCTCCGGCGGTCCGTGCGGCTTTGGAAGATGAAGGGGCAGACAAAATTGTGGTGATATCCCGAAGAGGAGAGGACAACTATGAAAATCTGTCCAGACATTATGACGCACAGATTATCGCAAACACGACTCCGCTGGGAATGTATCCGAACACAGGGGAAGCGGCCATTGATCTGAGCTGTTTTCCGCGCTGTGAGGCGGTCTATGATTTGATTTATAATCCGTTGAAGACAAAACTGCTGCTGATGGCAGACCGTCTGGGAATTCCGAACATAGATGGGCTTTCCATGCTGGTGGCTCAGGCAAAAAAATCCTGTGAGATTTTTCTGAACAGGGAGATCCCAGATGAAAAAGTGGAGGAGATTCGAAAGAACCTGTATCAGGAGGTCAGCAATGTCTGCATCATCGGGATGCCGGGAAGCGGAAAGACTACCGTCGGGAAAAAGCTGGCTGAGTGTCTGAATAAAAAATTTGTGGATATTGATCAGGAGATTGTCCGGACAGAGGGCAAGGAGATTCCGGATATTTTCCGGGAAGTGGGAGAAGAAGGTTTCCGAAAAATTGAGACATCCATTCTTTCTCAAGTTACAAAAGAAAAAGGCCAGGTGATTGCCACGGGAGGCGGGGTAGTGGTGTGCCCTGAGAATTGGGAGCTCCTTCGGCAAAATGGAAAGGTGGTTTTTATTCAGCGTGATTTGAGACAATTAGAAATAGATGGCCGGCCTATTTCCCAAAGCCGGCCCCTTTCCCAGATTTATGAGGAGAGGATCGATGCCTACAACTCTTGGAGTGATTTTCATGTGGAAAATGTGAAAGTTGCCAAAACTGTGAAAGAGATATTGTCCGGACTGGAAGGATGAAAAGAAAACAATCTTTGATTACGAGGGCATCGTTCCCGGGATCAAAAAACAGCGTATCTGCGGAAGTTCCACAGATACGCTGTTTCTTTGTGAGTGGAAGCAATGGGGCTCGAACCCATGACCTCTCGCGTGTGAGGCGAACGCTCATCCCAGCTGAGCTATGCTTCCGGATTCTATAAAACGGCCATGGAGCATACGGGATTCGAACCCGTGGCCTTAACAATGCGAATGTTACGCGCTCCCAACTGCGCTAATGCCCCATATCAGATATTATAGCACTGTACTAAGAAAAATTAAAGAGGAAATTTACATAAAATGTAAATTTTATTATAGAAAAAATAAACCATTTTAGTACATAAATACCTGTTGAATTGCAACTAAAATACATTTATAATAAAATTACTTTTTTCGATCCGATAATTCAGCCAATTAAATGCAATATTAAAAACATATGAATGGAAAAACGTTAGAAATTTTAATTTGTGGAAATATCAAGTTATTTACAAAAGAAGCAATTTTTCTGCTCACAGAAGAATGTAAAGTGGTTCTTGCCGGGCAGACAGATCTTGGCAGACAAAAAAATCTGTCCGTCTATGAGACGAAGCCAGGGGAAGAAAAATTTCGGCAGTTGTTTGACGTATATAGTTTCCGTGCGGTCTATTATGTGAGTGGATATGCCGATGGCGGAGAGGGAATGTACGGAGAGATACAGCAGTTGGAGCAGGTTATGGAGGCATGTGAGAAATCACAGGTGGACAAGCTGGTGGTGTTCTCGACGATTGACAGCCGGAATTATCTTTTGAGGGATCCGGAGGATGACAGATTTTCAAACAGAGAGTATGGAACAGGAAGGAGTTTCCTGGCAGCTCAGATGGAAGAGATGTGTACTTATTTTATGAAGAAAAGTAAGGTGTGTACGGTGGTGTTGCAGCTTCCTTATCTGACGGATGATCTCAATGACTGTAATTTTCTTGGAAAGATTTTTCACAGGATCTACGAAGGCAAGAAGCTGGTATTTCCCTATCAGAGAGAAACTCCGGTTAATTTTCTCACATTGATGGATTTGACAGAGCTGATGCTGCAAATCAGTGAGAAAGAAGATGATGAGAGCAGAGTTTACTGTGTGACAAGCGGCTATTCCTATACCTATGGGGATTTGGAGAATATTTTGAAAAGGTTAAGTCCGGATCTGGAAATTCGATACGAAAAATTTCCTTATTATACAGAAATTCCAGGTTATTCCCGGGAACTTCGCAGACAGTATGGATTTGTGCCCAAGGAAAATGTCATGGAAGATGTGGGAGTCTGTTATCAGCTGTTTCTCCGGGAAATTGTACAGGAAAAAGGAGGATTTCTTTCATGCGTGCATCGGTTGCTCGCCAAAGCAGGTGATGGAGTTTTCCGATATGTGGAATTAATTTTGTTTTTTCTTGTGGCAGAGGGTATCAGCCATTTTACTTCGGAGGATGTCTATTTTCGATTTGTGGATGTCCGTCTGTTTTTCATCGTCATGATGGGGACCATCCACGGCATGCGAATGGGATTGCTGGCCGCATTTCTAGAGTGTCTGGCGCTTGTCCGGGGATATCTGCAAATGGGCATGAACGGCACGGCTTTGTTTTATAATATCGGGAATTGGATTCCTTTTGCTATTTATTTCATGGCCGGTTCCATTACCGGATATGTATCGAATAAAAAAGAAGATGCCCTTCGGTATCTACGGCAGGAATATGCCCTGTTAAGAGATAAATATCGTTTTTTAGACCAGGTTTACCATGGAGCAATCCAAAATAAAGAGGAATACAAAAAACAGATCCTGGGATTCAAAGACAGTTTTGGGAAAATTTTTGACGCTGTTCAGAAATTGGACAGCGAGCTGCCGGACAGGATTTTTTTCGAGGGACTTAAAGTTCTGGAGGATATTCTGGAAAATCATGAGATTGCCATTTATACCCTGGATTCCTGGCAGAGGTATGGAAGGCTTGCGGTCTGTTCCAACAACCTTCTGACCAGATTGACTAAGTCCATCCGGATTGAAGACTACAAAAGTTTGTATGAGGCGGTAAATCGGGGCCAGGTATGGAAAAATACGGAGATGATTCCGGGAATGCCGATGTACGCCTGCGGAATTTTCCGGGGAGATTCCATGGTCTTGCTGGTGACGATTCAGGAAGTCAGTCTGGATCAATATGGAATGCATTACATGAATATTTTCAAAATTCTGTGTGGGTTGGTGCAGACTGCTTTTTTGCGGGCTGTGGAGTATGAAGAGCTTGCCCGTGAACGGAATTTCTATCCGGGGACAAATCTTGTGTATCCGGAACGGCTTCGTCAGATTCTCCGTGTTCAGTCTGCTATGAAAGAAGAAGGAGTGGCGGACTATGTACTGCTTCGGTTTGAGGATCGTGATAAGGTCAGAGTCAACGAACAGCTGGCAGGGATGATCCGCGCCAGCGATGTCATCGGAATGGACGAGAAGGGAAATATATATCTTCTGCTTGTGCAGATGAATGCTGCCAATTTAGCGGTGGTGGGAGAACGTCTGCAGAGTAAGGGAATGAACTATCAGATTGTGGAAGAGATGAACTGACAGATGAGAAAGCAGGTTGGGATTTGATTTTTGTTTTTTTGATTTTACATGTGGCCGTGTGTGTTCTGGTGTATATACTGATTCAGATGTCCATACTGAAATGCGCAGATTCTGTGATGCCGCTGGTCTGTATGGTGCCGGTCTGGGGAGTGGCAGCGATGCTGGTGCTGGAGATTCGTACCAGAGGAGATCAGACAGTCACAGAGGAAGTGGGGATTGAAAAGCTGAAGATCAATGATGCGGTGTATAAGAGTATTCTGGTGGAGGATGATCCGATGGAAGATCAGGTAGTTCCTCTGGAGGAGGCGCTGTTGATCAATAGTCCGGTCACCCGCCGGGAACTGATGATGGAAGTGATGTATGCGGATCCCAATGATTACGTGGAACAGCTGAAAGAAGCACGGATGAATGACGATACAGAAGTGGTTCATTATGCGGTCACTGCCCTTGCGGAACTGCAGAAAAAATACGAACTGCAGTTTCAGGAGCTGGAGTGGCGACTGAGTCAGGACGCAGATGATGGGGATGTCATCGATGAGTATCTGAAAGTGCTGGACAGATATCTGTCCAGCGGCATTGCTGAGGGCAATGACCGGAAGTTAAAACGGAAGATATACAGCCGGATGCTGGGGGAAAAACTCAGGAGAAAACCAGAGAAATTAAGTCTCTGGAGTGAAAAGGCAAGAACCGATCTGGAAATCGGCGCATATGAGGAGGCGCGCCGGGAGATTGCGCATATTCTGTCAAAATGGAAAGACCAGGAGGATGGATATCTCCTTCAGATTCAGTATTGTGCGGCGAAAAAAGACAGGCAGGGTATTGACAAGATGCTGTGTCTGATCAAAGAAAGGGAGATTTATCTGACTTCAAAAGGGAGAAAGGAACTGGCGTTTTGGAGTGAGGAAGAGGAGACACAAAAAGAGTGAAAAAAGACTTGATTTACTGACAAAATTTCGTTTTCGACGGATGTTGGGAATTGCACTTGTCTTCGTCATGCTGACAGTTGCTCTGTGTCTTGCTCAGGGCAATGTGACTTATGAAAGTCAGGAGCGGCTGATGCGGCCAGAAGCGGTAGAGACAGCGGCAAAACCAAAGGTCAGCCTGACGGCTGAGTCTGTGATTTTGTGGGAAGATGATGCGAACGGCAGAGTTGGACTGGAATTAATGGAAGCTGTTCTGGGACAGATGAAGATTTCCTATGATACCTGTGAGGTTGTGGAGGCTTCTCAGGTGGACTGGAAAGAGTACCGGACGGTGATTCTGTCTATGACACATCTGAATCTTCTGGGTGGAGAAATTCTGGAAATTTTTGACTGGGTGAGAGAAGGCGGCGGATTGATGCTTTTGTATCCGCCGGAAGTAAACGGAAGCTTTCAAAGTGTCAGCAGTCAGTTTGGTATCCGGCAGCTGGGAAATAATTATGCACGGGTTTCCGGTGTGCATTTTACCAGGGATTTTATGTTGGGCGGTCAGGAAAAAGACTATGAAATTACGGATCCTTATGAATCTTCTCTGACAGCACGGCTGTCGGAGAAATGTGAAGTTTACCTGGAGTCGACAGGGGAACACCCGGTTCCTCTGATCTGGAAATATTCTTTGGGCGAGGGAGAGGTGGTAGTGGACAACCTTGGTTATCTGGAAAAAGGATACCGGGGATTTTATGCGGCGTCCTACAGTCTTCTGGGAGATGTCTGTGCCTATCCGGTGATCAATGCGTCCACATTTTACATTGATGATTTTCCCTCTCCCGTTCCCGGAGGGGACAGTCAGTATATCCGGCGTGATTATGATATGGATATCGCAGACTTTTATACAAATGTATGGTGGAACGATATTTATAATCTTGGGGAAAAATATGGGCTGCGTTACACAGGACTTGTGATTGAACAGTATTCTGATGAGACAAAGGCCCCCTTTGAGAAAAATGACGACACCCGGCGGTTCCGGTATTTTGGCAATATGCTGCTGGGGCAGGGAGGCGAGATTGGTTTTCACGGTTATAATCACATGCCATTGTGTCTTTTGGGCTTTGATTATAAAGGAGAATATGATTCTTACAAATTATGGGAGAGCTATGAGGATATGGCGGCATCTATGGAAGAGCTTGAACGGTTCTGCAGTCAGCTTTTTCCAAGGGAAGAATTCCGGGTCTATGTACCGCCGTCCAACATTCTGTCTTCGGAAGGACGCAGGATGCTCAGAGAAAAGACCAAAGTTCAGACCATTGCAAGTGTCTATCTCCCGGACGGTGAAAATATTGCCTATGAACAGGAATTTGAGGTTGCGAAAGATGGCATGATTGAGACTCCCCGGATTATATCCGGCTATATTCTCGACGAATATATGCAGATGGTGGCTCTCTCAGAGTTGAATTTTCATTTTGTGAATACACATTTTCAGCATCCGGACGATGTGTTGGATGTGGACCGGGGAGCCGAATTGGGATGGAAAGAGATGCATCATCGTCTGTCTGATTATATGAAATGGCTGTATACATCGGCGCCAGAGATTCGTAATTTGACTGGTACAGAGCTGGCAGCCGCAGTGCAGACTTACGATGATCTGCAGGTGAGAAGGGAGTATACCAAAGAAGGAATGCGTCTTACTCTGGGCGGCTTCAGTCAGGAAGCCTGGATGATGGTAAGAATCAATGCGGGAACTTCCGTGGAAGCAGAAGGCGGAGAGATTCAGGAGCTTTCTGGGGATCTCTATCTTTTGCGGGCGACAAAAGAGACAATTGATCTGAAAATCAGATGAAAAGGATGAAAATATGAGAATCTGTGTGATACTGGAGGGATGTTATCCCTATGTGACCGGAGGCGTCTCCAGCTGGATCCACCAGTATATGAAGGCCATGCCCCAGCATGAGTTCATAGTGTGGGCAGTGGGCGCGGACGCAAGTACCAGGGGACAGTTTAAGTACGAAGTGCCAGACAATGTGGTGGAGGTGCGGGAACTTTTTCTGGATGAAGCACTGTCCATGAGATATGCCAGAGAGAAATACCGTTTTCAGCAGGAAGAAATACAGGCACTCAGGGAATTTATCAATTGCGGAAATCCAGATTGGGAGCTGTTGTTTCGGATGTACCATGACAGGGGGATATCCCCAGTTGCGTTTCTCATGAGTGAGGAATTTCTGGAGATTCTGACAGAAATCTGCAGGAAGGAGTATCCTTATACCAGTTTTTCGGATTTCTTTCATACGGTCAGATCCATGCTGCTTCCGGTCCTGTATGTGCTGCGGTCTGATGTCCCAAAAGCAGATATGTACCACGCCATCGCCACCGGATACAGCGGAATACTGGCGAGGCTGGGAAGCTATGTGTACCATGTTCCTTACGAGATTAGTGAACATGGAATTTATACCCGGGAGAGGGAAGAGGAGATTATCCGTGCCGGGTGGGTACTGCCGGCATTTAAAAGGACATGGGTCCGTTTCTTTTATATGTTGTCCAATGGAGCTTATGAGAAAGCTTCTATGATTACCAGTCTGTTTGACCGGGCTTTGGAAATCCAGGTGGAGATGGGATGTGACAGAGAGAAATGCCGTTACATTCCCAATGGGATTCACTATGAAGTTTTCTCGAAGATCCCGGCGAAAAAAGAAAATGGCTATGTGGATATCGGGGCGGTGCTTCGAATTTCTCCGATTAAAGATGTGAAGACGCTTCTCTATGCGTTTTCCCAGTTGAAAGAGCGGATCCCAAATGCCAGACTTCACATTGCGGGGCCTGCGGATGACAAGGAGTATGCCAAGGAATGTTATGATCTGGCAAAACAGTTGGGGACAGAGGATATTTATTTTCTGGGGACAGTCAATACACAGGAATATCTGCAAAAATTTGATTTCACGGTTCTTTGCAGCATTTCCGAGGGGCTGCCGCTGGCTGTGCTGGAATCTTTTGCCGCCGGACGGCCCTGTGTAGTGACAGATGTGGGGTGCTGCCGGCAGTTGATCCATGGTATGAGAGGCGATGAGCTGGGGGAGGCGGGAATTTGCGTGCCTCCGATGTTCCGGGAGGAACTTTGCAATGCTATGGAACGGATGTGTACTCATCCCCGGGAAAGATATCAGATGGGAATTACAGCAAGAAAACGGGTGGAGCAATATTTTCGCCATGAAGATATGATTCACAGTTATCAACAAGTATATGACGAGGTGTTTCGAAGATGGCAGGAATCGGATTCAGTCTGAAAAGGCTGTTCAGTCAAAAAGGAGTTTTCTCTCTTTGCAGAGCTTATGGATATGCGGGGATTATCTGTGCCGGTCCCATGATTCTGGGCGTTATTCTTCTGGCGGGAATGAGCCTGGCTGCCAGGCTTGCGGGGATGGATGCCCATGACCGGGAACTGTTGAATTGTATGATTACGTATTGCCTTCTGGCGTCTTTGACAGTCACCAGCTGGTTCAACATGACAGTCACCAGGCATATCTCCGACATGCTATATGAAGAAAAGACAGAGAAGATTATGCCGTCTTTTTATGGAAGCTGTTCCATCATGCTGGTGGGTAGTGTCAAATGAGTTATGAAAAAATGGAGCCTAAGAAATAGGCTCAAATTGAATCTTGAAAATCGCAGATATGATATTTGATGGCAGCTTACGCCACCCTTGACAGCACACAAAAGCAATGCTCTGA
>DXIX01000003.1 GCA_019112635.1 Candidatus Blautia intestinigallinarum | reverse complement strand
AAGAAGTATACGGAGACGGACTGTAAGCTTCTGTGTGCCATTGTCACAGGGGCGAAGGGATTTGTGCGCCAGAGCGTGGGAGATGACGTCTCCGAGGAGCGGGTGAATGTGATCACCGCCGCTTATTCCCTGGTGGGAAAAGTGGGATATTTCTGGGGCGGCAAGTCTACTGTGATCGGCGAGGACCCGAGATGGGGACTGGCTGAGACCGTAAGTGTCGAGGGAAGCAATTCCACAGGCTCTCTGCGGGCTTACGGACTGGATTGCAGCGGTTTTGTGACATGGGCCGTGATCAATGGATATCTGGATCAGGGTATGCAAAGTTCCATCGGTGACGGAACTTCTGATCAGTGGCTGAAAGCGAATACGGTCAGCGAGGAAGATGCCCAGCCGGGCGATCTGGTTTTCCAGAGAGGACCTGAGTCAGGCAGTGACAACCATGTGGGAATCATCTGCGGACAGACAGACTCCGGTGACTGGATTGCGGTGCACTGTTCTTCCGGCCAGAATGGAGTCACTGTGGGAGAAGCATATTCCGCAGGATTCCGCTACATCCGCCAGCCGGATTTCTATCCGACACAGGAGGAGCTGGATGAGATTGAGAAGGAGAAATCCCAGAGTACTTCTATTCTGTCCTCATCCGGGGAGAACAAGGATACAGAATTGAAGAACCGGGGCGGACAGAGTTCCAAGAGTAAGTCTCTGACGATCCTGGAGGATGACTCCAAGACGGAAAGCAAAGCCAAGAGCGAGACAAAAGGGCTGGAAGTTCTGGATTGAGAAAATGAGAGAGGCTGCAAAGTGTGAAGCTTTGCAGCCGCTTTTTATGGGAAAAGAATAGGCCGCGCAAATATGAGAATCGTTTTTGACCGGGAAAAGACGTGGAAAGACGGATCTTTTGGAATAGAACTTGACAAACGGTGAAAAAAAACATATACTTTGAAAGTCAAAGTAAACGAATCGAAAGTAACAGGTGAATAGATATGACAACAAGAATCATAGGAACCGGCAGTGCGCTTCCGGAAGAAGTTATAACCAATGATGATATGGCAAAGATTGTTGACACCAGTGATGAGTGGATCAGCAGCAGAACCGGAATCCGTCAGAGAAAACTGGTGGGCCGGGATGAAAATGTAGTGACTTTGGGAACTGAGGCGGCCAGAAAGGCTTTGGAGGATTCCGGGACGGCGCCGGAGGAAATCGATCTGGTTCTGACAGCGACCAGTTCCAGTGAGGTGTATTTTCCCAATGTGGCATGTCAGATACAGGGGAATCTTCATCTGACGAATGCGGTGGCCATGGATGTGAGTGCGGCCTGCTCGGGATTCTTATTTGTGCTCCATATAGCTCATGCTTATATCCAGAGCGGAGTTTACCGGAAGATTCTTCTGGTGGGCGCAGAGACACTCTCCCGTCTGATTGACTGGGAGGACAGGACGACCTGCGTTCTGTTTGGAGATGGCGCCGGGGCCTGTGTGGTGGAAGCGCAGGAGACGGGAATCATTGACGCGGTTCTCCATTCTGACGGCGGGATGGGGCATGTGCTGACCGGAAGCGCGGCAGCTCTGGTCACACCGAAGTCGGAGGCGCTGGCGGCACATCCGCTTCATATGGATGGACAGGCAGTGTTCAAATTTGCAGTGAAAAAGGTACCGGAATGTATACAGGAACTGCTGGAGAGAAATCAGGTGGAGGCAGATGATGTGAAGTGGTATCTGCTTCACCAGGCGAATAAGAGAATTATTCAGTCCGTGGCCAAGAGAATGCACCAGCCGGAGGAAAAGTTCCCGGTGAATCTGGAATATTACGGCAATACCAGTGCCGCCAGTATCCCGATTCTTCTGGATGAGATGTATCACAGCGGACAGATCAAGAGAGGGGACCGGTGTATTTTATCCGGGTTTGGCGCAGGGCTGACCTGGGGAGCAGCTTTGCTGGACTGGTAAGAGAAGTGTGTCGAAGGACAGTTGTGGTTGAGTCTATTTCCACAGCTGTCTTTTTTTGAATCAAAAACCGGGTTCGACGGCATTTGTTTGCAAATTCAGAAAAAATCCGGTATGATAGGATTGGTAATGAAAACAGCAGAATTTGAGGAGAATTTATGAATTTCAAAAAGATTACAGGCATTTTGGCAGCACTGGTCTTCCTTTTGACTTTCAGCGGGTGTAACCGGACAGACACTCAGACAGTCAGAGAGCAGGCACGAAGTGCCATAGAAAATATACGGGAGGCGGCACAGGAACTGTCCAGCTCAGAGCCGGAAGAAGTTCAAGAGCTGCGCAGACAGGAAGTGGCGCAAAGTGACGGGGTACACTCGGAATATTTTTTCCGTCAGTTGAGTGAAGGGCAGCAGAGGGTTTACCGGGAGATTCTGGACGGCGTGCAGCAGTATAAGGAAGAGATTTATCTAAGCAGCGCCGACAGTGATGACATCGATCTGGCGTATCATGCAGTACTGCAGGATCATCCGGAAATTTTCTGGATCCACAACCGGGAGGCTACCTATACCACCTTTTATTCCACTTACGCCCAGTTAGAGCCAACGTACCGGATTTCCCAGGATGAGATTCCGGCGATTCAGGATTCCATGGAGGCAGCCTATCAGCAGATTGCCGCCGGTCTTGCAGAGAATGCCACGGATTATGACAAGGCAAGGGCAGTCTATGAATATGTCATTTCAAATACGAGTTATGAATACAGTGAGGATGATCAGAGTATCGCCGGAGTGTTCCGGGATGGACAGGCAGTCTGTGCCGGTTATGCGGGGGCTGTTCAGTATCTTCTGGAGCGCATGGGAGTGGAGTGTTTGTATGTGACGGGAGACATGAAAGATTCAGCGGAGGATCATGCCTGGAATGTGGCGAATCTGGATGGAGCTTACTATTATCTGGATGCCACGAACGGAGATCAGCCGGGATTCCTTCAGGAGGATGAAGTGGAGGTCAGTGAGGGAACCATTCTGTATGACTATCTGTGTCCCTTCCCATCCGAGTATGAGGCGATGGTTCAAAGCCATGACCAGTTTACGCTTCCGGAATGTACCGCCACAGATCAGAATTACTATGTACGCAATGGAAGCTGTTTTTCCGGATATGACAGTGATGCGGTCTATCAATATGCCTGTGGTCAGATTGACCAGGGGATGCGGATGATCCATTTCAAATTCACAGATGCGGCGGGATACCAGGCGGCGGTGAGCGATCTGATCGATAATCAGGCAGTGGAGCGGATTGCCCAGTATTATATGGATTATTATGGAATGGAGCAGATCCAGTACCATTACGGTGTTCTGGAGGATTTGAATACGATTTATTTTATGATGTGAGAATTATGAAAATCAGGGGGAATGAAAATGGATGAGATTATGCAGATTGTACTGAGGGTTGTGGATCTGACACAGAATCTGGGACAGATTGGAAGAGGGCTTCTGATGGTGGTTCTGGTGGCAGGTCTTTTGAACTGTTTTCTTGGATATAAACTTTTGCGGCTCTGGGTCACTGTTGTGGGCCTGATTGTGGGGGGCGTAGGAGGACTCTATGTGGGATACCGCATCCTGCATCTGGATATGGTTCTCATTGCGATACTGGCAGGCATACTGGCGCTGGTGCTGGCTGCGGCAGCGTTTTATATCTACAAAGGAGGTATTTTCCTTTTGTGTGCCGCCATTGGTCTGGCGGTGGGAATCTATGTGATCCACCCAAGAAGCTCTCTGGCCTTTTTTATCTGCCTGATGATTGCCGCAGGAGTGGGGGCACTGGGTGTGGTTTTTGTGAAACCTATTGTGATTGTCACGACTTCTGTGCAGGGAGGGCTGACTGCGGGACTGGCGCTCGTACAGCTGCTGTATCTGCAGCAGACCGCCTATGAAGGATTGGTGGGAATCGGGATCACGGTGCTGGGACTTCTCTTTCAGATTCTCACCAACCTGCCGCACAGAGGAGATGACGGTGATGATGAGGAGGACGACGAAGACGGAGAAGACGATTTCCGTCCAAGAAGCGGCCGGATGAAAGAGCAGGGAACAGGGAAGAGAAAAGATCAGGAATACAGAGAAAAGAAAGACCGGATTGAACAGTGGTAGACTAAGGAAGAGGAAAAGATATGCTGTTGACAAAGAAAAAAGATTATAAATTGTACGTGGAAGTGAAGAAGGAGGAGAAGGAAGAGGAGAAAAAGCTGACAGAGATCACGTTTTCCAATCTGGAGCTCCTCCATGAGATTGTGATGAGTTCTCTGCCGCAGCAGCGGCTTCCCAGAGAGACGGGCGCCCGCTTTCGAAGTGAACTTGCCTATCGGATTTTTTTGCTTGAGACGGCTTTGGATGTGAGAGGGGATGTTCTGGTAAAATCCAGGAGAATCTCACATCTGGATTCTTCGGAGAAAAGTCTGATTCATTATTATCTTGGAATGGCGTTCACGAAGATGATTGCCAGGCGGATGTTTCAGGTGGACTGTCTGCTGCCGGTGTCTGTGATTCCCGCCAAGGAGGGCGGATATCTAAAGGCGCCCGGCAGCAACCGAAACGATCTGATCGGAGGGGCATTCTTTGGGGAGGAATACAGTGTGTGGTCTGTGAAGGGACGCAGCCAGAACAGTCTGACAGCGATTCGGATCGGGTGCAGGGAAGTGTCTGACTTTGTGAGAGTCTGCGACAGCCCGGTATCTCTCAAAGCAGTCTGTATGACTTATTATGACAATGGATATCTGAATGCTGTGGTGCAGATTCCAGGGCAGTCCAGTCTGGAAAAGAGCAGGCAGGTGTCTGTGGATTTCTCCAGGGAAGATTATCTGCGGGCTTATTACCACTGTGTGGCCGGCCTGTTTGGGACGAAGGGTGAGAAGAAAATGTACCGACGTGACCGGAAGTTTTTTGAGGACGGGATCTGTCTGGGGATTCCTCTTTATCCCACAGAGGAGACGGGAGCATCAAGAACTTTGCATGTGGGAATGTCGGAGGAACTTCTTAGGAATGTCCGGCAGGACAGCGCCTCTTTTACATCCTGCCTTCAGTCTCTGTGCTGGCAGGAAACACTGGACCATGGCAAATATATGGGCGGAGATTTCATCTATCTGTATTGAGACAGAAAAAGGCTCATTGGAAGGGAAAGAGCGGTCTTCGTGTTTGGAAAAATGAACTTGCATTTGTCTATGGGGTTCATTATAATGAAGCGGAAAGGAGAATGTACCATGTTAAGAGGAAAGACGGTACTTCTGGGAGTCAGCGGCAGTATTGCGGCGTATAAAATCGCAAATCTGGCCAGTGCTCTGATGAAACAGCATGCCACCGTGCATGTGCTGATGACGAAAAATGCGACGAATTTTATCAATCCGATTACCTTTGAATCACTGACAGGCAACAAATGTCTGGTGGACACTTTTGACAGGAATTTTCAGTTTCAGGTGGAACATGTTGCCCTGGCAACTGCGGCGGATGTGGTGATGGTGGCACCTGCCAGTGCCAATGTAATCGGCAAGATCGCCCATGGGATCGCGGATGATATGCTCACCACCACAGTGATGGCCTGCAGATGCCCGAAGATTCTGGCGCCGGCGATGAATACCAATATGTTTGAAAATCCGGTGGTGCAGGATAATCTGAAGATTCTGCAGAAATACGGGTGGGAAATTGTGCAGCCTGCGGTGGGATATCTGGCCTGTGGAGCCACAGGAGCCGGCAAGATGGCAGAGCCGGAGATCCTTCTGGAGTATATTAACCGGGAGATTGCCAGAAAGAAAGATCTGGCGGGGAAGAAGATTCTGGTGACGGCAGGCCCCACGCAGGAATCCATAGATCCGGTACGTTATGTGACCAATCATTCTTCCGGAAAGATGGGATATGCCCTGGCGAAAGTATGTATGCAAAGAGGAGCTCAAGTGACATTGGTGACAGGCCCCACGCAGATTCCAGAGCCCATGTTCGTGGATGTGGTAAAGATCACAACAGCGAGAGAGATGTTCGAGGCGGTCACAGCGAGAGCAGCGGACCAGGATATCATCATCAAGGCGGCGGCGGTGGCTGACTACCGGCCGAAAGAGGTCAAAAATGAGAAGGTGAAGAAATCATCTTCCGAGATCAGCCTTGAGATGGAGAAGACAGATGACATTTTAAAGTTCTTGGGTGAACATAAGAGAGAAGGACAGTTTCTGTGCGGATTTTCCATGGAGACGGAGAATATGGTGGAAAATTCCAGAAAGAAGCTGGAGAAGAAGAACCTGGACCTGGTTGTGGCAAACAACCTGAAAGTGGAAGGGGCAGGTTTTCTGGGAGACACCAATGTGGTGACTCTGATTTCGAAGGATAAGGAAGTTTCACTCCCGAAGATGAGTAAGGAGGAGACAGCCGATCATATCCTCGACGCGATTTTGTATCATAATTAAGGATGGGGTCAGTGTAACTGAATGTGCGCATGACCGGAAATCCTATTGTGATAGAGAGCAGTTTTACAGGCAGAGAGATCTGCCGGCTCATTGTATTGTATCTCATTGGAGAATAATAACAAGGAGGAGAACAAAATGACGAACAATGCAACCTATGGACGGAAAGCTGCGTCCAAAACCAAAGGCATGACTCAGGTGGCACTTTTCGCTGCACTGATTGTACTCATGTCTTTCACACCATTTCTCGGGTATATCCCCCTCGGATTTACACGTGCCACAATCATTCACATACCGGTGATCATCGGTTCACTGCTTCTGGGCCCGAAAAAGGGCGCAGGTCTGGGATTCGTGTTCGGGCTGACAAGTTTTATCAACAACACTATCAATCCCACGGTCACTTCCTTTGTCTTCACACCTTTTTACAGCCTTGGAGAATTCAGCGGAGGGATCGGCAGTCTGATTATCTGTTTTATTCCCAGGATTCTGGTGGGAGTTGTCCCGTTTTATGTTTATCATTGGGTGCGGAAAATACAGAAAAAAAATGAGGTATCCACAGTCGGCCTGATTCTCGCCGGCATCAGCGGAGCGCTGGTGAACACCTTGCTGGTTATGAATCTGATTTTTGTGTTTTTCCGTGACGCTTACGCGGCGGCAAATGGTGTGGCAGCCAATGCGGTCTATGGGTTTATCCTGTCTGTGATCGGAATTAACGGAGTTCCGGAGGCTATTGTGGCAGGAATTCTGACGGTTCTGATCGGGAGAGTTTTACTGAACAAAAATGTGAGAGCAAAATTAGGAGTCTGATATGGTTTTAGTCATTGATGTGGGAAATACCAATATTGTAGTGGGATGTATAGATGACGAGAAGACATATTTTATCGAGAGGCTTTCCACTGTCCGTACCAAGACGGAACTGGAATATGCTATTGACCTGAAAAATGTCTTGGACATCTATAAGATCCACAGAAAAGAAATCGAGGGCGGAATTGTCTGCTCTGTGGTGCCGCAGGTTACGAATATCATCAAGCTGGCAGCGGAAAAGATCTTGAAGAAGAATATCATGGTGGTGGGTCCCGGCGTGAAGACCGGACTGAATATTCTCATGGATAACCCGGCGCAGCTGGGAAGTGATCTTGTGGCCGCGGCGGTGGCAGGAATTGCAGAGTACCCGGTGCCGTTGATTCTCATTGATATGGGGACAGCGACGACGGTCTGTGTGGTAGACGGCAAGAAAAATTATATAGGCGGAATGATTCTTCCGGGAGTGGGAGTCTCTCTGGATGCCCTCACGGCAAGAGCTTCTCAATTGCATGGAATCAGCCTTGAAGCGCCGAAGCATTTGATCGGGAAGAATACCATCGAGTGCATGAAAAGCGGAGTGATCTACAGCAGTGCTGCCGGTCTGGATGGAATTATCACCCGGATCAATGAGGAACTGGGCGAGGAGGCGACTGTGGTTGCCACAGGAGGTCTGGCCAAGAGCATCATCCCCCACTGCCGTCAGAGGATTATACAGGATGATGACCTGCTCTTGAAAGGTCTGAAAATCATTTACGACAAGAACAGAAATTCCTGAGGAGGAAGAATATGCGCTTTTTTCACTTATCAGATCTGCACATCGGGAGGCAGCTTCATTTCTATTCTCTGGCAGAGGATCAGCGCAGGATGCTGGACCAAATTGTCGAAAAAGCCCGGGAGCTTCATCCAGATGCGATTCTGATCAGCGGTGATGTCTATGACAAAGCAGCTCCTTCTGCCCAGGCAGTGGAGATTTTTGATGAATTTTTGTACCGGCTGGCGAAGATCCAGCCGGCAATTTCTATCATGGTGATCGCCGGGAATCACGATTCGGCGCAGAGACTTAGTTATGCCAGCAGAATTCTGGCAGATTCCAAAATTTATATTGCCGGTCACGTGCCGGAGAGAGAGGGAGAGTATATCGAACGGGTTGTGCTGGAAGATGAATGCGGACCGGTTCATTTTTATTTGCTCCCTTTTTTGAAACCTGGATATGTCCGGGGACTTTTTGAGAAGGAGATTCCCTCCACCCAGGAGGCGATCCGTCTGCTCTTGGAGAGGGAGAATATGGAACCGGATGTTCGCAGGGTGATTCTGACCCATCAGTTTTATACTGCCAAGGGGGAAGGTCCTTCCAGGAGTGACTCAGAATCCATCCAGGTGGGAGGACTCCAGAATGTGGATGTGAGTGTTCTGGAAAAGTTTGACTATGCGGCTATGGGGCATATTCACCGTGCGCAGTCCATGGGAGAGGAACGCTTTCGGTACTGCGGGACTATGCTGAAGTATTCCGTCAGCGAACGCAATGACAAAAAGACACTGACCCTGGTAACCTTGGGGGAAAAGGGAGTGCCGCCCCGGATTGAGGAGATTCCTCTGGCTCCATTTCGGGAACTCTGTCAGAAAAGAGGGACACTTCAGGAGATCCTTTCCCAGACCGATGGAGTCAGCGAAGATTATGTGAGTGTGATTTTGACAGATGAGGTGATTCCCTATCAGGCGAGGGAACAGCTGGAGGAGTGCTATCCGAATCTGTTGGAGCTTCGGATTGAGAATTCCAGGACGAAGAAGATGCAGTCCCAGGAAAGAAAAGAGAAAATTGTCACAGATCCGGTCTTACTGTTTCAGGAATTCTTCCGGCAGATGCAGGGGAGAGCCATGGAGGAGGATGAGAGACGGATGATGGAAGAAGTATTCCAGGCAGTGAAGGAGGAACGGGAATGAAGCCAGTTTTACTGACAATGTCTGCTTTTGGTTCCTATGCGGCGAAGACAGAGATTGATTTTCGGAAAATGGATCATGGAATTTTTCTGGTGACCGGGGATACAGGTGCAGGTAAGACAACAATTTTTGATGCGGTCACTTATGCATTGTACGACCGGCCAAGTGGCCAGGTACGGGATGGCAGTATGATGCGCAGCCAGTATGCTGCACTGGATACCCCTACGTATGTGGAACTTGTCTTTTCCTATCGGGGAGAAGAGTACCGGATCCGGAGAAACCCGGAATATGAGCGCCTGAGCCAGAGAAAAGATAAAGATGGAAATTACCGCAAAACAAAAGAAAAATCGCAGGTACAGCTTTTTCTTCCAGACGGCAGTGAATATAAGGGATCCAAGCGGGAGGTTAATGAGAAAATTCAAAGGATCGTAGGACTGGATTTCAAACAGTTTACGCAGATTTCCATGATTGCTCAGGGTGAGTTTCTGAAACTTCTCCATGCCAGGTCAGAGGAGAGAAAGGAAATCTTTTCCAAAATTTTTGACACCCGAATCTATGGGAGAGTCCAGGAGGAATTGAAACAGAGGGAAAAGAATATCTATGTTCAGTTAAAAGATCTGGAACGGATCTGTGAACTGCAGCTGGAGGAGATTGTCTGTGACGGCCAGAGTGAATGGGAAGAAGAACTTCAGAGCATTCGGAAGGGGCTTCGGATCTCAGAGGGGATCGTGTTTCTGGACAGACTTCTTGCAGCGGCAAAGGAACGTGAAAGCCAGAAAAAGAAGATGCTTGCCAAGATGCAAAGACAGTGGGAGCTTTTGTCAGAGGCATCCGGGATTCTGAGACAGGAGGAGAAGACCCAAAGAGAGCTGACAGAAATTTGCGAATGGCTTAAGAGAGAGGAACCTCTGGCTCAGGAGAAATTGCAAAAACTGACAGAGTTTCAGACCCGGTCGGAGCAGGAAGACCAGAGGATGGCAAAAGAACTGCATGCTCTGGAAGAAGATTTAAAAAAATATGAAAAGTTAAGAAGTGTACAGGAGAAGACGAAAAAAGCGTCAGAGGAGAAGGAGATTGCCGGCCGAAAGCTGGATAAGTTCCGGCAGGAGAGAAAAAGTCAGGAAGAAAAGGAGAAGGAACTGCAAAGTAAGCAGGAAGAATTATCCGAGATATCTGTTCGAGCTGTGCAGGCGGCTCAGACCGTACAGGAAAAAGAGGAGCGACAGCAGACTTTCCAAAGGCTGGCGCAGATTTACGAGAAGGCAATGGAGGAACGGAGGCGTCTCGGGGAAGCGGCCAAAAGACTGAAGCAGTTACAGGAAGAGTTTCAGGAGAAAGACCGGCGATACAATATGTACACGGAAGCTTTTCTGCGGGAACAGGCTGGAATTCTGGCTTCCAGACTGGGTGAGGGAGAGGCCTGCCCGGTCTGTGGTTCCAGGCATCATCCCGGGAAAGCCGTTCTGTCCAGCAAGGCGCCGAACCAGAATATGGTGGAGGAATCCAGGAGACAGAGAAATCAGGCGGAAGAAAAGAGAAACCAGTCTATGGAGTCTTACCAGAAATGTCAAAATCACTGTCAGCTTCAGGAAGAACTCTGGAGAGAGAGTCTGTCTGGGCTTCCCCAGGAAGAGAGAGATTATGATTCCTCCGGTGAAAAGCCCCGGGAATGGCTGAAAAGAAAGATGAAGGAGAGTTCTGAGGGAACGAAGAAAGCGAAGGAAGAGGCAGCAAAGTTCCGAAAAATGGAAGAAAATTTAAGAGATATCCGCAGAGAACTGGGCAGGATTCAGGAGCAGAAAGAAAAACAGCAGGGATGGGAAGAACTGCTGGAAAAGAATTACCGGGATCTTGAGAAGGAATCCCTTCTTCTGCAGAAGGAAGAGGGGATGCTCAGAGAGGGTCTGGAACTTTCCTGGGAAGAGGCAAAGGACAAATATGGACGGGTCCAAAAAGAAAGAGAGAAACTTCGTCTGGATCTGGCTGCCCGTCAGAGAGAGCAGGAAGAACGAAGCCGTAAGATTTATGAGAATCGAGGAAAGAAGAAAGCTCTGGAGGAGAATTTCCAGGATAACCGGAGAAAATGGGAAGAGACAGCAGCCCGGTTCGGGCAGATGACGGGAGAGCCTCTTCAAAGGGAGAAGGCAGAGGCAGTCAAGATAGAGGTGGAGAGAGAAAAGGAAAATCTCCAGACGGAATTGATGGAACTTTATCATGAGACGGAGAAAAATGGACGGGTAAGAGAAAAACTGAGAAAGCTGGAAGGGCAGTATGAAAAAGGAAAAAAAGAATATGCACTTGTCAGCAATCTGAGCAAGACTGCGAATGGGGGACTCAGCCAGAGTTCCCGTCTGGATTTTGAGGCTTATGTGCAAAGACAGTATTTCGAACAGATTGTGGAGTATGCCAATCAGCGCCTGATTCAGATGAGCTCCGGGCAGTTTCTTCTTCAGTGCAGACGCCTGGAGGATCTGAAAAATCAGGGAAAGGTGGGGCTGGACTTGGACGTGTACAGTCTGGCCACCGATTCTGTCCGGGATGTGAAGTCTCTGTCCGGAGGGGAGTCTTTTATGGCAGCTCTGTGCATGGCGCTGGGGCTGGCGGATGTGGTCCAGAATACAGCAGGGGCTATCCGCCTGGAGACCATGTTTATCGATGAGGGCTTCGGAGCTTTGGATGATACCTCCAGAGAGCAGGCGGTGAGAATTCTGCAGGAACTGGCAGGCGACCAGAAAATGATCGGAATCATTTCCCATGTGACAGAATTAAAGGAACAGATCAGCCCGAAACTGGTCGTGGAGAAGACACCGAAGGGAAGCAAAGCATACTGGGCGTGATACAGATACATCAGAGGGAAAAGAAAGAGACCATTTCGCAAAATTCAAGGCTTTTGTCCAAGTCTGAATTTTGCTGAGTGGTCTCTTTACATTTTGCTCTTATTTTTTCCTGCTTCCGCGGTATTTTTCTTCGCAGTATTTGCAGCGGTAGACTTCATTTTCTTCATCAGTGAGAATGAAGATCTGATCCAAGCCCTGCTCAACGGAGGTGATGCAGCGTGGATTTTTGCACTTGATCACGTTGGTGATCTGTTTGGGGAGACGCAGCTGTCTCTTCTCCACGATTTTCTCATCTTTGATGATGTTGACGGTGATGTTGTGGTCAATAAAGCCCAGAATATCAAGATCCAGTTTATCGATAGGGCACTCTACCTTGATGATGTCTTTCTTGCCCATCTTGTTGCTGCGGGCATTCTTAATGATTGCCACAGTACAGTCCAGTTTGTCCAGTTTCAGATCATGATAGATTGTCATGCTCTTTCCTGCTTTGATGTGGTCCAGAACATATCCCTCTTTTAATGCACCTACATTTAACATACTTTCACCTCCAGTAATGTGAGAATCAAGGCCATACGCACATAGACACCGTACTGTGCCTGTCTGAAGTAAGCGGCACGGGGATCACTGTCCACTTCCACCGCGATTTCATTGACTCTTGGAAGGGGATGCAGAATGTACATATCCGGTTTGGCAAGTTCCAGTTTGGCTTTGTCCAGTATGTAGAAGTCTTTCATACGCACGTAGTCTTCCTCATTGAAGAAACGTTCTTTCTGCACACGGGTCATGTACAGAAGATCCAGTTCCGGAAGTGCATCTTCCAGGCGTTCCACTTCTTTGTAAGGAATCTGCTGCTTGTTGAGAACTCCATCCCGGATATAGCTTGGCAGGCGCAGCTCCTCAGGAGAAATCAGAATGAATTTCACATTTGGATAGCGAACCAGTGCCTGGATCAGAGAGTGAACTGTGCGGCCGAATTTCAGGTCACCGCACAGACCGATGGTGAGGTCGCCCAGACGTCCTTTGAGGGAACGGATGGTGAGAAGGTCAGTCAGTGTCTGGGTAGGGTGCTGATGTCCGCCGTCCCCGGCGTTGATCACAGGAATAGAAGAAGCCATGGATGCCACCAGCGGGGCTCCCTCTTTCGGATGACGGATCGCACAGATATCTGCATAACAGGATGTGACACGAATCGTGTCGGCAACACTTTCACCCTTGGCTGCGGAGCTGGAATCCGCGCTGGAAAAGCCTAATACGCTGCCTCCGAGATTCAGCATGGCAGCCTCGAAGCTGAGGCGGGTGCGGGTGCTGGGCTCATAGAATAAAGTTGCCAGTTTCTTACCCGCACAGGCATGTGCGTATTTCTCAGGGTTTTTTTCAATATCATTTGCCAGGTCAAGGAGCTGGTCCAGTTCCTCGACAGACAAGTCCAATGGACTCATTATATGTCTCATGTACTACCTCCTGATAAATGGTTATGATGTTATAGTTTCTTCCATCATATAATACTTAGAGTCATTTTTCAAGGAGAAAGAAGAAATTCCAAAAGAATCACAGGGAGGATTTTGGGACATTAAAATTTAAAAGCTTTTCGTAGAACAGACCGATCAGGAACCAAAGAGGTGCGTAGTCCAGACGGATCAGACCTTTGTAATGGCAGTGGCATCTGTCGCTGTAATCCCAGGGGCAGGCGTGGAAATGGCGAAGCAGAGAGCCTGATGTGAATTCCACCAGATAAATTCCGGCGGCGTAGATAGTCCCCCTGAGGAAAAAAGGAAGTCTGGCCAGATGGTGGGAGACAGGACCGATCAAAGAGGCCATGCCATAGATGGGAAACATCCAGAGAGAGGAAGTCCCGCTGAGTGTAGGTTCTCCATCGTGGAGGCTGTGAAGACCAGTCCAGAGAATCTCCAAACCCCATCCCACGCTTCCACAGAATAAAAACTGATTTTTCATATATAACCTCCAAAATCATGAGCTGGTAAGAGTAGTATCTCCTGAAATGAAGAAAACATGAGAGAGACCGGAATATATTTAAATTTTACATTTCAAAGCCTATTCTTCCCTTTTCCTGCCTTGAAAAATGGGAATTCATGTAATATACTGAAATGGAATCACTTGAAAGACGGAGGAATATATGAATTACCAGGAGAGTAGGGCCTATATTGAACAGGTCAATTGTTATGGAAGAGTACTGGGTTTGGAAAATATTATAGAATTGATGAGACGGCTGGGAAATCCCCAGGATGATCTGAAATTTATTCATGCGGCTGGAACGAATGGAAAAGGTTCCACGCTGGCTTATATATCCACGGCATTGAAGGAAGCAGGATACAAGGTGGGAAGATATACCTCCCCCGCAATCTATTCATACAGAGAGATTATGGCAGTAAATGGTGAAAACATCAGTCGGGAGGCTTTTGCCAGACATCTCACCAGAGTCGCCGCTGCCGCAGAAGAGATGGCAGGCGAAGGAAGAGCACATCCCACTCCCTTTGAGATAGAGACAGCCGTGGCTTTTTTATATTTTCAGGAAGAAAAATGTGATCTGGTAGTTCTGGAAACCGGTATGGGAGGAGCCACAGACGCCACAAATGTGGTGAAGAATACCTTACTTGCGGTTCTGACCCCGGTGGGAATGGATCACATGGGCTTTCTCGGCGATACACTGGGTGAAATTGCCAGGGTAAAAGCCGGGATAATCAAACCGGGCTGCACGGTGGTAAGCGCAGTACAAAAACCTGAGGCGGCAGGGGTGATCGAAGAAGAATGCGAAAAGCAGAAAGTCGCTCTGGTCTGTCCGGATATGAGTGAAGTAAAAGTACAGGAGAGCTCTTGCCTGGGACAGAGATTTCGTTGGCGGGGGACAGAGTATGAGATATCGCTGGCGGGAGTCTGCCAGATCGAGAATGCGGTTCTGGCCCTGACAGCTCTGGATGAGTTGGCGAAGAGGGGATATCCGGTGGGGACAAAAGCGGCACAGCGGGGACTGAAAAATACCCGTTGGGGCGGCAGGTTCACTGTGATCGATCAAAAACCGCTCTTTGTGGTGGACGGAGCTCACAATCCGGATGCTGCCAGAAGACTGGAAGAATCTGTGCGGCGTTATTTCCAGGGGAAAAATATCTATTTCATTATGGGAATGTACCGGGACAAAGATTATGACCAGGTTCTGCGGATTATGACTCCCTACGCAAAGGAGATTTTCACAGTGTCCACAACGCCCGAGACGAGAACTCTGACTGCCGGGGAACTGGCAGAGGCGGCCGGCAGATATCACTCCTGCGTACATCCGGCAGACAGCCTGGAAGAAGCGGCCCAGAAGGCCTATGAAAAAGCAGGAGATGAGGATGTGATTCTGGCTTTTGGATCACTGTCTTTCCTGGGAGAAATGACAAAGATTGTCAAAAAACACAGAGAACTTATTGAGTGACAATATAAAAACAGAGCGGGGATGAGACCATGACAGGGACAAAAGAATGTATTTTATACCGTGATTTTGAACACGGTGAGATCCTGGAGCTGATGACGGAACTGATGGGAGTCAGCAAAGAGGGCCGGGAAGAATTAAAATTATGCGGTTCAGAATTTTTTCAGTGTGTGAATCAATTGGTGGAGCTGGCAGGCGCTTACGGATTTTCCGGAAATCTGTGGCATAACTATCTGACTTTTCTGCTGGTAAACCACGAGAATGCTTTCAGTACTTCCTGCGAAATTGTGGGAGCTGTGGAAGGAACCATCAATCAGATTGCGCGCCATGATTTTGAAATTTTCAAAGAACTCTATGATTTTGATTTCACAGATTTTGATGAGGCTTTCGGCAATCTGTGGAGTGACCTTATGGTTCACTATGAGAATATCAATGAGAACAGCAAACTGTTCAACAAGAGAATTCGTGACCGGATCTGTGAACTGAGCAGGAAACTTGGCCAGACGAAGGATACGGATGAATTCATGGATGACATGGTGGAGTTTTACCGGGAATTCGGTGTGGGAAAATTGGGACTGCACAAGGCTTTCCGGGTCGGCCATGATGAAAAGGGAAAAGTGGTGATTGAGCCGATCACGAAAATCGCTCATGTCTATCTGGATGATCTGGTGGGATATGAGATTGCGAAGAAAAAACTGATTGATAACACAGAAGCTTTTGTGCAGGGAAGAAAGGCGAACAACTGCCTGCTTTTCGGTGACGCGGGAACGGGTAAATCCTCCAGCATCAAGGGAATTCTGAATCAGTATTATGATCAGGGACTTCGCATTATCGAAGTGTACAAGCATCAGTTCCAGGATCTCAACGAGGTCATCTCTCAGATCAAGAATCGAAATTACAAATTTATCATCTATATGGATGACCTTTCATTTGAAGAATTTGAGATTGAGTATAAATATCTGAAGGCAGTCATTGAGGGCGGCCTGGAGAAAAAACCGGAGAATGTGCTGATCTATGCCACATCCAACCGCCGTCATCTGATTCGGGAAAACTATGGGGACAAACTGGAGCGAATGGATGATAATGATCTTCATTCTTCAGACACTGTCCAGGAAAAGCTTTCTTTGGTCTACCGGTTCGGAGTGACCATTTATTTCGGCGCGCCGGATAAGAAAGAGTTTCAGAATATCGTCAAAGTGCTGGCAAACCGTTATGGAATTACCATGCCTGAAGAGCAGCTTCTTCTGGAGGCAAACCGTTGGGAATTAAATCACGGAGGTCTGACCGGACGGACAGCGCAGCAGTTTATTGACTATCTTCTTGGACAACAAAAGTAAAAGGGAGGAAGAAAGGTATGGCGATTACCACATTTGCGGCTATTGACCTGGGCTCCTATGAGGTAAGCATGAAAGTCTTCGAAATCTCGAAGAAGGCAGGTCTGCGGGAAGTAGACTACATTCGCTACCGTATGGATCTGGGAAAAGATACTTACAGTCAGAGACATCTCGGGGGAGAACGCCTGCAGGAACTGTGTAAGGTCCTGGAGGGATTCCGGGAGATTATGGAAGGATATCGGGTACAGGATTACCGTGTCTGTGCCACCAGTGCCTTCCGGGAGCTGGAGAATCCCAGTATCACCCTGGAACAGATTTACCGCCGCACGGGAATGAAAGTAGAGATTCTGAGCAGCTCGGAACAGCATTTTCTGGGATATAAGTCGATCGCTGCCATTGAGACAGGGTTTAAAAAAATGATTCAAAAAGGAACAGCGATTGTGGACGTGGGCGGCGGAAGTACCCAGATTTCCCTTTTCGACAAGGATACTCTTGTGACAACCCAGAATCTAAGAATCGGAAGTCTGCGTATCCGTGAAAGACTGCGCAACCTGATGAAAGAGACCACGCATTATGATCAGCTGATTGCGGAGTACATTCGAAATGAGCTGATTGTATTTGAAAGATTATACCTGAAAGACCGCAATATCAAAAATGTGATTCTGCTGGGAGATTTCCTTCAGGATATTATTTTCCGTGAGAAACTGACAGACTGGATTATCACAAAAGAAGAATTCAATGAGCGCTATGAGCAGCTTGTCTACAAGACGGCAGATTCGCTGGCCCTGGAGATGGATATTCCGTCAGAGTATGCTTCTTTGGTGGTGCCTATGATGGTTATTTACAAAAATATCATTGATCTGTTCGGGGCAGAGGCAATCTGGGCGCCGGGTGTGAGTCTTGCGGACGGAATTGCCTATGACTATGGTGAGAAACATAAGATATTGAAAACGAATCACAATTTTGAAAACGATATCCTGGTGGCGGCCAGAAACATTGGCAAACGTTTCTCCAGCGGGAAAAATCATATTCAGGGAACCACGAATCTTGCCCTGATGATTTTCGATGGAATGAAAAAGATCCATGGTATGGGGGCAAGAGAACGTCTCCTTCTGCAGATTGCGGTTCTTCTCCATGACTGCGGAAAATATATCAGTATGACGAATGTGGCAGAATGTTCCTATAATATTATCCGGTACACGGAGATCATTGGTCTGTCCCAGCAGGAGCAGAAGATCATTGCCAATGTGGTCCGGTATAATCGGGAAGATTTCGCGGATTTTGAGGAGGTCAGCCGGCAGGAAGGGCTGGACAAAGAAAGTTATCTCCTGATTGCGAAGATGGTGGCAATTCTGAGACTGGCCAATGCCATGGACAGAAGCCATTATCAGAAAGTGGAGGCGCTGCGTGCGGTGATCCGGGATGATGAGCTGCATGTGATTGTGGATTCCAGCAAAGATGTCAGCCTGGAGCTGGGACTTTTGAAAGACAAACTGGCTTTCTTTGAGACGATTTTTGGCATTCGCCCGGTAATTAAGCGTAAGAGAAAGAGATAAGGGGGAGGAAGAAATGGACCTTAAAAAGTTTGAAAAACCGGAATACTATGTGAATCGGGAACTGAGCTGGATTAAATTTGACGAGCGTGTTCTCAGTGAGGCGAGAGATAAGACCTTGCCTCTGTTTGAGAGACTGAAATTTCTGAGCATTACTTCTTCGAACCTGGATGAATTTTATATGGTGCGTGTGGCATCTCTGAAAGATCAGGTGCACGCCAAATATGAGAAACCTGACATTGCGGGTCTGACGCCCAAAGAGCAGCTGGCACAGATCAGCAAGAAGACACATGAACTGGTTCAGGTACAGTACAGTACCTACAACCGTTCCGTGCTTCCAGCCCTGGAAAAAGCCGGTCTTCACGTGATTCAGGAACATGAAATGCTCTCAGAGGAACAGAAAAAATATGTGGATGAGTATTTTGAGGAGAACGTGTATCCGGTTCTGACACCTATGGCACTGGATTCTTCACGCCCATTTCCACTGATTCGGAATAAATCTCTGAATATCGGCGCTCTGATTGCCAAAAAAGACAAAAAGGGCGGGAAAGTTCTGGACTTTGCGACTGTTCAGGTTCCCTCCGTGCTGCCTCGGGTCATACAGATTCCGGGAAGCAGTGAGAAGACCAAGGCAATTATCTTCCTGGAAGAAGTGATTGAGAGAAATATTGGAAAGCTTTTCCTGAATAATGATGTGGTCTGTGCCCACCCCTACCGTATTATGAGAAACGCGGATTTGAGCATTGACGAGGATGAGGCAGAGGATCTTCTGGTGGAGATTCAGAAACAGCTGAAGAAACGTCAGTGGGGTGAAGTGATCCGTCTGGAAGTGGAAGAAAAGATGGATCCCAGACTGCTGAAGATTCTGAAGACAGAGTTTGATATCAAAAATGATGACATTTTTATGATCCCCGGCCCGCTGGATTTGACGGTTCTGATGAAGGTGTACGGTCTGGATGGATTTGACGAATATAAAACAGAAGGATATACGCCAGCACCGGTGGCGGCTTTCCGCGGCTATGATAACCTGTTTGACCGGATCCGGGAGGGAGATGTCTTCGTACATCATCCTTACATGAGTTTCGACCCGGTGGTACAGTTTGTACAGCAGGCAGCAAAGGATCCCAACGTGCTTGCCATCAAACAGACGCTTTACCGTGTCAGCGGCCATTCACCGATTGTGGCAGCTCTGGCCCAGGCAGCAGAAAACGGCAAGCAGGTCAGTGTTCTGGTGGAATTAAAAGCCAGATTTGATGAGGAAAATAATATTGTGTGGGCGAAGAAACTTGAGAAAGCAGGCTGCCATGTGATCTATGGTCTGGTCGGCCTGAAAACACACAGTAAAATCACACTCGTTGTACGCCGGGAAGACACAGGTATCCGCCGTTATGTGCATCTTGGAACGGGTAACTACAATGACTCCACGGCGAAGCTTTACACAGACTGTGGTCTGTTCACCTGTGACGCGAGAATCGGGGAGGATGCCACTGCGGTATTTAACATGCTTTCCGGTTATTCTGAGCCGAAGTACTGGAACAAACTGGTTGTAGCTCCGCTGTGGATGAAGGACCGATTCCTGAAGATGATCGAGATGGAGGCCAATCACGCGAAAGAAGGAAGAGAGGCCAGAATCATGGCAAAGATGAACTCTCTTTGCGATCCTAAGATTATGGAAGCTTTGTATTACGCATCCTCCTGTGGTGTGAAGATTGATCTGGTTGTACGTGGAATCTGCTGTCTGAAGGTGGGAATTCCGGGAGTGAGTGAGAACATTACCGTCCGCTCAATTGTGGGCGATTTCCTGGAACACAGCCGAATCTTTTATTTCTACAACAATGGAGGAGAGGAAGTCTTCATGGGAAGTGCTGATTGGATGCCGAGAAATCTGGACCGCCGCGTGGAGATCGTATTTCCGGTGGAAGATGAGAACATTAAGAGACAGGTTATCCATATTCTGGATGTGGAACTGATGGATAACCGAAAAGCACATGTTCTCCAGGCGGACGGTACGTATATCAAACCGGACCGCCGTGGAAAAACCCTGGTGAATTCCCAGATGGAATTCTGCCGTGAAGCACAGGAGCAGGCAAAGGAAAAGACAGCAAAAGAGCAGACAAGACTGTTTATTCCAGCAGAACCTGCAGAAGACCCTGAGGAAGAAGACTGATTTGATGAACGGGAGAGAATATATACAGGTTTTTCATGAATTTTCTCCGGTTTTTGATGAGAAATCCAAAGTTTTGATTCTGGGGACTTTTCCCTCGGTGAAGTCCAGAGAGGGACAGTTTTATTACCATCATCCTCAGAACCGATTCTGGAAGGTGATTGCGGCACTGGTGAAAGAACCAGTGCCGCAGACAGTCTTGGAGAAAAAGGAGATGCTTCTGAGGGGGCATATCGCAATCTGGGATGTGGTTCAAAGCTGCCGGATTAAAGGTTCCAGCGACAGCAGTATCCGGGATGTCGTGCCGTCTGATCTGAATCAGATTCTGGATCATGCAGATATCCGAAAGATATTTGCCAACGGGACCACCGCGTTTCGACTGTACCGGAGGTATTGTGAGGAGAAAACAAAGAGGGAGGCAGTGTGTCTGCCCTCCACCAGTCCCGCGAACGCTTCCTGGCGGCTGGAAGCCCTGACAGAACGGTGGTCGGAAGAAATTTCACCTTTTCTATGACATTTTCGTTGAAAAGTTCCATAAAATGGTCTACACTAATCTCAGAGAAGGATTATTGAAGTACATGGACGGAGGAAGGCTATGGCTGAATTATGGGATTTGTATGATAAGTATGGAAATAAAACGGGGAAATTCCACGAACGAGGAAAACCGATACCGCCAGGTTATTTTCATACCATCATACATGTGTGGATCAGAAGTGAGAGCGGAAAATATTTGATGTCACGGAGACACCCTTTGAAATCTTACCCACTGCTGTGGGAGTGCACAGGAGGGTCTGTTCTGGCAGGAGAAGACAGCATAACGGGAGCTATGCGTGAAGTTCAGGAGGAATTGGGGGTTGCTCTGGACAGAAAGAAAGGCAGACTTTTCAAGTCAGAACGGCAGGATGCGCACCAGGTATTTTACAATGTCTATCTGTTTTCGCAGGAAGAGAACATTCCGTTGCGCCTGCAGGCAGAAGAAGTGGTGGACGCGCGCTGGATGGACCCGGAGGAGATCCGGCAGCTGGCGAAAGCAGGCGAGCTGATGCCGATGCTGAACTATTATGAAGATGTGTTTGCTTATGAAAATTGAATAAAGTTTCTAAAAACATTTCCTTGAGATCTGGGAGAGAGAAGTCTTTGCCAGAATCTCAATGGGGATGTTTTTTTGCCGGTGGTAAAATAAAAACACCGCATTACCATCTCAAATGATAACACGATGTTTTAAAACTAGCAGTCTGTAGGGGAGTCGAACCCCTGATTCTGCCGTGAGAGGGCAGCGTCTTAACCACTTGACCAACAGACCAAAAAACAAATATGGAAAGCGAAACAGTCTGTAGGGGAGTCGAACCCCTGATTCTGCCGTGAGAGGGCAGCGTCTTAACCACTTGACCAACAGACCAAAGTTTTTTGTGTACCTCATCGGTGCTTGCTTATAATACTACACCTTTTGATAAAATGCAAGCATTTTTTTTAATTTTTTTGATTTTTTTATCGATTCAAACAGAAAATGGACTTTACATTCGAGACATGGTAAAATGTAGGTAAGGTTCAAAACTCTGTTGACAGGAAAAAGAGATTCGATGGCAGTGAGTGCTTCTGGTGCGCTTTCTGCTATTTTTATGGCAAACTGCAGGAAAGGAGATTGACGGATATGGGAAAACTGATTGATTTACATGTTCACTCAGACTGTTCAGATGGGACGTGTTCACCGGAAGAGCTGGTGGAATTGGCAAAGCAGAAAGGACTGTCAGCGTTTGCTCTGACGGATCATGATACAACGGAGGGAGTAGCAAGAGCCCGCCATGCGGCGGAAGGAACGGAAGTCTGTGTGATTCCGGGGATTGAGTTCTCAACTTCTTATGAAAAGAGGGATGTGCATGTTCTGGGGCTTGGAATCGATCCCGAGGACGAATATTTTCAGGAAAATCTGGATCGATTTCGAAATTCCAGAGACCGGCGCAACGAAGAGATGATCCGGAAAATGCAGGAACACGGGATTTCAATTACGCAGGAAGAAGTGGAGAAACTCTTTCCTGACGCAGTGATTACCCGGGCACATTTCGCAAGGTTTCTGGTGGAAAAGAAATTTGTCGGATCCACCAACGAAGCTTTTGACCGTTATCTGGGCGACCGGGCGTGTTGTTTTGTACCCAGAGAAAAAGTAACGCCATTTCAGGCGGTGAGGCTGATAAAAGAAAATGGCGGATACGCAGTCCTGGCTCATCCGCTGATTTACGGCTTTTCCAAGGGAAAATTGGAAGAATTGGTGCGGGAGATGAAAAAGGCCGGGGCAGATGGAATTGAGGCGATTTATTCCCAAAACCGGTGGAATGACGAAGGAGAAATGCGGGCGTTGGCCAAGAGACATGGCCTGAAAATCACGGGTGGATCCGATTTCCATGGCTCCAATAAACCAGGTATCGAGATGGGGACAGGAAAAGGAAATCTACGGATCCCATATGAACTCTGGGAAAATCTGAGAAGATAAAATTTGCATTTTCCAGAGAAATATTGCTATAATATGATGCCAGGATCAGAAATACATAGACCAATGATGTATTTCTGGGATGAAAATATGAGAATCCTGATAGAGAGGAATTCAAATGTTTTCAGGATGCAGAAGTTTGATTGAGAAAGGATTTAGAAATATGGCAAAGAAGAATACTTACGATGCAGCCAGTATTTCGGTTCTGGAAGGACTGGAGGCAGTCCGGAAAAGACCGGGGATGTATATCGGAAGTACGTCTCGAAAAGGATTGAATCATCTGATTTACGAGATTGTAGATAACTCGGTGGATGAACATCTGGCCGGCTATTGTGATCATATCCGTGTTACCTTGGAGCATGACGGCTCCTGCACGGTGGAGGATAACGGAAGGGGAATTCCGGTGGATATGCATGAGAAAGGAGTTTCCGCGGAGCGGTTGGTGTTTACGACTTTGCATGCCGGTGGAAAATTCGATGATTCGGCATATAAGACCAGCGGAGGTCTGCATGGGGTGGGCTCTTCTGTGGTCAATGCGCTCTCCACTTATCTGGACATTAAAATCAGCCGGGATGGATATGTTCACCATGACCGGTATGAGAGAGGAATTCCCGTGATTGAGCTGGAAGAAGGACTGCTGCCGCGCCTGGGCCGGACCAAAGAGACAGGAACCTGTGTGAATTTTGCCCCGGATCCGGAAATTTTTGAGAAGGTTCGTTTTTCAGCGACGGAGGTAAAAAGCCGTCTTCATGAGACCGCCTACCTGAATCCGAATCTGACGATTGATTTTGAAGATCTCAGGGGTGAGGAGCCCCAGCGGATCACCTACCATGAACCCGAGGGAATTATAGGTTTTGTCCGAGAGTTGAATCAGAGTAAGGAGACCATTCACGAACCGATCTACCTGCGAGGGGAGTCTGAGGGGATTGCCGTGGAGGCTGCTTTTCAGTATACCAATGAATTTCATGAAAATGTTCTGGGATTTTGCAATAATATTTACAATGCCGAGGGTGGAACTCATCTGACTGGTTTTAAGACTGTCTTTACCAGTGTCATGAATACCTACGCGAGAGAGCTGGGAATTCTGAAAGAAAAGGACAGCAATTTCACCGGGGCGGATATCCGCAATGGGATGACTGCGGTGATCTCCATCAAACACCCGGCTCCACGGTTTGAAGGGCAGACGAAGACAAAGCTGGACAATCAGGATGCAGCTAGGGCGACGTCCAAAGTCCTGGGAGAACAGCTGGTTCTGCACTTCGACCGGAACCTGGAGGAGTTGAAGGCGGTGCTTTCTTGTGCGGAAAAAGCGGCAAAGATCCGAAAGACGGAGGAGAGGGCAAAGACAAACCTTCTGACCAAGCAGAAATATTCCTTTGACTCCAACGGCAAGCTGGCCAACTGTGAGAAAAAGGATCCTTCCCTTTGTGAAATTTTCATTGTGGAGGGAGACTCTGCCGGCGGTTCTGCCAAGACAGCGAGGGATCGGAATTATCAGGCGATTCTTCCCATCCGGGGAAAGATCTTGAATGTGGAGAAAGCCACGATTGACAAGGTTCTGGCCAACGCAGAGATTAAGACAATGATCAATGCCTTCGGATGTGGATTTTCGGAAGGCTATGGAAATGACTTTGATATTTCCAAGCTGCGGTATGACAAGATTATCATCATGGCAGATGCCGATGTGGACGGTGCGCATATCTCCACGCTGCTTCTGACTTTGTTCTACCGTTTTATGCCGGAGCTGATCTACGAGGGACATGTGTATATCGCCATGCCGCCCCTGTACAAGGTGATGCCAAAGAAAGGGGAAGAGCAGTACTTATACGATGACAAAGCTCTGGAAAAATACCGAAAAACGCATAAGAGCGGAACGTTCACACTGCAGCGGTATAAAGGACTGGGAGAGATGGATCCCCAGCAGCTGTGGGAGACAACCTTGAATCCAAAGACACGGACGCTGCGGCGGGTAGAGATTGAGGATGCGCGTCTGGCTTCCAGTGTGACAGAGGTTCTCATGGGCTCAGAGGTTCCGCCCAGAAAAGCGTTTATCTATGAACATGCACAGGATGCCCAGCTGGATATATAGGAGGATGACAGATAGATGAGAGAAGAGATGAGTGATCAGATTATCCGCACGGACTATGCGGAGATCATGCAGAAATCTTATATAGACTATGCCATGAGTGTGATTATCTCCAGGGCCTTGCCGGATGTGCGGGATGGTTTGAAGCCGGTTCAGAGAAGAACTCTGTATGATATGTATGAACTGGGAATCCGTTATGACCGCCCGTACCGGAAATGTGCGAGAATTGTGGGTGACACCATGGGTAAGTATCACCCCCACGGTGACAGCTCCATATACGAAGCTCTGGTGGTGATGGCACAGGATTTCAAAAAGGGACAGACTCTGGTGGACGGACATGGGAATTTTGGTTCCATTGAAGGTGATGGGGCCGCGGCTATGCGTTACACCGAGGCCAGGCTGGAGAAGCTGACCCAGGAGGTCTATCTGGCGGATCTGGATAAAAACGTGGTAGATTTTGTCCCCAATTTTGACGAGACAGAGAAGGAGCCGGAAGTTCTTCCGGTGAAGATCCCCAATCTGCTGATCAACGGCGCGGACGGAATCGCTGTGGGAATGGCGACCAGTATCCCGCCCCATAACCTGGGAGAGGTCATCGACGGGGTGAAGGCCTATATGAAAAATAATGATATCACCACCAAGGGATTGATGCGTTATATTAAGGGACCGGATTTCCCCACCGGAGGCATCGTGGTGAATCAGGATGACCTGCGCAGGATTTACGAGACGGGAAGCGGAAAAATCCGCCTCAGAGGCAAGGTGGAAGTGGAGCAGGCCAAAGGAGGACGCCTGCGTCTGGTGATTACAGAGATTCCCTACACCATGATCGGCGCGAACATTGGAAAATTTTTAAATGATGTGGCTGCTCTGGTTGAGAGTAAGAAGACCACGGATATTCTGGATATCTCCAATCAGTCTTCCAAGGAGGGAATCCGGATTGTGCTGGAACTGCGCAAGGATACAGACGTGGACAATCTGGTAAATATGCTGTACAAGAAGACGCGTCTGGAGGACACGTTCGGAGTCAACATGCTGGCGGTGGCAGATGGAAGACCGGAGACGCTGAGCCTGAAACAGATCATTGAACACCATGTGGAATTTCAGTTTGAGATCGCGGATCGAAAATACCGGACCCTTCTTGGCAAAGAACTGGAGAAGAAAGAGGTGCAGGAAGGCCTGATGAAGGCTGTGGATGTGATCGACCTGATTATTGAGATTCTGCGGGGCAGCAAGAATCAGCAGCAGGTAAAAGAGTGTCTGGTGCGGGGGGTAACCCAGGGAATCCGGTTTAAGACAAAGACCAGTGAGAGACAGGCAGCGAAACTTCATTTCACAGAACGCCAGGCTGCGGCCATACTGGAGATGCGTCTCTACCGGCTGATTGGTCTGGAGATGGAAGCCTTGCTTGAAGAACATGAGAAGACGCTGGCCAACATTGCGCATTATGAAGATCTTTTGAATCATTATGACTCTATGGCGAACGCGATTATGAGCGAACTGGATGCGGTGAAGAAAGAATTCGGAAGGAAACGCCGCACAGCCTTGGAGAATGCTGAGGAGGCAGTCTACGAGGAGAAAAAGGTTGAGCAGATGCAGGTATGGTTCCTCATGGATCGTTTCGGATATGTGAAGACCATTGACAAGGCTACGTATGAGCGAAATAAAGAGAATGTTGTGGGAGAGAACAAATACGTCTTTTCCTGTATGAATACAGATAAGATCTGTGTCTTTACCGATGCAGGCAAGATGCATTCCATCAAGGTTCTGGATATTCCCCTGATGAAATTCCGGGATAAGGGAATTCCTGTGGACAACCTGAGTAATTATAACAGCCAGGAAGAACAGGTTCTCTATGTGGCTGGAATGGAAGAACTGAAAAAGACTTCTCTTTTGTTTGTCACAGAAAAAGCGATGCTCAAGCAGGTTCAGGGGGAAGAATTTGATGTCTCCAAGAGAACGATTATGGCGACAAAATTATCGCCGGATGACAGGCTGATCTTTGTGGGGATGGCAGATACCATGGAATATGTGGTTCTGCAAAGCCGGGAAGGATATTTCCTGCGTTTTCTGAAACAGGAGATACCGGAGAAGAAGAAAGGAGCCATCGGTGTGAGGGGTATGCGTCTGGGGGAAGGGGATTGTCTGGAACATGCCTATCTGCTGGAAGGACATACCGATTACACCGTAGAGTATAAGGAGAAGAAGGTATCTCTCAATCGTCTCAGACTGGCGAAGAGGGATACGAAAGGGACAAAAACCCGTCTGTAAACCTGGAAAAGGAAGAACTTGAAAAATTTCAGGAAAACGGATCTAGGAGATCTTGGAAAATTGTGTCTTGATTTTCCGGATTAATAGTGCTACAATAAAACAGATCTAATGATACCGTCAACATGGAGTGGGCCGCAAGGTCCACTCTTTTGTTTAGAAAATTCCGATTACGGGGGATAGGTGGTGAGAAATTGTCTCGAAGAGAAACATATGAGCAGAGAGCGGAAGAGTTGCTGCTTCCTCTTGTGGAGGCACAGAACTTTGAACTGGTTGATGTGGAGTATGTCAAAGAGGCAGGCAGCTGGTACCTGCGGGCCTATATTGACAAGGAAGGCGGAATCACTGTGGATGACTGTGAGGTGATCAGCAGAGCCTTCAGTGACAAGCTGGATGAAGAGGATTTTATTGAAGACAGTTATATCCTGGAAGTGAGTTCACCGGGTCTTGGACGTCCGCTGAAAAAAGAAAAAGATTTTGTCAGAAGTATGGGAAAGGAATTGGAAATCAGAACTTACCGCCCCATTGACCGACAAAAAGAGTTTTATGGCATTTTGACTGCATATGATAATAATAGTGTGACTATCGAAGAACAAGATAAAACCAGGCGGACTTTTGATAAAAAAGAGATTGCGCTGATTCGTCTGGCAATTGATTTTTAATTTTAGGAGGAAAAAGGAAAAATGAACACAGAGTTATTGGGAGCATTGGAATTATTGGAAAAAGAAAAGAACATCAGCAAAGAGACGCTGCTGGATGCCATAGAACAATCCCTGATTCAAGCCTGTAAAAATCACTTTGGAAAGGCGGATAATATAAAAGTCAGCATTGATCCTCAGACCTGTGATTTTCATGTATATGCAGAACGCACAGTAGTGGAGCAAGTGGAGGATCCGGCGCTTCAGATCTCTCTGGAGAAAGCCCTTCAGATCAGTGGAAGAGCCCAGATCGGAGATATCCTTCAGGTTCCGGTGAATTCCAAGGAATTCGGAAGAATTGCCACACAGAATGCCAAAAACGTGATTCTTCAGAAAATCCGCGAGGAAGAGCGCAAAGTAATCTACAATGAATATTACGGAAAAGAAAAAGATGTAGTCACTGGAATTGTACAGAGAAATCTGGGCAGAAATGTGAGCATCAATCTGGGAAAAGCCGATGCGATTCTGAATGAGAATGAGCAGGTGAAGACAGAACATTTCCGCCCGACAGAGAGAATCAAAGTCTACATCCTGGAAGTTAAGGACACACCGAAGGGGCCGAGAATTCTGGTGTCCAGAACTCATCCGGAGCTGGTGAAGCGCCTGTTTGAGTCTGAGGTGGCCGAGGTTCGGGACGGCACAGTGGAGATTAAGAGCATTGCCCGTGAGGCGGGATCCAGAACGAAGATTGCGGTCTGGTCCAATGATCCGGACGTGGATCCGGTGGGAGCCTGCGTGGGAATGAATGGAGCCAGGGTGAACGCCATCGTCAATGAACTGCGGGGAGAGAAGATTGATATCATTAACTGGAGTGACAACCCGGCAATCCTGATTGAGAATGCGTTAAGTCCTGCCAAGGTGATTGCGGTTATGGCAGACCCGGATGAGAAGACTGCTCTGGTGGTTGTGCCAGATTATCAGTTGTCTCTGGCAATCGGCAAGGAGGGCCAGAATGCTCGTCTGGCAGCCCGCCTGACTGGATTCAAGATTGATATCAAGAGTGAGACACAGGCCCGCGAAGCCGGTGATTTCTATGACTACGAGGATGAGGATGACCTGGATGAAATCGAGTACGAAGAGTATGAGGATACCAGTATGGATGAGGTCACACCGTCCGATGAGAGCACAGCGGCCGGCCAGGCAGATGAGGATGTTGCGGAAAATGAAGACGAGGAATAAAGTTCCCATGAGGCAGTGTACCGGCTGCCGGGAAATGAAAAATAAAAAAGAGATGATGCGGGTTTTGAGAACCGGAGACGGGGAGATCGTACTGGATGTGACCGGCAGGAAGAATGGCAGAGGCGCTTATCTTTGCTACGATCTGGAATGTCTCAAAAAAGCGCGGAAGAACAAAGGGCTTGAGAGATCCCTGAAGATGGAGATTCCGGAAGAGGTTTATGAGAAACTCGCCAGGGAGTTCGAGGAGATTGAACAGACAAAATAAAATGATGTCTCTGATTGGCCTTGCCACCAAAGCAGGCAAGACGGCAAGCGGCGAATTTTCCACAGAGAAGTCTGTGAAAAGCGGCCAGGCAAAACTGGTTGTCATCGCTTCTGATGCCTCAGATAATACGAAGAAGAAATTTTCCAACATGTGTACGTACTATCAGGTACCGTTTCTGATTGCCGGTGATAAGGTCAGTCTGGGACATTGTATGGGAAAAGAATATCGTGCCAGCTTGGCAGTATCAGATGAAAATTTTGCGAATGCGATTTTGAAAGCCACAAAAGACAGCCCGAATTGACAGAAGGGAGTTGAGGCCAACATGGCAAAGATAAGAGTCCATGAGATGGCGAGGGAACTTGGAATGACAAACCGGGAGGTTATGGACACTCTGAAATCCCTGGGCATCGATGTGAAAAGCCATATGAGCAGTGTGGAAGATACGCTGGCAAAAAGAGTCAGAGAAAAATATGAGATCATAAGAAAGGAACAAAAAGTGGAAGCACCAAATAACGAGAAGAATGTAAATAAACAGGAGGAGACTCCGAAGAAAAAGAAAAATATTATTCGCGTTTATCACGCGCAGAACGCCAGTGACGGCGGCAAGAGAAAACAAGGGGAGCGCAGAAGAGGAGACAGAAGGCCGGGACAGGGAAGAAATCAGAATTCCAACCGCCCGTCATCCCAGGCACCCCGGAATCAGGAGGAGAGAGCTTCTGAGAATCAGGAAATGAACGCAAAAGGGAATACCGGAGCAGGTCAGCAGAACGGCGGAGCTCCAAGAAACAATAACCGCTCCTATCAGGATCGCCAGGGAGGCCGCGGTGATGGCCAGGACCGTCAGGAGAGACGGACAGACAATCGTGACGGACAGGGAAGATCCCAGGGACGCGGCGGACGTTCCTATCAGGACCGCCAGGGAGGCCGCGGCGATGGCCAGGACCGTCAGGAGAGACGGACAGATAATCGTGATGGACAGGGAAGATCCCAGGGACGCGGCGGACGTTCTTATCAGGATCGTCAGGGAGGCCGCGGCGATGGCCGTGATAACCGTGAGAATCAGGGAAGATTCCAGGGACGCGGCGGACGCCAGTCCAGACAGCAGGATTCCGATGCCGTTTTTGTGGCAGAGATGACCAAACCTTCCAAAGAAGGAAAACGGGAGCGGGATAACAAAAGGGATAACAAAAAGAAAGATTATGAGAAGAGCAGCCGCAGACCGAACCAGGGAGGAAAGAGACCGAATATGCGTCTTCCGAAAGCTCTTCAGAAGCCAACTCCTCAGCAGAAGCAGGAGGAGAAGAAACCGGAAGTCAAAGAGATCACGCTTCCGGAGAAGCTTACAATCCGTGAGCTGGCTGAGAAGATGAAAATGCAGCCGTCCGTGATTGTGAAGAAGCTCTTCATGGAAGGAATCATGGTGACCGTAAACCATGAGATTGATTTTGAGAAGGCACAGGAGATTGCTCTGGATTATGATATTATCGCAGAGCAGGAAGAAAAAGTGGATGTGATCGGTGAACTTCTGAAAGAGGAAGAAGAGGATGAATCTCTTCTGCAGCCGCGCCCGCCGGTAGTCTGTGTCATGGGACACGTAGACCATGGAAAGACTTCTCTGCTGGATGCAATCCGGAATACACATGTGACAGACAAGGAAGCAGGAGGAATCACCCAGCACATCGGTGCTTATGTGGTTCAGATTAACGGACAGAAGATCACCTTCCTGGATACACCGGGACACGAGGCATTTACAGCTATGCGTATGAGAGGTGCCAATGCCACAGACATCGCCATTCTGGTTGTGGCTGCGGACGATGGTGTGATGCCGCAGACTGTGGAGGCAATCAGCCATGCAAAAGCTGCCGGTATTGAGATTATCGTGGCAATCAACAAGATTGACAAGCCAAGTGCCAACGTAGAACGTGTGAAACAAGAATTGTCAGAGTATGAGCTGATTCCGGAGGACTGGGGCGGAAGCACCATCTTCGTGCCGGTTTCCGCTCACACGGGAGAAGGAATCGATAATCTTCTGGAGATGATTCTTCTGACCGCGGAAGTGTGTGAGCTGAAAGCAAATCCGAACCGTGCCGCCAGAGGTATGGTCATCGAGGCAGAGCTGGACAAAGGAAAAGGACCGGTGGCTACCATCCTGGTTCAGAAAGGTACCCTTCATGTGGGTGATTTCATCGCCGCAGGTGCATCTTCCGGTAAAGTCCGCGCGATGATGGATGACAAAGGACGCCGGGTAAAAGAGGCCGGACCGTCTACTCCAGTGGAAATCCTGGGTCTTTCCGATGTTCCCAATGCCGGAGAAATACTGGTATCCTTCGACAGTGACAAAGAAGCAAAACATTTTGCAAGTACCTTTGTCTCTGAGAACAAAAACCGTCTTCTGGAAGATACGAAGGCAAAATTATCTCTGGATGATCTGTTCAGCCAGATTCAGGCAGGCAATCTGAAAGAGCTGCCGATCATCGTCAAGGCCGATGTACAGGGATCTGTGGAAGCAGTAAAACAGAGTCTGACAAAACTTTCCAATGACGAAGTTGTGGTGAAAGTGATCCATGGCGGCGTGGGTGCCATCAATGAGTCTGATGTGACGCTGGCGGCAACTTCCAACGCGATTGTTATCGGATTTAATGTGCGTCCGGATGCTATGGCAAAACAGCTGGCAGAGCAGGAAGGCGTGGATCTGCGTCTCTATCGCGTCATCTATCAGGCGATTGAGGATGTGGAAGCAGCGATGAAGGGAATGCTGGATCCGATTTACGAAGAGAAGGTGATTGGCCATGCGGAGGTACGTCAGCTGTTTAAGGCTTCCGGTGTGGGTACAATCGCGGGAAGCTATGTGCTGGATGGTGTATTCCAGAGAGCATGCAAGATCCGCATCAGCAGAGAAGGAGAGCAGATCTATGAAGGTGCTCTTGCCTCTCTGAAGCGATTCAAAGATGACGTGAAGGAAGTAAAAGCCGGATATGAATGTGGCCTGGTATTCGAAGACTTCAATGATATCAAAGAAGAAGACCAGGTAGAAGCTTATATTATGGTAGAAGTACCGAGATAGGGGATTTGTAAATCATGAGAAAAAACAGCATTAAAAATACCCGTGTCAATACTGAGGTGCTCAGAGAATTGAGTAATATTATTCGAAACGATATAAAAGACCCCAGAATCCACGCCATGACTTCGGTCACGGCGGTGGAGGTGGCTCCGGATCTGAAAACCTGTAAAGCGTATATCAGCGTGCTGGGAAATGAAAAAGCTCAGGAAGATACTATGGCAGGGCTGAAAAGCGCGGAGAGTTATGTGCGCCGCCAGCTCGCCAGAAATCTAAACCTTCGCAACACGCCTGAGATCCGCTTTATCCTGGATCAGTCAATCGAGTACGGAGTTCACATGTCAAAACTGATTGACGAAGTTTCCCATAAAGATACATCTGATCATGGGAATACAGATGAAGGCGATGTGGAAGAATAAGAGGGAATTCGATGAATAAAATTGCAGATATCTTAGAAAATGTAAAAACATTGGGGATTGCCGGCCATATCCGTCCGGATGGAGACTGTGTCGGAAGCTGTATGGCTCTGTATCTGTATGTGAAAGAGTGGTATCCCCAGATTGAAGTGGATGTCTATTTGGATCATCCAAGGGAGGTGTTCTCCTATCTGTCCTGTATGGATGAAGTGAAGATGGAAAGTTCCGGTGCAAAAGAGTATGATCTGTTTATCACGCTGGATGTGAGCAGTATTGACAGACTGGCTCTGGCCTTGGAAAGCTTTCAGAAGGCGAAGAGAACGGTATGCATCGATCATCATGTGAGCAATCAAGGATTTGCGCATGTGAATATCGTAGAGGGCGATATCAGTTCGGCCAGTGAGGTTCTGTATACACTCCTGGATAAAGAGAAAGTGACACGCCCGGTGGCGGAAGCAATTTTTACTGGAATCATCCATGATACGGGTGTTTTTCAGTACTCCAGCACATCTCCTCAGACAATGCGGATAGCGGCAAATTTGATGGAGACGGGACTGGACTTTGGAAAAATTATTGAGAGCTCATTTTATGAGAAGACTTATATTCAGAACCAGGTGATGGGGCGTGTGCTGGCCGAGAGCATTCTGATTCTGGACGGCAGATTCATCATTGGTTATCTGAAACACAAACAGATGAATTTCTATGGCATATCCGCCAAGGATCTGGACGGAATTGTCAGCCAGCTGCGTCTGACCAAAGGGGTTGAAGTAGCCATGTTTCTCTATGAGTACAGTACACAGAGTTTCAAAGTCAGCCTGCGCTCAAACGGCAAGGTAGATGTGAGCGAGATTGCAGTCTATTTCGGCGGCGGCGGACATGTCCGTGCGGCAGGATTTGAGATGCAGGGGACGCTTTACGATGTGATCAACAATGTCAGCAGTCACGTGGAAAAGCAGTTGCTTGGAGAGTAAGGCATGGATGGGATTATCAATATTTATAAGGAAAAAGGCTTTACTTCCCACGATGTGGTGGCAAAGCTGAGGGGAATCCTCAGACAGAAAAAAATAGGTCACACCGGGACACTGGACCCAGATGCAGTGGGAGTTCTTCCTGTGTGTCTGGGACGTGCGACAAAGGTGTGTGAATTTCTCACTGATCAGACGAAGACTTACCGTGCAGTGCTGCATCTTGGTGTGGTGACAGATACCCAGGATGCCTCCGGCAAAATTCTCCAGGAAAATCCGGTTACTGTCACGGAGCAGGAAGTGGTTCAGACTGTGCCTGAGTTTGAAGGGGAACAGCTTCAGATTCCTCCCATGTACTCCGCACTGAAGGTGGGCGGGAAGAAGCTGTATGAACTTGCCCGGGAAGGACGGGAAGTGGAGCGCAAACCAAGAGAGATCTATATTCATGAGATACGGATTGAGAAGATGGAACTTCCATATATTACTATGGAAGTAACTTGTTCCAAAGGAACCTATATCCGGACTCTGTGCCATGATCTGGGCGCACGTCTCGGATGCGGAGGATGCATGGAGTCTCTGGAACGGATTCGGGTGGGCGATTTCTACGTGGAAGACAGTCTGACCCTTTCGGAGGTGGAGAATCTGGCAAGAGAAAACTGTATGGAGGAAGTTCTCCTGCCAGTGGAAGAAGTTTTCTCTGAGTATGACAGAATTTGCTGTCCGCCTTCCCTCGACAAACGCTTGTATAATGGAAATCCGTTTTCCTTTCAGGAGCTGGAAGGACCGGCGGAGGGAATCTTCCGTCTGTGTGACAGCCATGGGACTTTCATCGGTATCTACCAGAAAGATGAGAAGAGAAGGGCCTATTTCCCGGCAAAAATGTTTTACCCTTGAAGATGACAGGAGAGACTTATGGACTATCAGAATAAAATAGAAGGAATCGGCAAAATTTTTGCGAGTGCAGTCACACTGGGGAAATTTGACGGTCTGCATCTGGGACATCAGAGGCTGATCCAGCGGATTCTGGAGCAGAAGAAAAGGGGCCTTAAAGCTGTGGTGTTTGCCTTCGATCAGGGAAGCCGTACAATTTTGACCCGTGAGGAGAGAATACAAAAACTGGAGAAAATGGGTGTGGATCTGTTTCTGGAATGCCCTCTGGATCAGAAAATGCGCCATATGAAACCGGAAGAATTTGTGAAAAAGATTCTTGTGGATCAGCTCCATGTATCTTATCTGGCAGTGGGAAGGGATTTTCATTTCGGCTATGAGAGAAAAGGAAATCCTCAGCTTCTGTCAAAGATGGGAGAACAGTATGGTTTCACCGTGGAGATTGTCCCGGATGAGATGGACGGCAGGCGGAAAATCAGCAGTACCTATGTGAGAGAACAGCTCAACGAGGGAAATATGGAAAAGGTTGCGCAGCTTTTAGGCGGGTATTTCAGCACCACAGGGGAAGTGCTTCATGGACGGGGACTGGGACACCGCAAACTGATGCCCACAACGAATCTGATTCCGCCTAAGGAGAAGCTGATGCCGCCCAATGGAGTCTATATCACATATTCAAGGTTTGGGGATCAGAGTTTTCATGGCATCACCAATGTGGGGTACAAGCCTACAGTGGGCGGGGAGGAATTTCTGGGAGTGGAGACCTATCTGTTTCAGTGCAGCCAGAATCTCTACGGCCAGAAATCCGTCGTCTCTTTTCTGAAATTTTTAAGACCGGAGAGAAAATTTGAATCTCTGGAAAAGCTGAAAAACCAGCTTATGCAGGACATTCAGAAAGCACAGAAATTTTTTGATGAACATTCAGGCTCATGGGCAGTAAACACTTTTGAGGAAAATATCTGACAGGCGAAAAAAAGGTTTACATATTTTATGAGCTATGGTATACTCGGATAGTACGAGTTCAGCCCGCATTCAGAGATCGGACACTCCGACCATCTCCTAATGTGAGGCGATTAAAAAGAGATAAGGAGGAAATCAAGATGATTTCAAAAGAAAAGAAAGCAGCAATCATGAAAGAATATGCAAGAAAAGAGGGTGACACAGGATCACCGGAAGTTCAGGTTGCTATTCTCACCGCAAGAATTCAGGAACTCACAGAGCATTTGAAAGAGCATCACAAAGATCACCATTCCAGAAGAGGTCTTCTGAAAATGGTTGGTCAGAGACGTGGACTGCTGGCTTACCTGAAGAAAACGGATATTGAGAGATATCGTAGCTTAATCGAGAGATTAGGACTGAGAAAATAAGAATTAGGTATGGCAGGGGGCGGATTCTTTTTATCCGCCCCTTTAGCACAAAAGACAGAAGTAATATCCGAGACTACTGAAAAGGTCACAGAAAGGAATTTGTGTGGATTTTTCAGTTGTTTCGGGCTTCTGTCGCTTGAATATGAAAAAGGAGAAAAAGTATGTACAAAAGTTATACGATGGAATTAGGAGGCAGAACCCTGAGAGTTGACATTGGCAGAGTGGCAAAACAGGCCAACGGCGCCGCATTGGTTTTCTATGGAGATACTACGGTTCTGTCTACAGCGACTGCATCTGATAAACCGAGAGAGGGAATTGATTTCTTCCCCCTCAGTGTGGAGTACGAAGAGAAAATGTACGCAGTAGGAAAAATCCCTGGTGGTTTTAACAAGAGAGAAGGAAAGGCAAGCGAGCATGCGATTCTGACTTCCCGTGTGATTGACCGTCCTATGCGTCCTCTCTTCCCTAAGGATTACCGCAATGACGTGACTTTGAGCAATATGGTAATGTCTGTGGATCCGGAGTGCAACCCGGAGGTGGCAGCTATGCTGGGTTCCTCTATCAGTACCTGTATCTCAGATATTCCTTTTGACGGACCCTGTGCGGCAACCCAGATTGGTATGCTGGACGGAGAGTTTATCATCAATCCCGGTCTGGGACAGAAGAAAATTTCTGATCTGCAGCTGACTGTTGCGTCCACCAGAGAGAAAGTAATCATGATTGAAGCCGGAGCCAATGAGATTCCGGAGGATAAGATGATCGAGGCAATCTATCTGGCACACGATGTGAACCAGGAGATTATCAAATTCATCGATAAGATTGTGGAAGAGTGCGGAAAGGAGAAACACAGCTACGAGAGCTGTGCGGTTCCGGAAGAACTGTTTGCGGCGATCAAGGAGATCGTTCCGCCGGAAGAGATGGAAAAAGCGGTCTTTGCCGATGAGAAACAGGTGAGAGATGAGAATATTCGCCAGATCACAGAGATGCTGGAGGAGAAATTCGCAGATAATGAAGAATGGCTGGAAGTACTGGGAGAGGCAATTTATCAGTATCAGAAGAAGACTGTCCGCAAGATGATCTTAAAAGATCACAAACGTCCGGATGGAAGAGCAATCAATCAGATCCGTCCTCTGGCAGCAGAGATTGATCTGATTCCGAGGGTGCATGGTTCTGCGATGTTCACCAGAGGACAGACACAGATCTGTACAGTCACCACTTTGGCACCTCTGTCAGAGGCGCAGAGACTGGACGGTCTGGATGAGTTTGAGACTTCAAAACGTTATATGCATCACTATAATTTCCCGTCCTATTCTGTGGGAGAGACCAAACCGTCCCGTGGACCGGGACGCCGTGAGATCGGTCATGGTGCCCTGGCAGAGAGAGCACTGGTTCCGGTTCTTCCGACAGAGGAGGAATTCCCCTATGCAATCCGTACAGTGTCTGAGACTTTTGAATCCAACGGATCTACTTCCCAGGCAAGTATCTGTGCATCCACCATGTCTTTGATGGCAGCCGGTGTGCCGATTAAAAAGCCGGTGGCAGGAATTTCTGCCGGACTGGTGACAGGGGAGACCGATGATGATTATATCGTGCTGACCGATATCCAGGGCCTGGAAGATTTCTTCGGCGACATGGACTTCAAGGTAGCCGGTACCCATGACGGAATCACAGCAATCCAGATGGATATCAAGATTCATGGTCTGACCAGACCGATCGTGGAGGAGGCAATCCGCCGCACCAAAGAGGCGAGAGAATATATTCTGACAGAAGTTATGGAGAAATGCATCGACAAGCCGAGAGATCAGGTAGCGCCTCTGGCTCCGAAGATTATTCAGCTGCAGATCGATCCCCAGAAGATTGGTGACGTGGTTGGACAGAGAGGAAAGACGATCAACACCATCATTGATGAGACTGGTGTGAAGATTGATATCACAGACGACGGCTCTGTGTCCATCTGTGGTGTCGACCAGAAAGATATGGAAGAGGCTGCACGTCTGATCAGAGTGATTACCACAGACTTTGAGGAAGGCCAGATTTTTACAGGTAAAGTCGTAAGCATCAAAGAGTTCGGTGCTTTTGTGGAGTTTGCGCCTGGAAAAGAGGGAATGGTTCACATTTCCAAGATCTGCAAGGAGAGAATCAAACGGGTTGAGGATGTTCTTACCCTGGGAGACAAGGTGAAAGTGATCTGCCTTGGCAAAGACAAGATGGGAAGATTCAGCTTCAGCATCAAGGATGTTCCGGCAGAAGAAAAATAAAAACGGCAGGGGGATGTTTCCGGAGAAATACTCGGGGACACCCCCTTTTTTAAGGAGACGGACAGATGCGTTATCATAATATTACAAAGGATGATATGTTAAACGGGGACGGTCTGAGGGTGGTTCTTTGGGTGGCCGGCTGCAGTCATGGATGCCCGGAATGCCAGAATCCCATCACCTGGGATCCGAGAGGCGGCCTGGAATTCACGGAAGTTGAGAAAAATGAGATTTTTCAGGAACTGGAAAAGTCTTATATCTCGGGTATTACATTCAGCGGCGGTGATCCTCTTCATCCGGCCAATGTGGATGAGGTGACGGCTCTGGCCAGAGAGATCCGGTGCAGATATCCGGATAAGACGATCTGGCTGTATACGGGCTATACCTGGGATGAGATCGAGAGCTGGGAGATTGTCAAGTATCTGGATGTGGTTATAGATGGAAAATTTGTCTCGGCTTTGCAGGACGTGACGCTTCCATGGAGGGGAAGCAGCAATCAGAAGGTGATCGATGTTCCCTCCACTCTGCGTGCGGGGAAGATTGTCCTGCAGGCGGAATAACAGGAGGGCAGGATGAAAAGAGTAGGAAGATTTCACAAGGTAAGTGAACACCGTTTTCTGGAAGACTGGAAAGACACTTTCCCAGGGCAGGAGGATGAAGAAGAGATCCTCAGGATTTACCGGGAGATTCCGGTTCCGAGAAGAGCCACGGCAGGCTCTGCCGGGTATGATTTTTTTGCACCGGTCAGCTTTACTTTGAGACCGGGCGAGACGATCAAGATTCCCACGGGAATCCGGGTGGAGATGGAGCCAAGCTGGGTTCTCAAGTGTTATCCCAGAAGCGGTCTTGGATTTAAGTACCGCCTGCAGCTGAATAATACTGTAGGAATCATCGACAGCGATTATTTTTATTCTGACAATGAAGGACACATTTTCGCGAAAATCACCAATGACTCCAATGAGGAAAAAACTGCCCATGTGGAGGCTGGAACCGGCTTTATGCAGGGGATTTTTATCGAATACGGCATTACTTTTGATGATGATGTGACAGAAATCCGCAATGGCGGGCTGGGAAGTACGACAAAATAGAGAAAATCAGGGGATTTCGGGAAAGGTCTTGAAAATCCCTTTTTCTTTTGCTAGAATATTTTGAGAATCAAAGGAAAGAAAACTCCGGGAGGGATAAGGATGATAGTAGAACCAAAGGTCAGAGAATATATATGTACCACCGCACACCCGACAGGCTGTGAGGAAAATGTGAGAGAACAGATTGCCTATGTGAAGAGCCAAGGAGAGATGGAAGGGCCTAAGAGAGTACTGGTAATCGGAGCTTCCACCGGATACGGACTGGCTTCCAGAATCACGGCAGCATTTGGATGTAAAGCGGCAACACTGGGAATCATGTTTGAGCGTCCGGCAAATGGTAAGAGAACAGCCACAGCTGGTTGGTACAACACAGCAGCTTTTGAAAAATTTGCCGCAGAAGACGGGCTGTATGCGAAGTCAATCAACGGAGACGCTTTTTCCGTGGCTGTGAAAGAACAGGCAATCCAGATGATCCGTGAGGATCTGGGACAGGTGGACCTTGTGGTCTACAGTCTGGCAGCTCCCCGAAGGACTACTGCGGACGGTGTCACCTATTCTTCCGTGCTGAAGACAACCGGAGAGACTTTCACAGAGAAGAGTCTGGATCTTCGAAGCGGTGAGATTGTGACAAAATCTGTGGAGCCTGCCGCAGAAGGCGAGCTGGAAGGCACGATCAAAGTGATGGGCGGAGAAGACTGGGAAGACTGGATGAAAGCCTTATCCAAGGCTGGTGTTCTGGCAGAACATGCGAAGACGGTGGCTTATTCCTACATAGGACCCGAGATTACCTATCCGATCTATAAGGATGGTACCATTGGACATGCAAAACAGCATCTTCAGAAGACAGCCCGGAAGATGAACCAGGAGATAGAGGGGCTGACCGCTGTGGTATCTGTCAATAAGGCTTTGGTAACCCAGGCAAGCGCTGCAATCCCCATTGTTCCTCTGTACTTTGCCATTTTGTACAAGGTGATGAAAGAGCAGGGAAGCCATGAGGGATGTATCGAGCAGATCAGCCGTCTGTTCCACACAAAACTTCTGGCAGATCCCATGCCTTTGGATGCAGAGGGGCTGATTCGTATGGATGACTGGGAACTGGACTCCAAGGTACAGGATGAAGTGATGAAGATCTGGCAGATGGTGAAGACAGAGAATGTGAAGGAACTGTCCGATGTGGACGGCTTTTGGGAGGACTTCTATCGTATGTTCGGATTCCATCTGAGTCATGTGGACTACACGAAAGACGTGGAGACAGATGTGAAGATTCCAAGTCTGGAAGATGAGAAAAAATAAATGAAGGCTGCGCCTTGCGTGGACATAAAAACTGCCGGAGATCTGAAGAAGATTTCCGGCAGTTTTTGTCTGGTGCGAGTTCGTTTTTTGACAGAGACTGTGATCTCAGTCCTCGATTGGCTCGTGATTTATTTCTGCTTTTCTCGCACTTTGCAGAATTTCATCGAATTTCTCAGCGGCAGCTGTGTATTCTTCGTCGTCAACGATATTGTCCATGATCGGATCTCCTGACTCTGTGCGGGAGAATTTGTACAGATAGACTTCTCCGTTGTGGTTCTTGCCGTCTTCCTCCAGGGGAAGCAGGGCAATGTATTCATTTTCTTCGATACTGTATACGGTCAAAATCGCACAGGGAACTTCACGTCCATCTTCCATAGGCAGTAAGACTGTGTGGTAACCGCCTGCATCCTGAGGAGAACAGGAAGAGCAGGAAGAACAGGAGGAGCAGGACGCACAGTCGCTTGCGGAGCAGGCTGCTGTATTTTTTTCTTCACTCATAATTTTATCCTCACTTTGTCTGAAATTTATCAGATATAATCTGACATTCTTAACTTTAACAGAAAAAGAGTACAAAATCAACAAGTTCGAAAATTTTACCTTGGCTTTTTTATGGGACTTGCGTATAATGAAATCATAAGGAATGGGGAGGAAGTCAAATTGAAGAATAATACACCCAAGACTTTAAAACGGGCAGAATTCCTTCCGGTAATCTTGATCGGAGAGGGAATTGCAGTGGGAGTTGTCAGCGGCCTGGTGGTGCTGTTATACCGGGTAGCTTTGAAATACGCGGATGAATGGCTGCTTTTGATTCTCCGGTTTATGAAGAAATCACCGGTGACCATTGCCATATGGTTTCTGATTCTGCTCCTTCTGGCCGGGATTGTAGGGAGGCTTCTGCGGTGGGAGCCACTGATATCCGGGAGCGGAATTCCGCAGCTGGAAGGCGAGATGACAGGGAAGATCGATCAGTGCTGGTGGAGAGTTCTGCTTGCAAAATTTGCCGGCGGTTTTCTCTCTCTGCTGGGAGGACTCTCTCTGGGAAGGGAAGGCCCCTCCATTCAGCTGGGAGCCATGGCAGGCAAGGGTGTATCCAGGATTACGGGACGGGATATTACAGAGGAAAAATTTTTATTGACCTGCGGTGCGAGTGCGGGTCTGTCGGCTGCATTTCATGCTCCTCTGGCTGGAGTGATGTTTTCCGTGGAAGAAGTTCACAAAAGCTTTTCCGTCTCTCTTTTATTGTCTGCGATGTGTGCCTCGGTGACGGCTGATTATATTTCGTCGGAATTCCTGGGATTTGATCCGGTGTTTGACCTGAAACTGACAGGAGAAATTCCCACCAATCTCTATTGGATGGTACTGATCCTGGGAATTGTACTGGGAATTCTGGGAGCATGCTACAACAGTCTGACTTTGAAGACACAGAAGTTGTTTCGCTCAATTTCGTGTCTGAATGAGACGACGAGACTGTTTCTTCCGTTTCTGATGGCCGGAGTGATCGGTTTTACCATTCCCGAGCTGTTGGGAAGCGGACATGCCCTGGTTATGAAATTGTCCCAGGGAGAGTGGGTTCTTGGAACGCTGGTGGTTTTATTTTTATTGAAGCTGGCATTTTCTCTGTGCAGCTTCGGCTCAGGCGCTCCGGGCGGTATTTTCTTCCCGCTTCTGGTTCTGGGAGCGATGATTGGGACCATTTTTGCGTCGCTTGGAGTACAGTATTTGGGGATTCCCCAGCAGTATGTGAGTAATTTTATTATTTTGGCCATGGCAGGGTATTTCACAGCAATTGTGCGGGCGCCGATTACGGGGATTATTCTGATTTTTGAGATGACAGGATCTCTCAGCCAGATGCTCTCCTTATCCATTGTGTCTATAGCGGCCTATGTGACGGCTACGCTTTTGAAATCAGCACCAATTTACGAGAGCCTTCTTGACAATCTGCTGAGTCAGAGGGGACAAAAGGAGAATTCGTTGGGAGGAGAACGGCTGCTGATGGAGTTTGTGATCCGCCACGGCTCTCCCATTGAGAACAGGCAGATCTGTGAGATTGCCTGGCCCAAGGATTGCCTGATTGTGTCAATTCAGAGGGGAGAAAAAGAAATACTTCCGAAGGGGGAGACGAAGCTTTTGCCCAGTGATATGCTGGTGGTGATGACTTCCTCACGCGGGGAGGGAAAGGTCTACGATGAGATGGTGAAGCTGTGTCATCCGGGATCAGAGAGGAGAACAGAATGAAATTTATATCTTGGAATGTGAATGGAATACGGGCATGTTTAAAGAAAGGTTTTGAAGAATATTTCAAGGAGACGGATGCGGATATCTTCTGTATTCAGGAGACAAAATGCCAGGTGGGCCAGGTGGAACTTGACCTTCCCGGATATTATCAGTACTGGAATGGCGCGCAGAAAAAAGGCTATTCCGGCACGGCTGTTTTTACAAAAAAAGAACCGATGCAGGTGACTTATGGAATTGGCATTGAAAAACATGATCAGGAGGGCAGGGTGATCACCCTGGAGTATGAGAACTACTATTTTGTCACCGTATATACGCCGAATTCCCAGAGCGAACTGGCCAGACTGTCTTACCGGATGGAATGGGAGGCGGATTTTCTGGCCTATTTAAAGAAGCTGGAAGAGAGTAAACCTGTGATCTTCTGCGGTGACCTGAATGTGGCTCACAAAGAGATTGACTTGAAAAATCCTAAGACGAACCGGAAGAATGCCGGCTTCACCGACGAGGAACGGGCCTGCTTTTCCAAGGTTCTGGAGAGCGGATTCATCGATACATTCCGCTATTTCTATCCGGATCAGGAAGGAATTTATTCCTGGTGGTCCTACCGTTTCCGGGCGAGAGAGAAGAATGCGGGATGGAGAATTGACTATTTTCTGGTATCCGGTTCGCTGAGAGACCAGCTTGAGGATGCTAAGATTCATACCCAGGTTATGGGATCTGATCACTGCCCGGTGGAATTGGATATTTCACTGTAAGGAAGGAGTGTGCACAAGGTGGAAGACAGAAAAGAACGACAGATAAAAACCGGAGTGCCTGAACTATTAGGGGTGACTAAGAGAAACGGAGGGTATAACTTCGCGGTGGAAGCACCCATGAATGCGCAAGTATCTCTGCTTTTGTACCGAAAAGGAGAGACCAGGCCGGAGAATGAAATTTTGCTGACTCAGAAGTACCGGACGGGAGAGGTGGTTTCAGTCTTTATACCACGTCTGTCCGGGAGAAATTATGAGTACAATTACAAGGTTAATGATGTGATTGTGCAGGATCCCTACGCCAGAAAGATTGTGGGCAGAAGAAAGTTCGGCGAACCGGTGGATCCGCTGAATGTCCACCAGGTACGATGCGGATTCTGGGATGGCAAGGAAGAAGAATGGAGCGAGAGTGACAGGGAGAGTATTCCCTATGAAGACATGATTTTATATAAGGTTCATGTGAGAGGATACACGAAAAGTCCCAGGCTGAAAGGGAGATTCCGGGGGACCTTCCGGGGACTTCAGGAGAGAATTCCCTATTGGAAAGATCTGGGAATCAACACCATTGAGCTGATGCCGGCCTATGAATTTTGGGAAGTTCCGGTACCGGCTGCTCTGGAAAATGGAAAGACGGTACGCACGCGCCAGGGCAAGGGCGGTCTGAACTTCTGGGGATATATAGATGGATATTACTTTGCGCCGAAAGCTTCCTATGCCGCTTCCTCAAATCCCATACAGGAATTCCAGGAACTGGTGGCAAAGCTGCATGAGGCAGGAATAGATCTCATCATGGAATTTTATTTCTCCAAGATGGTCAATCCGATGACTGTGCTGGATGTGCTGCATTTCTGGAAACAGGCTTATCATGTGGATGGTTTTCACCTTCTGGGAGATGGTGTTTGGACCGATCTGGTGTTGAGAGACCCTCTCCTGCGCAAAACCAAGGTGATTGTGGCCGGTTATAATCCTTATGAGGTCTACCCCGATGGTGCGCCGAAGGTTCGCAGCGCGGCGATCTCTCATTTTGAATTTGAACAGGTGATGCGCCGGCTGTTGAAGAGCGATGAGGACATGATGTGCAGGGCAGTTCAGCTGATCCGGGAGAATCCGGATACTCACGGCGTGATCAATTACATGGCCAGCCAGGATGGATTTACCATGATGGATATGGTTTCCTATGATTATCGCCATAACGAGGAGAATGGCGAGAATAATCGGGATGGCAGCAGTTATAATTATTCCTGGAACTGCGGAGTGGAGGGACCTACCAGGAGAAAGGCCGTTCGTCAGCTCCGAATGCAGCAGCTGAAAAATGCGTTTCTGCTGCTTTTGCTCTCCCAGGGAACGCCTATGATCTATGGAGGGGATGAGTTTGGAAATTCCCAGGACGGAAATAACAATGCTTACTGTCAGGATAATCCCACCGGCTGGGTGGACTGGGGAGCATTCAGAAAAAATGAGAAGCTCTATCAGTTTGTGAAAGAAGCTCTTGCATTTCGCAGGCGTCATCCCATATTGCACTGCAAGGAGAAATTCCAGGGAAATGATTACCTTTCCTGCGGATTCCCGGATATCTCTTTTCACGGACAGAGAGCCTGGTACTGCAATATGGAAAATACCTGCAGAAGTGTGGGAATTATGTACTGCGGCGCATATGTTGATAAGGAGCCGGCGAAATTCCTCTATGTGGCTTATAATTTTCACTGGGAATCACAGGAGTTTGCGCTGCCCAATGTGCCGAAAGATGTGAACTGGTATCTGGCGGCGGACACCTCAGACACCGAGGGGAGCGGATTTTTGCCGGAAGGAGAGGAGGTTTTGCTCAAAAAGAGAAGAACCTTCGAGGTAAAACCAAGAAGAATTCTGGTATTGCTTGGGAAATAGGAGGCAGATGGCATTATGCATCCATGGTTGCATTTTAAGACGATTACGAGACATAAGATTTTGGTTATGCAGTATTGTTTTCGCATCGGTCTGTATAAGCAGGGACTTCTGCATGATCTGTCCAAATACTCTCCCACAGAATTTCTGGTGGGATGTAAATATTATCAGGGAAACCGCAGTCCGAACAATGCGGAGAGAGAGGATACCGGGGTCTCTCTGGCGTGGCTTCACCACAAAGGCAGAAACAAACACCATTATGAACACTGGGTGGATTATTCACTGGACGGGGAGCATGTGATTATGGGAGCGAAAATGCCCCGGAAATATGTGGCGGAGATGGTGATGGACAGAATCAGTGCGTCCAGAAACTACATGGGAGACCTCTACACGAATCAGGAACCACTGAAATATTATCTGAAGAGTAAGGAAGATCTCTGGTTCATTCATCCTCAGACCAAGCGTGATCTGGAGGCGCTGCTGCGGATTCTGGCGGATCACGGAGAGAAAAAGTTATTGCGCTATATAAAAAATGTATATCTGAAAAGAACAGACTAGGGCACAGGAGGGATTTTCCCTCCTGTTTGACGTGGGGGTATTTTTTTCAGAAAATATCTGATATAATTAGTGGCATCGATAATTCATCATGAGAAAGGATGGAGTTGCATTGAAAAAATATGATTATCTGATTGTGGGCGCAGGACTGTTCGGAGCAGTGTTTGCCCATGAAGTGGTAAAAAAAGGAAAGACCTGTCTGGTGATTGACAAACGGGATCACATCGGGGGAAATATCTATACAGAAGAAGTGGAAGGAATTCAGGTGCATAAGTATGGGGCTCATATTTTTCACACCTCCAATGAGAGAGTATGGGAGTATGTGAATCAGTTTGCCAAATTCAACCATTTCGTCAACTCACCGATTGCGGTGTATAAGGATGAACTCTATAACCTGCCCTTCAATATGAATACTTTTTATCAGCTGTGGGGAGTGAAGACACCGGCACAGGCTAAGGCAAAGGTTCAGGAGCAGATTACGCAGATGCATATTGTACATCCGAAGAATCTGGAGGAGCAGGCACTAGCTCTGGTGGGAAAGGATATCTATGAGAAGCTGGTGGAAGGTTATACCCGCAAGCAGTGGGGCAGGGAATGCAAAGATCTGCCTTCCTTCATCATCAAGCGGCTGCCAGTGCGGTATACGTTTGACAATAATTATTTCAAAGATCCAAATCAGGGAATTCCCGTGGGCGGCTATACGAAGATTGTAAAAAAACTACTGGAAGGTGTCCAGGTATGTCTGAAGACAGATTTCTTCCACCACAGGGAAGAGTTGACCAGCCAGGCGGATAAGGTTCTCTTCACAGGTATGATCGATCAGTATTACGATTATTGCTATGGAGAATTGGATTACCGTTCTCTCCGGTTTGAGACAGAGGTGCTGGATATGGAGAATTATCAGGGAAATGCGGTGGTGAATTATACCGACTACGAAGTGCCCTATACCAGAACCATTGAGCACAAACATTTTGAATTCGGACATCAGAAAAAGACGGTGATCACCAGAGAGTATCCGGACAGCTGGGAGAGGGGAAAAGAGCCGTATTACCCGGTGAATGATCCGAAGAATACAGAACTCTTCGCAAAATATGAGGAGCGTGCTCTGAAAGAGAAAAATGTTCTGTTCGGAGGACGTTTAGGTATGTACAGATACATGGACATGGATCAGGTGATAGAGGAAGCATTGGCTCTGGCGGAGAGCGAGACGACTTACGAGAATCAGTAGGAGATTCCATATGACAGAAGAACAGATCAAATTAAAAGGTTACTATGAGGAGACAAATCCTGCAAAGCGCAGAAAGCTGCTGTTGAGAGCACTGGAAGACGGGGAAGACAGAGAGGGAAATCAATTGCGCAGAGAAATCTGGGAGCGCAGATATTCTTCTTCTCTGGACTTAGAGCAAAGGAGAGAGAGGGCAGACGGGTTTCTGAGACTTTGGATTGACTTAAAGACACTGGCGGAGAATCCGCCTGGGCGCTTCTGGGTTCGAAGAGAGCAGAAAAACCTGCAGGCAAAATTGAACAAGCTGGGTTTTTATGAATTTTACGAGAGAAGTGATCTGGCACGGGAGCTTTTGTACCAGGAATGTCTGAATGTGGCCAGAGTGTATGTGCATCTGTGCTTTTCCGACCGGAATTATTCTTCGGCAGTCCTGGGAATGATGCAGATGAAAAAAGGGAGAGTACAGAATAAGATTGTCAATGATCTGAATGGAATCTGCCGGGATCTCCCGGGAATCATTCAAATTCCAGAGCCCTTGAATCTGTTGCTGCGGGCGGCGAAGGATACGAGAGAAGAATTAAGCGAAAGATTGGAAGAGGAGGAATGAAATGAAAGATTACGAGCAGGCGTATCAACTAATACGCAAGGAGAATCTGGAGGATATCCACAGTGTGGGATATCTTCTCCAACATAAAAAGAGTAAGGCGCATGTTCTGATTATTTCCAATGACGATGACAATAAAGTATTTAATATCACATTCCGGACCAGACCTTCTGACAGCACAGGTGTGGCTCATATTCTGGAACACAGTGTACTGTGCGGGTCCAGGAATTTTCCGCTCAAGGATCCGTTCGTGGAGCTGGTGAAAGGGTCTTTGAATACCTTTTTGAATGCGATGACTTATCCGGATAAGACCTGTTATCCTGTGGCCAGCTGCAACGATCAGGATTTTCAGAATCTGATGCACGTCTATCTGGATGCAGTATTCTCGCCTAATATCTACGAGAGGGAAGAGATTTTCAGACAGGAGGGCTGGAGTTATAAACTGGAAGAACCCCAAGGGGAGCTGACTTACAACGGGGTGGTCTATAATGAAATGAAAGGTGTCTTTTCTTCCTCAGATGAGATTCTGGAGAGGAAGATCATGGATACTCTGTTTCCGGATACCACTTACGGAAAAGAATCCGGCGGGGATCCGGATCACATTCCGGATCTGACATATGAGCAGTTCCTGGATTTTCACCGCACATACTATCATCCTTCCAACAGTTATATCTATCTCTATGGAAAGATGGATTTCGAGGAGAAGCTTCGTTTTTTGGATGAGGAATATCTCTCCAGGTATGAGGAACTGGAGGTGGATTCTCAGATTCCGAGACAGGAGGCTTTTGATCAGGTTGCGGTGATCACACAGAATTACCCGATTGCGGACAATGAGGAGGAAGCAGAGCACACCTATCTGTCTTACAACCGTGTGATCGGCACCGCCTTGGATGTCAAATTGTGTACGGCTTTTGAAGTGCTGGACTATGCTCTTTTGAGTGCTCCGGGGGCGCCGCTGAAGAAAGCGCTGCTGGACGCGAAGATTGGAAAGGATATCTATGGCGCCTTTGAAGACGGAATCTATCAGCCGTATTTTTCTGTGATCGCCAAGGAGAGTGATCCGGCGAAAAATGAGCAATTCCAACAGATTATTCAGGATACGCTCAGAGAGATTGTGAGAGATGGAATTGATCAGAAAGCTCTTGAGGCGGGAATTAATTTCTATGAATTCCGCTATCGGGAGGCGGATTACGCATCCTTCCCCAAGGGACTGATCTATGGCCTGGATATTCTGGAGACCTGGCTGTATGACGAGGACCGTCCTTTTGACGCGGTACAGAGACTGTCTGTATATGATGAGCTGAAAAAAGAGAAGAATACCGGATATTTTGAGAATCTGATCCAGAAATATCTGCTGGACAATTCCCATGGTTCCTCTCTGATGCTGGTTCCAAAGAAGGGACTGAACAAGGAAAGGGAGCTGCAGACAGCCAGAAAGCTGGCGGAGTATAAGGCAAGTCTGTCCAGCGAAGAAGTTCAGGAACTGGTGGATAGGACGAAAGAATTGCAGGCATATCAGGAGTCAGAGGAAGATCCGGAAGCGCTGAAATGTATCCCCATGCTTTCCAGGGAAGATATCCGAAAAGATGCGGGAAAGTTTTTCAATGAGGAATATGATGTGGACGGCACACTGCTATTGTGGCATGATGTGGTCACCAATGGAATCGGATATCTGGATGTACAGTTCGATGTGGGAGATCTCCCGCAGGAGCTGCTGCCTTACCTGGGACTTTTAAAGAGTGTGCTGGGGTATGTGGACACGGAGAATTATACCTACGGCGAGCTGTTCAATGAGATTAACGCGGGAAGCGGCGGAATTAACTGTGGAATTGAGGTATATGAGAATCAGAATGCACGATACGGCTTCCTTGCCATGTTCGGCATTCAGGCGAAGATGCTCTATGGTCAGATCTCCTTTGTGTTCCGGATGATCCAGGAGATTCTGTTTACCTCTAAAATTGACGACGAAAAACGCCTCTATGAGATTATCGCTCAGCTGAAATCCAGGAGCGAGGTTAATCTGGCAGGAAACGGGCATGGCACGGCAGTGCTGCGCGCGACTTCCTACGATTCTGCCATGGCGTGGTTCCAGGAGCAAATTGCGGGAATTTCTTTCGTACATTTTCTGGAAGATCTGGAGAGAAATTTTGACCAGAGAAAAGAGACGGCTGTGAAGAATTTGAAAGAATTGATGTTTCACATTTTCCGTCCGGAAAATCTGAAAGTCAGCTTCACTGCCGAGAAAGAGCAAAGGGAAGAGATGACCGGACAGATCCGGAATCTGAAAGAGAAACTTTATACCCAGCCTGTGGAGAAGACAGGTTTTGTTCCCTGCTGCGAGAAGAAAAATGAAGGATTTGAGACTGCGGGACAGGTGCAGTATGTGGCGCAGACAGGTAATTTCGCAAAAGCAGGACTGAAATATACAGGAGCACTGTGTATTCTGAAAGTGGCACTCAGCTATGAATATCTGTGGCTGAACATTCGTGTCAAAGGCGGAGCCTATGGCTGTATGAGTGGATTCAAGAGAAACGGAGAGAGTTATTTTGTTTCCTACCGGGATCCCAACCTTCGAAACACCCTGGAAGTCTACCGGGGTATTCCGGATTTTGTGCGCAATTTCCAGTCTGATGAGAGAAATCTGACAAAATATATTATCGGAACCATAAGTACCAAGGATACCCCGAAGACTCCGAAGATGAAAGGGGCAGTCTCCCGGACTGCTTATTACACAGGCACTACAGAAGAAATGATTCAAAAAGAGAGAGATCAGATTCTGAATGCGCAGGTGGAAGATATCCGGGCGCTGGCACCTCTGATTGAGGAAGTTTTATCCCAGAATCAGATCTGCGTGGTGGGCAGCGAAGGAGAGATCGAGAAAGAGAGAGAACTTTTCCAGGAAGTCAAACATTTAATTTCGTAAGGAGTACCTATGAAAGAAAACTATAAATCAGGATTTGTGGCGCTGATTGGCCGGCCGAATGTGGGAAAATCAACTTTGATGAATCATCTGATCGGCCAGAAGATTGCCATTACCTCAAAGAAACCTCAGACAACCCGAAACCGGATTCAGACAGTCTACACATCACAGGAAGGACAGATCGTCTTTCTGGATACGCCGGGAATCCATAAAGCCAAAAATAAACTGGGAGAGTATATGGTCCAGGTGGCGCAGCGAACACTCAAAGAGGTGGATGTGATTCTGTGGCTGGTGGAGCCGGGGACTTTTATCGGAGCCGGAGACAGACACATTGCGGAACAGCTGGGAGGTCTTCACCTCCCGGTGATTCTGATTATCAATAAGGTGGACACGGTAAGCAAAGAGGAGATCTTAAAATCCATCGACACTTACCGTAAGCTGTATGATTTTGATGAGATCATTCCGGTCTCTGCCTTGCGGGGACAAAATACCGGGGATATCATCCAGTGCATTTTTAAATATCTGCCCTATGGTCCACAGTATTACGATGAAGATACGGTGACGGACCAGCCTATGAGACAGATTGCCGCAGAGATTATCCGTGAAAAATCTCTGCATGCCCTGGACGCGGAGATCCCCCACGGAATTGCAGTGGCCATTGACAAGATGAAGAAAAGAAATAAAGGCAATATTGTGGATATCGAGGCTACAATTATCTGTGAGAAAGACTCCCACAAGGGAATTATCATTGGAAAACAGGGATCCATGCTGAAGAAGATCGGGAGCAATGCCCGGTTTGAGCTGGAGCGTATGCTGGAATGCAAAGTGAACCTGAAACTTTGGGTGAAGGTGAAAAAGGACTGGCGAGACAGCGACTTTCTGATTAAAAATTTTGGATATGACAAGAAAGAAGTGTGAGGATAAGAGATGTCTGAGCATGCTGAGATGAGAATATGAGTGATTTGCTGACCGTACAGGGAATGGTGATCTCAGCCATTCCGGTGGGAGAATATGATAAGAGGGTGGTACTGCTGACGAAGGAGAGAGGAAAGATTTCTGCTTTCGCCAAGGGAGCAAGAAGGCCGAACAGCCCTTTGCTGGCGGCTGCGAATCCTTTTGTTCTGGGAAGCTTCACCCTTTACGAAGGGCGAACCAGTTATTCTGTGAATCAGGCAAGCCCCACCCACTATTTCACAGAACTTGCCCAGAAGCAGCCAGGAGTCTATTATGGATTCTATTTTCTGGAACTGGCGGATTATTTCTGCCGGGAGGGAGTAGATGCCCATGAGACGGTAAATCTGCTCTATGTAAGTCTGCTGGCACTGCTCCACGGGAAGATTTCCGATGAGCTGGTGCAGAGTATTTTTGAGTTTCGTCTTCTGGTGATCCAGGGGGAGTATCCTCAGATTTTTCAATGTGTGTCCTGCGGCCGTGAGGAACATCTGGACTATTTTTCTCAGAACCTGCATGGCATGTTGTGCAGGGAATGCGGGAAATATGCCAAGGATCTGACTCCTGTGGAAGAAAATGTGCGGTACACTCTGCAATATATTGCTACAGTTCCGCTGGGAAGATTGTATACATTTACCGTTGATAAGCCCGTGCAGAAGAAATTAGGGCGGCTGATACATACGTATCTTCTGAGAAATACGGACAAGCGTTTCAAAAGTCTGGAAATTCTGAAAATGATGACCAATTCCTGACAGAGAAATCCCGGCAAATTCAGGGAAGGCGGCACTTTCACTGTTTACAAAGGGACAGCTGAACGGTATAATAAAATTCAATGCAGTATGTCAGCGTCAGCTGACCTGAATCTCACGTCAGGACTTTTAAAAGTTCTGAAATAAAATTTAGGAGAATGAGAAAAATGGAAAAAACAATGGAAAAGATTGTGGCTTTGGCAAAGGCCAGAGGATTCGTATATCCAGGTTCTGAGATTTATGGAGGTCTGGCAAATACCTGGGACTACGGCAATCTGGGAGTGGAACTGAAAAACAATGTGAAGAAGGCCTGGTGGCAGAAATTCATCCAGGAGTCCCCATACAATGTGGGTGTGGACTGTGCGATTCTGATGAATCCTCAGACCTGGGTGGCATCCGGTCATCTGGGCGGTTTTTCCGATCCCCTCATGGACTGTAAAGAATGCCACGAACGTTTTCGTGCGGATAAACTGATTGAGGATTACTGTGAGGAGAACGGCATTGCGCTGGAAGGAAGCGTAGATGGCTGGACGCAGGAGCAGATGATGGACTTTATCAAAGAGCACAATGTGCCTTGTCCCACCTGCGGAAAACATAATTTCACGGATATCCGTCAATTCAATCTGATGTTCAAAACCTTTCAGGGTGTCACAGAGGACGCGAAGAACACGGTATATCTCAGACCGGAGACAGCTCAGGGAATTTTCGTGAACTTCAAAAATGTACAGAGAACTTCCAGAAAGAAACTTCCCTTTGGAATCGGTCAGATCGGAAAATCCTTCCGTAATGAGATTACACCGGGCAACTTTACCTTCCGTACCCGTGAGTTCGAACAGATGGAACTGGAATTTTTCTGTGAACCGGATACAGATCTGGAGTGGTTCAACTATTGGAAGAAATTCTGTCTTGACTGGCTGAGCAGCCTGGGATTGAAGGAAGACGAGGTTCGTTACCGTGATCATGACAAAGAGGAATTGTCCTTCTACAGTAAGGCAACCACAGATGTGGAATTTCTGTTCCCCTTTGGCTGGGGTGAACTGTGGGGAATCGCGGACCGCACCGACTATGATCTGACACAGCATCAGAATGTGTCCGGAGAGGACCTCACTTATTTTGACGATGAGAAAAAAGAGAGATATATTCCTTATGTCATCGAGCCTTCCCTGGGAGCAGACCGTATGGTTCTGGCTTTCCTGTGCAGTGCTTATGATGAGGAAGTTCTGGATGCCGAGAAGAATGATGTGCGTACGGTTCTGCACTTCCATCCGGTATTGGCGCCGGTGAAAATCGGTGTGCTTCCTCTGTCCAAGAAGCTGAATGAGGGTGCATGGAAGATTTATGAACATCTGTGCAAGAAATATAATTGTGAGTTTGATGACCGTGGAAATATCGGAAAGCGTTACCGCAGACAGGATGAGATCGGTACACCGTTCTGTGTGACCTATGATTTTGACTCGGAAGAAGATGGAGCTGTGACTGTCCGTGATCGTGACACCATGGAGCAGGTACGAATTAAAATTGAGGAACTGGATGCTTATTTTGCAGACAAGTTCACATTTTAAGAGATCTCTGGCTCCGCTTTGCCGGACCGGGATAAAAAAATAAGATCAAAGGTAAGACAGGGTGAATATCTGTCAAACCTGATAGTGGAGGAGGAAATTTTATGGCAGCAGCAAAAAGAAGAAACATTATTGTAGGTCAGTCCGGAGGCCCTACCTCTGTGATCAATTCCAGTCTTGCGGGAGTGTACAAGAATGCGATTGAGCGTGGATTCCATAAAGTATATGGAATGCTTCACGGAATACAGGGGTTACTGGATGAACAGTATGTGGATCTTTCCACACAGATTCACTCAGAATTGGATATTGAGCTTTTGAAGCGGACACCTTCCGCGTTTCTGGGTTCCTGCCGCTATAAACTTCCAGAGATTCATGAGGACAGAGAAATTTATGAGAAAATTTTTGATATTCTGAATCGTCTTCAGATTGAAGCTTTTATCTACATCGGTGGAAATGATTCCATGGATACGATTAAGAAACTGTCTGACTATGCGATTCTGACCGGACAGACACAGAAATTCCTTGGAGTGCCCAAGACCATCGACAATGACCTGGCTTTGACCGATCACACACCGGGATTCGGAAGTGCCGCGAAGTATATCGGCGCTTCCACAAAAGAAGTGATCCGGGACGCTCATGGCCTGACTTATAAGAAAAACATGGTCACAATCATCGAGGTGATGGGGCGAAATGCCGGATGGCTGACCGGGGCTACCGCTCTGGCAAAATCCGAGGACTGTGAGGGACCGGATCTGATCTATCTGCCGGAAGTTCCATTTGACATTGATAAATTCCTGGCAAAAATCAAAGAGCTGCAGAAGAAGAAATCTTCGATTGTTGTGGCAGTTTCGGAGGGCATCAAACTGTCTGACGGGCGTTATGTGTGTGAGCTGGGCAGCGTGGGAGACTATGTGGATGCGTTCGGACACAAACAGCTTCAGGGAACTGCTGCGTATCTGGCAAATTTCCTGGGGGCGGAACTGGGATGCAAGACCCGTGGAGTGGAATTGTCCACACTGCAGAGGAGTGCTTCCCATATGGCTTCCCGGGTGGATATCGATGAGGCATTCATGGTTGGCGGCGCCGCAGTCAAGGCTGCTGATGAGGGAGACACCGGCAAGATGGTGGTGATCGACCGTGTTTCCGATGATCCTTACATGAGTGCTACCGGAATTTACGATGTACATCGGATTGCCAATGAGGAGAAATTAGTTCCGAGGAATTGGATGAACCGGGATGCCACTTACGTGACAAAGGATTTCATTGATTATGTGAAACCTCTGATTCAGGGAGATTATCAGCCGATTATGGTAAATGGTCTGCCAAGACACCTGGTATTAAAGAGAAAATAAAGGATAGAAATGGAAAAAAGGGAGGATTGCTGAAGAATTCTCCCTTTTTTTGGTACATTTGCCCTTGACTATTGAGCTCTTAATCTTTAAAATAGGTATGTGAAAAAATTAGTGCAAAGACAAATTTAGGAGGAAATGTAAAAATGGCAAAATGGGTTTATATGTTTACAGAAGGTAATGCTGACATGAGAAACCTGCTTGGCGGAAAAGGTGCAAACCTTGCTGAGATGACCAATCTGGGCCTTCCAGTACCTCAGGGCTTCACTATCACAACAGAGGCCTGCACACAGTACTATGAAGACGGCAGAAAGATCAATGACGAGATCATGGGACAGATCGTGGAAGCAATTACAAAGATGGAAGAGATTACCGGAAAGAAATTCGGTGACAAAGAAAATCCACTGCTTGTTTCCGTTCGTTCTGGTGCGAGAGCTTCTATGCCAGGAATGATGGATACTATCCTGAACCTGGGTCTGAATGAGGAGGTTGTAGAAGTTCTGGCAGCAAAATCTGGCAATCCACGTTGGGCTTGGGACTGCTACAGAAGATTTATTCAGATGTTCTCCGACGTTGTTATGGAAGTTGGTAAGAAATACTTTGAAGAACTGATCGACAAGATGAAAGCTGAGAAAGGTGTTACTCAGGACGTTGATCTGACTGCTGAAGATCTGAAGACTCTGGCAGGACAGTTCAAAGAAGAATACAAAGCAAAAATCGGTGAGGACTTCCCGTCTGATCCGAAGGTACAGCTGGTAGAGGCTATCAAAGCTGTATTCCGTTCCTGGGACAACCCAAGAGCAAATGTATATCGTCGTGACAACGATATCCCATATTCCTGGGGAACCGCTGTTAATGTACAGATGATGGCATTTGGTAACATGGGTGATGACTGTGGTACCGGTGTTGCATTTACAAGAGACCCGGCAACTGGTGAGAACGGACTGTTCGGTGAGTTCCTGACCAATGCACAGGGCGAGGACGTTGTTGCAGGTGTTCGTACACCTATGCACATCTCCGAGATGGAGCAGAAATTCCCGGAAGCTTTCAAACAGTTTAAAGAGGTTTGCAAGATTCTGGAGACACACTACAGAGATATGCAGGATATGGAGTTCACTGTTGAGAACGGTAAACTGTACATGCTGCAGACACGTAATGGTAAGAGAACCGCTCAGGCTGCTCTGAAAATTGCCTGCGATCTGGTAGACGAGGGAATGAGAACAGAGAAAGAAGCTGTTGCTATGATCGATCCTCGTAACCTGGATACTCTGCTTCACCCGCAGTTCGACGCTGCTGCACTGAAGGCTGCTACTCCTCTTGGAAGAGGTCTTGGTGCTTCTCCTGGAGCTGCTTGCGGTAAGATTGTCTTCACAGCAGATGACGCTGTAGAATGGGCAGCAAGAGGCGAGAAAGTTGTTCTGGTTCGTCTTGAGACTTCACCGGAAGATATCACTGGTATGAAATCTGCTCAGGGTATCCTGACAGTTCGTGGTGGTATGACTTCTCACGCAGCTGTAGTTGCACGTGGTATGGGATCCTGCTGTGTATCCGGATGCGGAGACATTGTTATGGATGAGGCAAACAAGAAATTCACTCTGGCTGGCAAAGAGTTCCATGAGGGAGACTGGCTGTCCATCGACGGATCTACAGGTAACATCTATGACGGAATCATCCCGACTGTAGATGCTACAATCGCTGGAGAGTTCGGAAGAATCATGGCTTGGGCTGACAAATATAGAACTATGAAGGTAAGAACCAATGCGGATACTCCTACAGATGCTAAGAAAGCTCGTGAGCTGGGAGCAGAAGGTATCGGACTTTGCCGTACCGAGCATATGTTCTTCGAGGGCAACAGAATTGATGCATTCCGTGAGATGATCTGCTCTGAGACTGTAGAAGAGAGAGAAGCAGCTCTTGAGAAGATTCTTCCGGAACAGCAGGGAGACTTCGAGAAACTGTATGAAGCTCTGGAAGGCAACCCTGTAACCATTCGTTTCCTGGATCCGCCTCTGCATGAGTTCGTTCCTACAGAGGAAGAGGATATTGAGAAACTGGCAAAAGCTCAGGGCAAGAGTGTTGAGCAGATCAAAGCAATCATCACAAGCCTGCATGAGTTCAACCCAATGATGGGTCATCGTGGATGCCGTCTGGCAGTTACCTATCCGGAAATTGCTAAGATGCAGACAAAAGCAGTTATCCGCGCAGCTATCAACGTTCAGAAAGCACATGCTGACTGGAATGTTTGCCCAGAGATCATGATTCCTCTGGTAGGCGATGTGAAAGAGCTGAAATATGTGAAGAAAGTGGTTGTTGAGACAGCAGACGCTGAGATCGCAGCAGCTGGAAGCGACCTGAAATATGAAGTAGGTACCATGATGGAGATCCCGAGAGCGTGTCTGACTGCTGACGAGATCGCAAAAGAGGCAGACTTCTTCTGCTTCGGAACCAACGACCTGACTCAGATGACCTACGGCTTCTCACGTGATGACGCTGGTAAGTTCCTGAACGCATACTATGATGCGAAGATCTTCGAGAATGATCCATTTGCAAAACTGGATCAGACTGGTGTCGGCAAACTGATGGAAATGGCTATCAAGTTAGGAAAACCGGTTAACCCGAATCTGCACATCGGTATCTGCGGCGAGCACGGTGGAGATCCAAGCTCTGTAGAGTTCTGCCATAAGATTGGTCTGGACTATGTATCTTGCTCACCATTCCGTGTTCCGATTGCAAGACTGGCAGCAGCTCAGGCAGCAATCAAAGACGCTGAGTAATAGAAAATTAAAAAAGCTATCGAGAGAAGATAGTGCTGAACAGGGCCGGATGCGACTTTTAAAAGTTGCATCCGGCCTTGTTTTTATAACAGAAAATTTAAAGAGAGGTTACTTTTTCAGTTTTTGCTGGAGAAGATGGTAAATATCTTCCAGGTCTTCAGAGGAAATCTCTGCGTCTGACAAAAGGGAAGAAAACAAAGGAGCAGCATTTCCGTTGTAAAAACGTTTCAAAAACATATGATTTTCCTGGGCAAGATAGCTCTCCTGGGATATAGAGGGGGTATAGTAATACATACGCCCTCTTTTTTCGTAGGAAATTACTTGTTTGGAGACAAGGCGGGACAAGAGAGTGTGAATGGTTTTATTGCTCCACTGGTGTTCTCTGGGAACTTGATCACAGACTTCATTGGTACTGATAGGAGAGTTTTTCCAGATAATTTTCATAATTTCATATTCAGCCTGCGATATTTGTGGTAATTTTTTCATTTTGGTCTCCTTAAATCTTACTAATGTAGTAATTATATCGGAGATATATATGAGGGTCAATAGATATCTGGGAACAAATGGAATAGATAAAAATCGTTACAAATTCTGTAAAAAACAGTTGATATGTATTCAAAAATATTTTATATCTATAAATGAGCAAATCCAAAATATTGCACAAAAGAAAGACACCCTCTGTAGAATGATGTATAATTGAAGTACCAACAAACAACATACTCACTCAAACAAGGGGGTGTCCGTTGCAAACAGTATACATCATTCCAAACATATTTACAATTACCTGAAAGCATTAAATCTCGGATTATTTTTATCCGATGTGTATCTGAACCACTTATTGACCATCATCCTGTCTGTTTTTCTCCGGGGATACCGGGGAAAAACAGTTGATTTCCAAGAAGTCAGCCATTGCCACAGGACAACGACCGCTTATTTCCTGAATCACGGAAAATGGAAGGACGATGCATTGCAGGATGTTTTAAAAAGCAGCATCCTCCAAGCCATTTATAGGGAAGCACAGCGTTCCGGACAACCGATTTACTGTATTGTGGATGATACGATTGCTTCACATACCCGGCCTTCGTCACAGGCGGTTCATCCAATCGAAGCTGCGTATTTTCATCAATCACATTTAAAAGGCTGTCAGGATTATGGGCATCAGGTTGTCTCCGTTATGCTTTCCTGCAACGGGATTACCCTGAATTATGCAGTCATCCTGTACGATAAATCAAGATCAAAGATCCAGATTGTACAGGAGATCGCGGAAGAACTTCCCGCTGCGCCGGTCATTTCCTACTTTCTTTGTGACAGCTGGTATACTACTGCAAAAGTGATGGACCGTTTTATTCAGAAAGGATTCTATACGGTTGGGGCGTTAAAGACCAACCGGATCCTTTATCCATGCGGGATCCGTCAAAAAGCCAGTGCATTTGCCCTTCATCTGCGGAAAACAGACCCGGATGTCAGCCTCGTGACCGTTGGCAGCCGTGAATTCTATGTATACCGCTATGAAGGGGAGTTGAATGGCATTCCAAATGCAGCGGTGATCCTCAGCTATCCGAAGGATGGATTTGGGAATCCCAAAGCATTGCGTGTATTTCTCTCTACAAATGCAGAGTTATCCACGCAGGAGATCCTGGACACCTATACGAAACGGTGGCCGATTGAATTATTTTTCCGGCAGAG
>DXIX01000005.1 GCA_019112635.1 Candidatus Blautia intestinigallinarum | reverse complement strand
GACCAGGATGTATTTCTCTTTGACGATACCATCCGGGACAATATCCGGCACGCCCGCCCCAATGCCACGGACGAGGAAATCGAGGCCGCCTGCCGGGAGGCCAATTGTGACGGCTTCATCCGCAAGATGGAAAAGGGATACGATACGCCGACCGGCGAGAACGGAAACCTTCTCTCTGGCGGTGAGCGTCAGCGAATTTCCATCGCCCGCGCTATCCTGAAAAACAGCCCGATCCTGCTTTTGGATGAAGCAACAGCATCCCTTGACATCGAGAACGAGCTGGCAGTAAAGCAGGCCATCGCCAATCTGCTGAAAGAGAAAAAGACTGTGGTAATGATTGCTCATACCCTTTCCATTGTCAAAAATGCAGATCAAATCCTTGTGGTATCTGACGGAAAGATTGCTGAAGCCGGTACTCACGATGAATTGCTGGCTAAAGGCGGAAAGTATGCAACCATGTGGGACGCCGAACAAAAAATTTCTGCCTGATTGGAGGTAACAATGAAACTTCATGCGTCCGGGGAGGACTATCTGGAAAGTGTCCTTGTCCTCCAAAAGAAACTTGGCATGGTGCGTTCAGTAGATGTTGCTCGGCATGTAGAGACGGTGGTACTTTTGTCCCACAAATCCCCGGACAGTGTTATTAATGTAAAGGTAGAATTTGGAGAAAGCGATGATAAGATATCATTGGATGCGATTGCAGAACGGGCGAAGAAATATTAGCCGAAACCGAAAATTACATATAAAATTACAGGAATATGTGGTGCAGAAGGATGAATTCAAGGTACATACCGCTTATATTGCAGAAGTGAAAAGGTCTCTGGGACTGACAATGTATAATGCGTCTAATGCGACATAGGAATCTATACTACAAATTTTGAAAATGAATTCATTTCATTAACGGATATCGCAAAATATCGGAATGAAGACGACCCGCGATTTGTGATTCAAAACTGGATGCGAAATAGAAATACGATTGAGTTTTTAGGTGTTTGGGAAAAATTACATAATCCAGATTTTAACCGTGTGCAATTCGAGGCGGTTAAAAATGAGGCTGGGTTAAATCGTTTTGTTATGACACCGACAAAGTGGATTACGCAGATGAATGCTATCGGTATTGTCTCAAAAGCAGGACGTTATGGCGGAACATATGCTCATAGCGATATTGCTATGTCTTTCGCAACATGGATTTCTCCTGAATTCCAGTTATATATCATGAAAGATTACAGGAGATTGAAGACTGATGAGAATAGTCGGCTATCTATGAATTGGAATTTGAACAGAGAGATTTCTAAGTTGAATTACAGGATACATACTGACGCGATTAAGGATAATTTGATACCGCCAGAAAATTTGGAAAGTTATAATGCTGTATTGATTAGTCAAGGAAAGAATCAAAAAGAGCGGATGGAATTGTTGCGGCAGTTGGCGATACAGCAGTTACAGACGTTGGAAAATGTAAGTTTTAATAATTTGCCTAAAATAGAAAAAGAAAAATAGAAGTAAATAGATAAAGGAAAATATAATGGAAACTACTTTCTTAGTTTTCTTATGAGTATGTGTACATGATTTATAGAGTGGTGGCATAGTTTTTGCCGTCGATCAAGGAATGATTGAAATATGATTGAACTATTACTAGATACTATTGTATTCCTTGGTTCTAACGAGGTGCAGAATGTTCTGACTTTAGTTGGAGAGAGTGCGGTAAAAAAATTTAGAGAATCATGGGACTTTCCATACGAGATCTGGAACTGCTGACCATCAGAATAGTGGATGATATGTATGTAGAAAGCCGGAACGATGAGCATAAATACGCGGTGGTGGCTACGCAAAAAGACTTCGATTCGTTCTGAGCTACATTGAATTGCCGATCTTCTCCTGATATACTTATAAGCATGAGAGTGTTGAGGTTCAGTGGAAAATGCAGAAAACGTGGAGGGAGTAAGAATGTGGGTATGTCCAAAATGCGGAAGAGAATTTAGGAGAACAAATCAGGGGCATTATTGCGGGGAACCTCCGGAAACAGTATTGGAATATATCAAAGCGCAGCCGACTGAAGCGCAGGCGCACTTGTTTGCGATAGCGGATATAATAAATGCTGTTATTCCGGGTGTGCAGGAGCGCATATCATGGAGTATGCCTATCTATGAAAAGGACGGGAAATCTATTTCTTTTTCTGCTTGTAAGAATCATGTCAGCGTATATGTTGGCAGTGAAGCAATTGAGAAATTTGCATCGGATCTATGCGGATTTGACGTAAGAAAAAATGCTGTGTATTTTCCTTACAGTAAAAATCTCCCAAGGAAACTAATCGAAGATATGGTAAAATGGCGTATGCTATAGAAGTATTCCGGCTTTAGGGAGTGTGAAGATGCTTATATTAATCAGGATGCCTGGCTCTTTTTTGATAAACATCAGACGGCATTTTCTTTGGTGGAGGGGTATAAGGCTTCTCTTGTGAAGGATACATCCCGGGGTATCTATGGACAATGTTATTTATGTTGAAGGAGTTCTAAAAATCAATTCTTTTTCGGGGAAAATTGTGGTATATTTGAGGAAAATCAATTGGAAGTTAAAGAGATGGAAAAATTATGAGAAAAGAGAAAATCAGGTTTACATGTTTTCTACTTGCTTCAACATGTTTCTTTATAGTTTCAATAATGAATTTTATGAATAAGGATACTGCCCCAGCAATAACATTTTTATTTTTATTGTTAGGTATTTCATTTTTGCTTTTATCAACTACACATTTGAAAAATATAATAAGTGCGCAATTGATTATACACTTTGAACTTGGGCGGCAAAGCCCTCAAAGGAATAGAACAGATGGGTGGCATAGAACCGCTAGTTGTCCTTCCTGTGGCTACGTTCCACTTTCCCGTTATGTCTGGGGATATAGGGGCGGATCACTTTATGTCGTATCCCATGTTCTTCCAGGCGTTTCTGGGGAAAAGGGTTGGCTTATCACGATGCGTGGTAAAGTGGTTGGTGAATTTCGCTCCATTGTCAGTCTGGATACATTCAATCGTGCAGGGAAATGCCTTGATCAGGTGTTCTACAAACTGCGCGGAAGAATAAATGCTGTGTTCCTCAAAAGCTTCTACAAACAGCGATAGATATACTGACGATTAGTTTTATATTTGGAAGCGGCTTTGGAGACACCATATTTTTGAGCGTAACTGATTAGGGATAGGCGGTACCGCATATCTTGTGTTATAGTGGCCATAGCAGAGAACTCCTTTTGGTTTGTTTTTGTTGTGGTGGCTAAAATATAACACAAAAAGGCAGTATCTTTGCTTTTTAAATATTCAGTTGTAACACATATATTGTAATCCTATAATTCTGCGGAAACTCAAGGATATTTCAGATTGACAAAGCTACAGGCGTATGATATAATGCCTGCAACTAAAGATGATAGAGGTGCGAAACTCATGAGTATTCCTGCGGAGATGCTCAACCATCTAGGAGGCAGTGAGAAAGGGAGTTTTGCCGAAATGGGACGTTGGATTGAGAAGCGTTCTGTTGGCCGGCAGGAGAAGATGTTGCCGGCTGTCACATTATGTGGAGCGCTATCGTCCTTTCCGAACTGTTTTTGTTAGAGGGAAAACGGCTGTGGCGTTGTGCGCTGTGGCCGTCTTTTTATGTTGTGTAATAGGAGAGACTTCAGAATTTCCTGTTACGTGTTATGTGGGAGGAAGAGACATTCATATCAGACATAAAAGATTCCTGCCGCGGAAAATAGGTGCGGAGTAAATCCGCGGAACTTTTTTTATCATACAAAGGGGGAGAAAATCATGAAAAAAATACTTGCGATGGCTTTGGCACTGATGGTAACGGTCTCTATGGCTGGATGCGGCGGTTCGAACGGTTCCGGCAGTTCGGGCAGCTCAGACAGCGGCAGTGCAGAAAAGGGAGGAGAAGTTGCATCCGGTGTGGATGACGGTGTGCTTACCGTTGCCATGGAATGCGGATATGCTCCTTATAACTGGACACAGACCGATGATTCCAATGGTGCCGTACCGATTAAAGACTCAAACGAATATGCCAATGGCTATGATGTGATGATGGCAAAGAAAATCTGCGAGGCGAACGACTGGGAACTGGAGATTGTCCGCACGGACTGGGATTCTCTGGTTTCAGGTGTGCAGACAGGAGTGTATGACGCGGTGATCGCCGGCCAGTCTATGACAGAAGAGAGAATGCAGCAGGTGGACTTCGCCGGTCCTTACTACTACGCTTCGATTGTCTGTGTAACCAAATCTGACAGCCCTTATGCATCAGCAACCGGACTGAAAGACCTGTCCGGAGGAAGCTGCACCGCGCAGATTGCTACGATCTGGTATGATTCTATGCTGCCTCAGATCGAAGGAGCAAAGATTCAGACTGCTGCCGAGACAGCACCGGCAATGCTGATGGCACTGGAGACAGGCACCGTTGATTTTGTCTGCACCGATATGCCGACAGCGATGGGTGCGGTTGCTGCTTATCCGGATTTGACAATTCTGGATTTCTCTGACAGCGATGACGGCTTCACCGTAGATGAAGGAGAGATTAATATTGGAATTTCTGTGATGAAAGGCAATACTGTTCTGAAAGACGCGATTGACAGCGTACTCAGTGATATGACGGAAGATGACTTCAATGACATGATGAGTGAAGCCATTGCGGTACAGCCTTTGAGTGAAGAATAATGGGTACTGAAGAAAGGAGCGAACCCTTATTATGGATCGACTGATTCAACTTGGCACAGATATGGCGGGCCTCTGGAGCAGATACGGAGGAAGCTATCTGAATGGTATTAAAAATACTCTGATTCTGGCTCTGATTGCCACTTTGATCGGATGTGTGATCGGCTTTATCTGCGGAATCCTGCAGACGATTCCTTACGCCAAGAGTGATTCTTTGGTAAAACGGTTTTTCCTGGCCCTGATCCGTGTGATTGTGCGGGTCTATGTGGAAGTATTCCGTGGAACTCCCATGGTACTGCAGGCCGTGTTTGTATATTACGGACTTCCTTATTTTACCAATAACTCTGTGATGTTCAATAATATATGGGCGGCAGCGATTCTTGTAGTGTCCATTAATACAGGTGCCTATATGGCGGAATCTGTCCGGGGCGGTATCATGTCTGTGGATACCGGCCAGACGGAAGGCGCTAAGGCGATTGGTATGAATCATTTCCAGACGATGGTCTATGTGATTCTGCCCCAGGCACTGCGTAATATTATGCCTCAGATCGGCAACAACTTTATCATCAACGTGAAAGACAGTTCTGTCATGTTTATCATTTCTTTCACAGAGTTTTTTGCAGTTCACCGGGCAGCAGTGGGAGCAACGTATCAGTACTTCCCATCTGCGACTATCGAGATGATCGGTTATCTGTGCATGACGCTGATTGCTTCCTTCCTGCTCAGATGGGTAGAGAAATGGATGGATGGTTCTGACTGTTATGAGCTTGCCCAGGCGGATCAGTTGGTGATGTCAGCGGGCACTTACAGCTATCCGGATCGTGGAACTCCGTTTGATGAGAAAAGCAAAGAGTACGCAGAGGCGGCTGATAAGGAGTCTAAGCACAGCAGAAACAGGAGGAAAAAACAATGAGCAGGGAAGCGATTTTGGAAGTCCGGCATTTGTCTAAGGCTTTTGGAAATAATCAAGTCCTGAGAGATATTGATTTTACTGTACATGCAGGCGATGTGACCAGTATTATCGGGGCATCCGGCTCCGGTAAATCCACTCTGCTCCGGTGTATCAACCTGTTGGAGACACCTACCGGAGGAGAGATCCTCTTTCACGGGGACAGCATTACCGGAAAGAGTGTCAAGGCGTCCAGCTATCGGGCGAAAGTGGGTATGGTGTTCCAGTCTTTTAATCTGTTTAACAATATGACAGTCTTGGAAAACTGTATGATCGGACAGGTAAAAGTGCTGAAAAAGAACAAAGATACCGCAAAAGAAAATGCCATGAAATACTTAGATCAGGTGGGAATGACACCCTATATCAATGCAAAGCCCCGTCAAATCTCAGGCGGTCAGAAGCAGAGAGTTGCCATTGCCCGCGCTCTTGCCATGGAGCCGGAGATTCTGCTGTTCGATGAGCCAACGTCCGCATTGGACCCGGAGATGGTGGGTGAGGTGCTGGAGGTTATGCAGAGCCTGGCGTCCGATGGAATGACCATGTTGGTTGTCACCCATGAGATGGCATTTGCCAGGGATGTGTCCAATCATGTGGTATTTATGTCCGAGGGAGTGATCTGCGAGGAAGGAGATCCTCAGACGCTTTTCTCAAATCCAAGTCAGCAGCGTACGAAAGAATTCCTGACACGATTTGCGAGAGGTTGATGAAAAAAGTCCTTATGATATAGGAAAAGTAAGAGACAGTTTTGCTGCCGCTATCAGGTGACAGCCAAGCTGTCTTTTCTATTACTTCAGGAATGATTGAATTTGCAGTACCTTTTTGATATACTTGAAACCAGATGTGTGAACCCTCCAAAACCCTTGATTTTAGCCGATGTCAAAGACTTTTGACATGGAAAAAAAGGCAAAAATAGGGAAATGACAAAGGCATTTGATAGACAGATTCACACTTCTTTGATTAAGATGAAAACTGCAAGGAGACATGGGATGGAACTGGGAAAACAGATTAAAAAATATCGAAACGAGAAGGAGCTGTCTCAGACGGCACTGGCTGAGAGAGTATTTGTCTCCAGACAGACAATCTCAAATTGGGAGAACGACAAAAGTTATCCGGATATTAAAAGTCTGGTCTTGCTCAGTGAAATCTTCGAAATCTCTTTGGATCAATTAATCAAAGGAGATGTGGATATGATGAGAGAACAAATCAATCAGGATGATCAAAGAGCATTTGGACGCTTAAGCTGCATTTTTACGGTTTTGTTTGCGGCGATTATGATCACCCCCATTCCGCTGGCACACTTTTTTTCCAACGTGGGAATTGCAGTCTGGCTTGTTCTGCTGGCGGCGGGAGTTTATGTGGCCTATCTGGTGGAGAAAGAGAAGAAGAGATTCAATATTCAGTCCTACAAAGAGATTGTGGCCTTCGTTGAGGGCAAGAGTTTGGATGAGATTGAGAAGGCAAGGGAGGAAGGCAAGAGAATCTATCAGAAGGTTCTCCTGGCCATGGGAGCAGCAGCCTGCGCTTTGCTTGTGTCATTATTCTTTTTGTGGATTTTGGGAGGGAAATAAAATGAAGAGGAATTCAATTACACAGGAATATTATACACTGATGATCACGAAAGATGGAGTTATGCCGCCGATGAATAAAGAAAAGGCAGCGGCCGGACTGGTGGCGGCAGGATTTCTGGATCTTCTCTCACAGGAGATTATTGTCATCGAAAAGAAGAAAATTTTGGTAAAAGAAGAACTTCCGGAGGAATTGAAGTATCTGGAGACCCTGTACCAGTATCTGCGCAAAACACCGCGGACCATCCATATGATGATGTCAGTTTTCTCCATCGGCGTCCGAAACCGTCAGCTGGCGGAAGATATCGGAAAATCTCTGCTGGAAAAAGGACTGGCCACCTTTGATAAAGGAATTTTGTTTGCGCCAAAGAATTTGTACGTCCCAGAGAAAACGTATAAGGAAGAATTGGTCACGGCTGTGAGGGCCGTTGTAAACGGGACGGATGAGATGGAAATTCACGATATCCTTCTTCTGCATATCTTGAAGGTATCCAAATGTCTGAACCAGTATTTTTCCAAATATGAAAAGGAGCGGCTATCTGCCAGAATCAAAGAAATCCGAAAGAACCCCCAGAACAGGCAGGTAGAGAAGATGATTCTGTATGTCACGGATATCACCAATTATGTGACCTTCGCAGTTGTGGCAGCTGTGGGTATGGGGTAAGAGATAAAGTTCAAGATTCGATTGCGAATCTCAGCACAAAAAAGAGACAATCGATGGAAAGGTTTTTGATACCTTTCTCGATTGTCTTTTGTATTGAAAAAAGTTTTTCTTACTCCATTTATAATCCTGGTGTCTGCCCATGATAATCGTCCAGAAGCTGCTGCAGAGTGATTCCTGTCATAGTCTGCTGAACCGAAGCGCTGATCTCCTGATAAGGTTTATATAATACGGATTCGATAGACCTCCCCACAGGACATTTCTGAGATGGATTTTGATGTAAACCGATAAAATTTTTCAGGCCATCCGGTTCCAAAGCATGGTAGACATCCCACAGGGTAATCTGTCGGGGAGACTGAGCAAGGTGAGCTCCTCCGACTCCACGGAAGATGCAGATCAGTCCTGCCTTTTTCAGGGCATTGAGGATACTGCGGATGGCTGCGGAATTACAGCCGGTACTTTTAGACAATAATTCACTGGTTACTTTTGTCTGATGTTCATATTCGGCAATAAAAAGCAGACAATGTAATGCGACTGAACACCTGGTGCTTAAGCGCATAGCCGTTTCCCCCTCCTTCTTTAGATACGGAGATTCCTCAGATTTTTGGAATAGCATCCCAGAATTTTCCCTAAAATTATACGCTATTTTTCAAACATTGTAAATATTGACAATACAACGGGAAAAGAGTATACTTGTTGTAAAAAATAAAATTACAACGAAAGGCTTTGTGTATCAAGCAAAATCAAGAGCGGTGTTGTGAAAATGGGAAAGGAGAAAGGATATGCTGACAAAGATTGATTTTTATTATTTTAGCCCTACGGGAGGAACGAAGAAGGCAGGAGAGATGTTCTGTGATGGACTTTCGCAGAATGTGAAGGCTTTGGATCTGGGGAAGAAAGACGTGGAAGTGGAAGAACCGAAGAGTGACCTGATCGTGGCAGCGGCACCTGTCTTTGGCGGACGGATTCCGGCAATCGCAGCGGAAAAACTGAGAGCTTTGAACGGAGAAGGAAAGAAAGCAGTCACGCTGGCAGTATATGGAACCCGGGCTTATGAGGATGCGCTGTTGGAGATGAATCAGATTTTGGAGGAGAGAGGATTTCAGATCGTGGCATCCGCAGCTTTGATTGCACGTCATTCCATCGTACCTGAAGTGGGAGAAGGACGGCCGGATGAAAAAGACCAGGAGGAGATCCGAGGATTTGCTAGGGATGTGCTGGAGAAGCTGGAAAAGGATGTGAAAGGTTCCGTGAAAGTTCCAGGAAATTATCCTTACAAGGATGGAATGAGCACAGGAGTCTCACCAGTCTCTCTTGAGAATTGTAATTCATGCGGAACATGTGAAAAAGTCTGTCCCACAGAGGCAGTTCATGTGGAAAATGGGAAGGTTGTGAATGCTCCGGAGAAATGTATCCTGTGCATGGCCTGTGTCTATGCCTGTCCGAGACAGGCGCGCGTTCTTCCGCAGCCTCTCCAGGAAAATATGAATCAGAAACTGGGCGTTTTGAAATCTGTTCGCCGAGAGAATGAGTTTTTCTTATGATACCGAAAAGGAGAAAGAGATGAAAATATCAATTCTTTATGTCAGTCAGACCGGCAACACGGAAGCGGCTGCAGAGTATATTCAGGATGGAATTCTTGCAAAATATCCATTTATTCAGGTAAAGCTGATGGATATCCGGGAAAATGAAGTGGATGCGAAGTTCCTGGAAGAAAGTGAAGCAGTCATTTTCGGAAGCCCGGTGTATTTTACCAGTATGAGCTGGGAACTGAAAAAATGGTTCGACCAGAGCTTTCGGATTTCACTGGAAGGCAAGCTGGGAGCTGTCTTTGTGACAGCCCAGTCAGCATCAGGGGGAACGGACACAGCAATCATGGAAATATTAAGGCACATGCTATTGAAAGGAATGTTGGTGTTTTCCGGAACAGATCCGAAATCGGAGTATAAATTCCAAATTGGTGCTGTAAGCACGGCAGATAATCTGGATAAGGATTCACGGCGTTTGGAGGCATTCGGCGAAGCAGTAGCGCAGACCGCTGTGAGACAATTTGGCAAATAGATCAAATCCTGTGTAGATTCCCCGAAATATGAATGAATATTATTCATTGACAAGTGAAACGACGGGTGCTATACTTTGTTCAGGAAGGGGGAAGAGATGATGCGTATCTCCAAAGATCCTGCACAGCGGAAGCAGGAGATCATTGAGACAGCGATGCGCCTGTTCTATGAGAAAGGATATGAGAAAACTTCAATCTCGGATATCGCTAAGGAAATGCAGGTGGCTCAGGGACTGTTTTACCGGTATTTTCCTTCTAAGGAGATATTGTTTGAGACAGCCATTGAACAGTATGCCAGGAAGCAAGTGGCCCAGATGACTTCGATCCTGAATACATCCCATAAGACGCTGCTTCAGATCGTAGAACAGATGCCTACTTTTATTGAGGCAGAGCAGGAGGACAGTTACATGAAGAAGATCTTTCATGGCGCCGGAAGCCAGGAGATTCATATGCGTCTGTCCATGAGTATCTGTTCGAAAATGCAGCCGATTGTGGAACAACTGCTCCAAGATGCCAACGAACGGGGAGAGACGCAGATTTCTGATCCTGAGGCAGCCGCTTCTTTTTGTGTGTACGGACAGCTGGGAATCCTCCTGGATCAGAGCATCCCGAGAGAGGAACGAGTCAGACGAATCAAGAAGTTTCTCACAGAGGTACTGAGGAAGTTTCAAAAGTAACCGATGGAGAGAAGAGCAGGCCATAATGGCAAGAATCCCTGCAAAATGGCAGGGTTTCTTTTTAACCCATAAATGAATGATATTCATTCACTAAAGGAGGAATAAAAAATGAACTTGAAACTGGACTTTATTTCAGGCGACACGAGAAAATGTCTTTTTATGGTGACACTTCCAATGATGGCCGCCATGTTTTTGAATATGGCATACAACCTGGTGGACAGTCTTTGGATTGGCAATCTTCTGGGGGAGACGGCCTATGCGGCACTCACAGGTGCCACCCCCTTGATTTTGATTCTGAATTCTATTGCGATGGGAGCGACTAACGGCGTCAGTATTCTTCTGTCCCAGGCAGTGGGAGCCAGGGATCGCAGGAAAACAGAAGGAATTCTTGCCACATCATTTTTATTTTCCGTGGTATTTTCAGTGGGATTGACAGTCTTGCTGGAAATTTTGTTAAATCCCATTCTCTCTTTGCTCCAGACGCCGGAGGAGACCTATCCGATGGCATATGCATATCTGAAAATTTATTTTTTGGGATATCTGGCAGTCTATCTCTATTGCTATTTCACGGCAGTACTGCGCAGCTTTGGGAATACACTTTTTCAGGTAATTGCCATGTTGATCTGCACGGTCTTAAATGCCGTTTTGGATCCGCTGTTTATCCATTGGATGGGATTTTCCGGAGCCGCGGCCGCTACCTTACTTTCCCAGACACTTTGTCTTATTTTTATGTTATTTTATCTGTGGAAGAAAAAATTATTTTCCATTTCGCTTGCTGCATTTGAAAGAAAATGGATTCTGCCATTGTGCGGAAAGGGACTTCCGGCAGCTTTTCAGCAGAGCATACCGGCAATCAGTACCAGCTTTTTGACTTCTCTGGTGAGCGGATTTGGAATCAGCGCGATTGCGGCATACGGAGTGGCCGGAAAACTGGAAATCCTTTTGTTTTATCCTGCTATGGCCCTGAACATGGTTTTGACGGCCATTGTGGGGCAATGCGCAGGGGGAGGACGCCTGGACAGGGTAAAGGATTATCTGAAACTTTCTCTGCTGTATGGCGGTGTATGTCTGGCGGTTCTGTCTTTCCTGGTTGTATGTTTTGCCCAGTCTTTATGCAGACTTTTTGTGGACAGCACGGAAGTGAACCGGATTGTGCAGACATATTTCCAGATCATTGGTGTCGGCTATGTGTTAAATACAGTGACCAATTGCTTTCTGGGTGCGGTCAACGGGCTGGGAAAACCGGGAAAGAGTCTGTTCTGCATGGTTCTGTATTATCTGATTGTGCGGATGCCTCTGGCATGGATACTTATGATTCTTGGATTTGGCCTGAACGGAATCTGGGCAGCAGTACTTCTCAGCCATGTGGTGGCGACAGCGGCGGCCTGCCTGGTTGGCAGGAAGGAAATGATACCTTCCCCCAGGAAAGCATGCGTGTGCCGCTAAAAGATTCCGCTCCGGCAAATAAAACTATAAATATTTTCCCGTACAGCTAAGAGGTGCGTTTTTGATTGCTTCCGGTGGTCCTGCGGCGACAATCTGTCCGCCGTCTGTGCCGCCTCCGGGACCCATGTCAATGATATAGTCTGCGTTTCGGATCACATCCAGATCATGTTCAATCACAAGAACTGTGGCACCGTGTTCAATCAGAGTCTGAAAGACCCCAATCAGAGTTTTTACATCCAGAGGGTGCAGCCCGATGGTTGGCTCATCAAAGACAAAGATGGAATCGGACTGTGCACGTCCCATCTCGCTGGCCAGCTTCAGACGCTGCGCTTCTCCGCCGGAGAGACTTGGAGTTTCTTCTCCAAGCATGAGATAACCAAGACCGAGGTCTTCCAGAACCTGAAGCCTTTGACGGACAAGTTTCAAATCAGCACAGGCTTTCAGGGCGGTACTGATATCCATAGCCATCAATTCAGGCAGTGAGTAGGACAGATTCTCTTTGCTGCGGTACTTGATCTTCACAGCCTCCCTGGAATACCGGGAACCTCGGCAATCCGGACAGGTGATTTTCACATCCGGGAGAAACTGCACATCCAGGCTGATGATTCCCGTCCCATCACAGGTGGGGCAGCGGAGTTTTCCCGTATTATAAGAAAAATCACCGGCTTTGTATCCCGCAGAACGGGCATCTGGAGTCCGTGAGAAAATTTTTCGGAGTTCATCGTGCACATTGGCATAGGTAGCGACTGTAGAACGGACATTGATGCCGATGGGAGTGGCATCGATGAGCTTGACCTGTTCAATTCCGCCGGGATCCACATGAAGAACATGTTCTGGCAGCTTTGTTCCCTGGATGGCAGCCTTCAGTCCGGGAATGAGACTTTCCAGGATCAGAGTCGTCTTGCCAGAGCCAGAGACACCTGTGACTACAGTGAGACGTCCCTTGGGAATTTCTGCCGTCAGAGGCTTGACGGTGTGGATTGCGTCTGTGGACAGACTGATTTTTCCAAGGGAAAAGATTTCATCGGACGGGGTGCGTTTTCTCATGCAGGTGTCCGCAGTTCCCTTGAGAAACGGACCGATTTTGGAGCATGGATTTTGGGCAATCGCAGGGATTGTCCCTTGGGCGAGAACACGTCCTCCCTGGGAACCGGCGCCCGGTCCCATCTCGATGATCCAGTCTGCCTGTGAGAGAATCTGTGTGTCATGATCCACCAGGATCACAGAATTTCCATCGGCAATGAGATCACGCATGACTCCATTCAACCCTTTGATGTTTGCCGGATGCAGCCCGATGGATGGTTCGTCCAGGACATATAAGACGCCCGTTGTGCGGTTGCGGACCGCACGGGCCAGCTGCATCCGCTGTCTCTCGCCTGTGGAGAGCGTGGAAGAAGCACGGTCAAGGGTCAGATATCCAAGACCAAGATCCATCAGACGTTTTGATACGGTAAGAAAAGATTCACAGATACTTTCTGCCATGGGACGCATTTGCTCCGGAAGAGAGGCCGGGACATCCAAGACCCATTTGTTCAGTTCCTGGAGAGTCATCTGGCAGACTTCATCCAGAGAGAGGCCGCACAGCTTTGGAGCGCGCGCTTTGGGAGAGAGACGGGTGCCTTTGCAGTCGGGACAGAGATCCCGACGGAGAAATTTTTCCACCCGTTTCATGCCTTTGTCATCTTTGACTTTTGAGAGGGCGTTTTCCACAGTCCGGACCGCATTATAATAGGTAAAATCCAGTTCTCCGGCTTGATTGGACTTCTTCGCTTTATAAAAAATATGTTTTTTCTCGGCAGGTCCGTGGTAGACAATCTCCTTTTCCTGATCGGTCAGGTCACGGAACGGAATGTCCGTGCGCACGCCCATGGCACGGCATACGTCCGTCATCAGAGACCACATCAGAGAATTCCAGGGAGCCACGGCGCCTTCATCGATGGACAGAGATTCATCGGGAACCAGAGTAGAGAGGTCGACCGTCCAGACCATTCCCGTCCCGTCACAGGTGGGGCAGGCCCCCTGGCTGTTAAAGGCAAGCTCTTCGGCTGACGGCGCATAGAAATGAACGTTGCATTCCGGGCAGATCAGTTCCTGTTCCGCCGCGACCGCCAGAGTGGGCGGATGGTAATGGCCATTGGGACATCTGTGGCTGGCAAGTCTGGAAAACATAAGGCGCAGACTATTCAAAAGCTCGGTTCCGGTCCCGAAAGTACTTCGAATGCCGGGGATCCCGGGACGCTGGTGCAAAGCCAGTGCTGCCGGCACATGGAGCACTTCGTCTACCTGGGCTTTTGCTGCCTGGGTCATACGTCTCCGGGTGTAGGTGGACAGAGCTTCCAGATAGCGGCGGGAACCTTCCGCGTACAGAACCCCCAGAGCCAGAGAAGACTTGCCGGATCCGGATACACCGGCAATTCCCACGATTTGATTCAAGGGAATATCCACATCAACATTTTTTAAGTTATGCACTCTGGCTCCTCGGATGATAATTTTATTGACCATGAATTTCTTCTCCTCCTGATATTTTTTCACAATGGCTCTCCCGAAAATAGTATGGGTGAGCGAGTCTAAAATTACTTTATTCATTATCATAACATATTCTGAAGAGTGATTGCGAAAGATTGGATAAAATTTTGCGGATTCCAATCCGATGATAAAATAAAAAACAGCAAGATGTATGAAAAACAACAGCGCTTTTTGTAGTATAATTTGGGGGAAAGGAGGAGGCCTGATGAGAGAGTCACAGATTCGGACGATCATGTCGGCGATTGATTTTATTGAACAACATCTACAGGAAAAATTGTCTCTGGATCAGATCGCAGCGGTTCTGAATTATTCAAAATTCCATCTGCACCGGGAGTTTGTGCGCACAGTGGGGCTGACGATGGGAGAATACGCTGTTCGGCGGCGCCTCACGGAGGCCGCCAGATTTTTGAGCTTTTCCAGGAAACCGATTCTAGAGATTGCCCTTTCAAGCGGCTATGGGAGCCAACAGGCGTTTACAGATATATTTCGGGCAATGTATAAGGCATCACCTGGTCAATTCAGAAAAGTGGGAGAATTTTATCCCTTGCAGCTGAAGATGAGTCTGGGGGAGCAGCCTTCCAAAGAGAGGTTTTCCAAAAAAGACATTCAAAAGGCAAAAGAATCGGATGTGAGTGACTGGATGCATCTGACCAGTCTGGTAATCGACGGGTATCCCTGCCTGGATGAGGCAGAACACAGGAGAGCTCTTTGCCAGTCTGTCAAAGAAGGAAGAGCCTTTGTGATCCGGGATGGTCACAGGCTGGCAGGGGCTGTGAGTATGGGGCCTCAGGGAGGACGGATTGATTTTCTGGCTGTGCACCCCCAGTATAAGAATCTGGAAATAGAGAACTTATTTGTGGGCTGGATCATGCAAGAACTTCTGCCAGGAGAAGAAATCGATATGACGACTTACCGTCAGGGGGACCGGGCAGACACAGGGCACCGCAGGAGGCTTCGGGAGCTCGGGTTTGAGGGTCGTGAGCTGCTCTGGGAATATGGATATCCCGTTCAGCGCTTTGTGCTTTCTCCAAAAAAATGGGAGGAGATACCACACAATGAAGACAAAATATAATTGGAAAATAAAAATTTGGCTTTTTTTCATCAGCCAGGGGATCACCTTATTCGGGTCAACACTGGTACAGATGGCAGTCATCTGGTATGTAACTTTGGATACTTCCAAGGGAATCTGGGTGGCTGTTTTTTCTGTCTGTTCTTATCTGCCCCAATTTCTCATGTCTTTTGCGGGCGGCGTATGGGCAGACCGGTACAGCAAAAAACGATTGATCATGGCGTCAGACGCAGGGATTGCGGCGGTTACCCTGGCTGTATTTTTCCTTCTTCCAGCCTGTGGCCTTGGCTGGAAAGGCCTGAGCGTGCTGCTGTTGATGTCCGGGCTGCGCTCTGTGGGAGCTGGTATTCAGACACCGGCGGTGAATGCTGTGATTCCTCAGCTGGTTCCGGCCCCCTGGCTGATGCGGTATAATGGAATCAATGCCGCGATCCAGTCCGTGGTGCAGTTTGCTGCACCGGCTGCGGCAGGCGTTCTGTTATCGGCTCTGTCTCTTCGCATGGCACTATTGGTGGATGTATTCACAGCTATTCTGGGGATCGGTCTTTTATCCCGGATTGAGATACCTGGGCAGAAGACTTTGAGAGAGGAGCGGGCTTTCCTGAAAGAACTAGGAGAAGGCATTCATTATACAGCGGCAAATCCCATCATCGGCAGGATTTTGCTGCTCTACGGATTCTTCGTGCTTATGTGTGTGCCGGGGGGATTTCTTGCCGGGCTGCTGGTGAGCCAGGTCTATGGGGATACGTACTGGTACTTAACTGTCACAGAGTTATCCGGATTTGCAGGGATGACCGCCGGTGGAATCCTTATGGGAATTTGGGGAGGTTTCCAGGAACCGACAGACCGCTTGGGAATCAGAGGAAATCTGCGCACCTTATCGGCGGGGCTGATCTGCTTTGGAATTCTGTCCGCTGCGATGGGGATGGGAGCGGCCTTCTCCATCTATTTGATTTTGATGGCAATGTATGGTGTTGCCCTGACAACCGTACAGACGGCAGTGTCAGCATCCCTGCAGGCGGGGACAGACAGCTGGATGCAGGGACGGATTCTGGGAATGATGGGAGCTGTATATTCCGGAGCCCTCCCTTTGGGAATGGCGTTTTTTGGACCTCTGGCAGATCTCTGGCCGCTTTCAGGCATGATGATTGTCTGCGGCATTGGACTGATAGTATCTGGAATTTTCGTCCGTTTTCAGAAAAACTTTGTACAGTAATCTGCTTTTGTAATCGTCAATCACTTCGGCGATTCACAATTTCTTGTATCATGGATATGATTTGGTATCGTGGAGATGTAAAAGCTTTTTTATGATATAAAGACTCTGTATAAGATTTTTCTCTGCAGGTTGCATATCCGGCGGGAGTGTTATAAAATTGAGCAGATATCTGACCGCGAAAGCTGTCTCAAGTCCTGTGCCAGGATCTGAGAGTCTTGAACAAAAAGATGGGTCAGGATCATCAAAAATACGAAAAGGAGAAGAGGCACCATTTGAGTGTGCCAGGAAAAAGATATGGATAATCGATACCGCCGGGATCATCAGATGCCCTATTACACGGATGAGTCTGTGATCAAAGAACAGCTTGCCCTGAAAAAAATCATCCGGGAATACAATACCGTGATGCCTTTCGATCCGGAGAGGGGAATGCAGCTTCTGGATCTGACAGGAATGCAGCATGGAAAAGGAGTTTATTTCGAACCGCCTTTTCACTGTGAATATGGAAGCCACATCACTGTAGGAGAGAATTTTTACGCGAACGTGGGATGCGTTATGCTGGATGTGGCGAAGATTACCATTGGAAGCAACGTCATGTTTGGACCTAATGTCTCCATCTACACGGCAGGACACCCCATCCATCCGGACAGCAGAAATTCCGGGTATGAGTATGGGATTCCAGTGACTATCGGGGACAATGTCTGGATTGGCGGTAACTGCGTAATCCTTCCGGGAGTGAACGTAGGGAACGACGTGGTAATCGGAGCCGGAAGCGTGGTCACCAAAGACATTCCGGACCGGGTCTGCGCAGCAGGAAATCCCTGCCGGGTTATTCGGGAAATCACTGAGGAAGACCGGCCTTACTATTATAAGAAACGAAGATTTGACGATGAGGTCTGGGAAAAAATTAAGTGACAGCCATAAAATGGCCAGAGAGAGGCATTTCTGTAAAATATAAATACATCCGGCAATTTACTGCCGGATGTATTTTGAGGGGGATTTTAAGCGTGATATAAAGAAATACTTCCTATTTTATTATAGTATTTATCAGGCACGGGAAAACTTTCGTCTCTACAGGAGGGATTATTCTGCGTATTCTATTTTGCCATGCCAGGATATGATACCGCCGATATTTTTCACATTTTGGTATCCCATATTTTTGAGAAGGGCTGCGGCCTGGCTGCTCCTGCTTCCGGAGTGACAGTAAACAAATATAGGAGTGCTTTTCTGTCGGATCAGACTGCCAGCCTGATTCGCCAGAGACTGTAGCGGAAGATTCTTGCTCTCCGGTATATGTCCTTCCTGATACTCCTCGGGAGTACGTACATCCAGGAGAAGCGCACCGGGAGTGGACTTGTATTCGTCAATCCCCTGGCTGATCTGAGGGCTTTTAAAAAAATTGAAAAAACTCATTTGTTTTGCCTCCTTCTACAGCATGGTAGTGTCAAATACTACCTGTTTTTTTGTTTACAAATCCTTTAGAAACCTTGATTTTAAGGGAATTCTGCAATAAAAAGAGCATTGACCTCCCTTTTCTGGTATAATGTCAATCGCCAAACCAACCTTA